>CBFGJN010000035.1:0-19519 GCA_965649115.1 Caldifarciminota bacterium | reverse complement strand
TAAAGAATAATCTGCCAAAAATAAGTAAAGGGATTATTTTCAAACAGTTTTGGAAGGTACTTTGTGCTAAAAAATGTTATAAAAAATCTGTCATTTTTCAAAACTCTATAAAGCTCTGGAAGAATTTTATAAAATAATTCAAGACTTTCATCATAAGCAATATCTTTGTTTAATCCATAAGGTGGGTCAGTTAAAATAAGGTCAATACTTTCACTTGGAATTTTCTTTATCAAATCAAGAGCATCTCCAAGGTAAATTTTATTTAATTCCATAATTCTAATGAAAATTTTAAAGGTTAATCTAAATAACAAAGTGCTGTGTCTAGTAATTCTAAAATCATTTATTTTTCTATTTTTCCCCCACTCTTCTGAAATTAAGCTTTTCCGCTTTAAAATGCCCATATTTATGCTTTGGGAGGCTTTGCCTCATTAAAACCATAATTTCAGAGCTGTGTTCAGCAATTCAAAAATTATTTATTTAAGACAGAGTAATTTTTGGGCAATAAAATTTATTATGCTTTATACTTTTCAAACTTCTTTTTAATCCCGTAAAGGAGGTAAAGAATTATGGCAAAGGAGAAATTTGAGAGGAAAAAACCGCATGTAAATGTTGGAACGATAGGACACATAGATCATGGAAAAACAACACTAACTGCTGCTATAACAAGGGTTCTTTCTACTAAGGGTTTTTCAAAGGCTATGGAGTATGATGAAGTTGCCAAAGCTGATGCTAAGATGTTTAGGAGGGATGCTACCAAAATTCTAACTGTTGCTATTGCTCACGTTGAGTATGAATCTGAGAAGCGACATTATGCTCATATAGACTGTCCAGGACATGCTGACTATATCAAAAATATGATTACAGGTGCTGCCCAAATGGATGGTGCTATTCTTGTCGTTTCAGCAGTAGATTCAGTTATGCCTCAAACAAAAGAGCATGTCCTATTAGCAAGACAAGTTAATGTTCCTGCAATAGTTGTATTTATAAATAAAGTAGATTTAGTAGATGATCCTGAGTTAGTTGATTTGGTAGAACTTGAAGTTAGAGAATTACTAAGCAAGTACGGATATGATGGTGATAATGCTCCTGTAGTTAGAGGTTCCGCATTAAAAGCTTATCAAAATCCTTCTAATTATGACGATCCTATTGGTGCTGGCTCAATTTTAAAACTTATTGAAGCACTTGATAATTATGTTCCTGAACCTGTAAGAGAAGTTGATAAACCATTCCTAATGGCTATTGAGGATGTTTTCTCAATAACTGGTCGTGGAACTGTTGTTACAGGAAGGGTTGAAAGGGGAATTTTAAAGCCTGGTGATGAAGTTGAAATTGTAGGATTTAGAAAAGAACCCTTGAAGACAGTTGCTACTTCTATTGAAATGTTTAGAAAAATTCTTGATGAAGCATTACCAGGTGATAATGTTGGTGTATTGCTAAGAGGTGTTGAAAAAGATGATGTTGAGAGGGGCATGGTTTTAGCAAAGCCTGGAACAATAAAGCCTCATACTAAATTCAAAGCAGAAGTTTATGTTTTAAAACCAGAAGAGGGTGGAAGACATACACCATTTTTCAGTGGTTATAAGCCTCAATTTTATTTCAGAACGACAGATGTTACTGGAACAATAAAACTTCCAGAGGGAAGAGAAATGGTTATGCCTGGTGATAATGTTAATCTTGAGGTTGAACTTATTGCTCCTGTTGCTCTTGAGAAAGGTTTGAGATTTGCTATTAGGGAAGGTGGAAGAACCGTTGGTGCTGGTATTATTACAGAGGTTATTGAATAATTATGATAAATGCAAAAATAAGAATAAAGCTTAAATCTTTTGACCCTGTCATTTTAGATAGATCAGCCAGGAGAATTGCTTTAACTGCGAAAACGACTGGGGCTGATGTTTCTGGCCCCATTCCGCTACCTACTAAAACTACGCTTTTCTCAGTTATAAGAAGTAATCACATTGATAAGAGAGGACAAGAGCAATTTTTCCTCAAAAGGCATGCCAGACTTATTGAAATAAGGAATGTAACTCAAGAAACTATTGATAAAATATCTAAGCTTGATTTACCTGCAGGTGTTGAAGTTGAAATAAAGGTGATATAGCTATGATTTCGCTAATAGGTGAAAAGGTTGGAATGACACAAGTTTTTGATGATAATGGAAATGTAGTTCCGGTAACAGTGGTCTATTGTGATAAGAATTACATAATTGATATTAAAACCAAAGAGAGAGATGGATATAATGCAGTAGTTTTAGCTTATGGAATGAAGAAAATTAACAAAATTAAAAAACCAATACTTGGAAAACTTTTGAAATCCCAACTCGTTATCCTTAAAAAAGAATTAGAAAACTTGCTTAAAGATAATAAATTATTTGAAATTTATAAGACTGCTCTTAGTGAGCCTGATATCGTAAAAAGAGAAATTTTTATTTCTCAAAATAATATAAATAAAATTGTTCTTTATGCTTTTGAATTCTTTAAAATAAATGAAAATTCAAATTTGGACGAAATTTTAACAAAAAATACGATCAAAGAGTACTTTGAATTTTTGAGGATAAGACAAGGTGAAGACGCTTTAAAGGCAAAAGAGCTTGGAGTTAAAAATAATCATATCTATCTTCCTGCGAGGGTTATAAGAGAATTTAGAACTGATGATATAGACAAATATAAAATTGGAGAATATTTGACAGTTTCAGTTTTCAAAGATATTAAACTTGTTGATGTTACGGGTAGGAGTAAGGGTAGAGGATTTGCTGGTGTTTTTAAGAGGTGGGACTTTAAAGGTGGTCCTGATGCTCATGGATCAAAATTCCATAGAAGACCGGGTTCTATTGGTTCAACAACTTATCCAGGTAGGGTTATAAAAGGTAAAAGAATGCCTGGTCATTATGGAAATGAAAGAATAACTATAATAAATTTGAAGCTTGTTAATATTCTTGAAGATAAGGATGTTCTTCTTATAAAAGGGGCACTACCTGGACCTAATGGTGGTATTGTTGTTGTAAGAAAAGCTAAAAGGAGTTTGCTATCATGAAGGCTCCAATTTACAATTTAAATGCTGAAAATCTTGGAGAAATTGAGCTTCCAGAAAGTATATTTAATGTTCAAATTAAACAGCATCTTATTTGGGAAGTTGTTAAGATGTACATGGCAAACAAAAGACAAGGAACGCATTCTGCTAAAAATAGAAGCGAAGTAAAAGGTTCAAGAAGGAAAATTTGGGCTCAAAAACACACAGGTAGGGCAAGACATGGTGATAGATATGCGCCTATTTTTGTTGGTGGCGGTCAGGCTCATGCGGTAAAGCCAAGAGATTACTCATATTCAATTCCCAAAAAAGCAATTAGATTATCTTTGAAAATGGCTCTAAGTGATAGAGCAAAAGAAAATAGAATAATAGTTTTTGAAGATTTTGAATTGAATGAAATAAAAACCAAAAGAATTTATGAACTACTTAAAAAATTAAATTTAGAAAATAAAAAATTATTATTTGTTCCAAGTGATTACAATAAAAATCTTTACTTATCTGCTCGCAATATAGAAAAAACTAATATAAAACCTGTCATGGAATTTAACACCTTAGATGTTGTTGATAGTGAATATGTTCTCTTGGAGAAAACTGCCATTGATAAACTTCTTCAAAGACTTGGAGGTTAAAAAATGGATATTAGAGATGTTATAATAAGACCTATTATAACGGAAAAGGCTTTAAAATATAGAGACTTTCATAGAACTTATGTTTTTGAGGTCCATATGAATGCTAATAAAAGTTTAATTAAGGAAGCTGTTGAAAAGTTATTTAATGTTAAAGTAGAGAAAGTAAGAACATTAATTATAAAGCCAAAACCAAGAAGTAGTATAAGAAACAGAAGAAAATTAGGATGGACAAAGGCTTGGAAGAAAGCTTATGTAAAGTTAAAAGAGGGTTATAGTATTGAAGCCTTAAAGGGGGTATAGGATATGGCAGTAAAAAAGTTTAAACCATATACACCAAGTAGAAGATTTATGACAGTAATTGATTATTCGCAGTACATAACCAAAGAAGAACCCGAAAAAAGTTTAATAATAAGACTTAAAAAGACAGCTGGAAGAAATAACTTAGGTAGAATTACTGCAAGGCATAGAGGTGGTGGAAATAAAATTCTTTATAGAATTGTTGATTTTAAAAGGGATAAATTTGATGTTTTTGGAACAGTAGAATCCATTGAATATGACCCTTATAGAACAGCATTTATAAGTCTTGTTAAGTATGATGATGGTGAAAAGAGGTACATTCTTGCACCAGAGGGTATTAAAGTTGGAGATAGAATTATATCTTATTCACTTGAAAAACTTGATAGTGGTTCTATTGAACCAGAAATTAAAATCGGCAACAGCTTACCATTGAAATATATTCCAGAAGGTATTCCAATACATAACATTGAACTATTTCCAGGAAGAGGTGGTCAATTAGTTAGGTCTGCTGGAACACAAGCTCTTATTTTATCAAAGGAAGGTAATTATGCCTTCGTTCAATTACCAAGTGGAGAAGTTAGGAAAATTAATTTAAAATGTAGGGCAACAATTGGCCAGGTTTCTAATGTTGATTGGGAAAATGTAGTAATTGGTAAAGCTGGTAGAAGTAGATGGATGGGTATTAGACCTCATGTAAGAGGTATGGCTATGAATCCCGTTGACCATCCACAAGGTGGTGGTGAGGGAAGAGGTAAGGGTAGAATCCCAAGAGGTCCAAGTGGTGTTCTTTCAAAGGGTGGAAAAACGAGAAATCCAAGAAAAACATCAAGTAAATTTATTGTTAAGAGGAGGAAGTAATATGGGAAGATCTATTAAAAAAGGTCCATATGTAGATCCGAAGTTATTAGAAAAAGTTAAAAAGATGAATGAAAAAGGACAGAAACAACCAATAAAAACTTATTCAAGAAGAAGTACTATTATTCCTGAATTTGTGGGACATACTTTTTTGGTTCATAATGGAAGAAAGTTTATACCTGTTTATGTTACACAAGATATGGTTGGTCATAAACTTGGTGAGTTTTCACCTACAAGAACATTTGGAGGCCATAAGGAAAAAACAGCAAAAGTTAAGGAGGGAGCTTCATGATAGTTGTAGGTAAAGCTTACTTAAAGTACATAAGACTTTCTCCTAAGAAAGCAAAACTTGTTGCGGACTTAATAAGATGGAAAACCGCTTATGAAGCAAAACATATATTAAAATTTACAAGAAAGAGGGCTGCTTATTGGTTTATGAAAGCTCTTAAATCAGCTATTGCTTCATATAATAATAAAGCTGGTAATAATGCAGTTGATGAAAGCGAATTGATTGTATTTACAAAGGTTGATCAGGGACCATCTTGGAGAATTTTAAAACCTGCTGTTAAGCCTATGAGATTTGGAGGTTATTCAACATTTAAAAGAAGAACATGTCATATTACTGTTGAAGTTGTTGCTTCTGATGAAATTGAGGAGTATAAAAATTATCTTAATAAACCTTATCCTATAAAAAAGGAGGTTATTAAGTAATGGGACAAAAGGTCCATCCTATTGGTTTTAGGATTGGTGTTAATAAAGACTGGGAATCTCACTGGTATGCTAAGGATAAAGATATCCCCGAAGTGCTTTTAGAGGACCAAAAAATTAGGGATTATATTAAGAAAAGATTTCCAAATGGACAAATTTCAAAAATTGTTATAGATAGGGCAGGAGAAAAAATAACCGTTAGTATTTATACTGCAAGACCTGGTTTTATAATAGGCAAGAAAGGAAGTGAAATTGAAAGCTTAAAACAAGAACTTTTAAAAATTACAAAAATTACAGATAAGGATAACATTGGGGTTAATGTTCAAGAAGTTCATTCGCCCGAAACTGATGCTCAACTTGTTGCAGAAAATATAGCTAAGAGAATTGAACAAAGAGCGAATCATAGAAGGGTTATGAAAAGAGCAGTTGAAATAGCACTTAAAAGAGGTGTTAAAGGAATTAAAGTTCAGGCAAAAGGAAGGCTTGCGGGTGCTGAAATGGCAAGAAAGGAGTGGTACATAAAAGGTAGGGTTCCTCTTCAAACAATAAGAGCAGATATTGATTATGGTTTTGCTACTGCTTATACAAAATATGGTACAATTGGAGTTAAAGTTTGGATATATAAGGGTGATAAGCTTGAAAGACCAATTGAGGAGGTTTAAAAATGTTAATGCCTAAGAAGGTAAAGTACAGAAAACAACAAAGGGGAAGACTTGATGGCAAGGCAAAGGGGGGATGGTATTTGGCTTTTGGAGATTATGGACTTAAGGCTCTTGAAAGTGCTTGGATAACTTCGAATCAGATAGAGGCTTGTAGAGTTACTATAACAAGAGCTTTAAAGAAAGGTGGTAAGCTCTGGATTAGAATTTTTCCTGATAAACCTGTTACAGCAAGACCACCTGAAACAAGAATGGGTAAAGGTAAAGGAAATGTTGAAAAGTGGGTAGCAGTTGTGAAAAGAGGAAAAATTCTCTTTGAGATAGCTGGTGTTAAGGAAGAGGATGCCCTTGAAGCTCTTAGGCTAGCTCAATATAAACTTCCAATTAAGACAAGAATTGTAAAAAGAAGTGAGGGGGGTGTATGAAACCGCTTAAAGCAAAGGATTTAAGAAAGCTTACAAACGATGAATTAATAGCTAAATATAATGAACTAAAAAATAAATTATTTGACTTAAAAATTAAAAAGACATTTGGTCAAATTGAGGATACTGCTTCAATAAGAATTATAAAGAGAGATATAGCAAGAATTCTAACAATTTTAAATGAGAGGGGGATTAGGCTATGAGAAAGCAGAGAGTAGGTGTTGTTATATCTGATAAAATGAATAAGACAAGAGTAGTTTTAGTAGAAAGACTTAAAATGCACCCAAAGTATAAAAAGTACATTAAAGTAAGAAAGAAATTTTATGCTCATGATGAAAATAATGAAACAAAAGTGGGTGATGTAGTTTTAATAGAGGAAACAAGACCCCTTTCAAAGCTAAAAAGATGGATAATTAAGCAAATTTTAAAAAGGAGTGAATAATTATGATTCAGGATTTTACATGGGTTAAAGTTGCTGATAATAGCGGAGCACAAGAAGCTATGGTTATTAGAGTTCTAAAAGGCTCGGGTAAAAAGAAGGGAAGAGTTTATGGAAAGGTCGGTGATATTGTTGTTGTTTCAATAAAGAAAGCCCTTCCAAATGCTCCTATCAAAAAAGGGGAAGTTCATAGAGCTGTTATTATTAGAACAAAGAAGGAAGTAAGAAGAAAAGATGGAACTTATATAAGATTTGATGATAATGCTGTTGTTCTTATAAATCAAGCTGGTGAAATGAGAGGTACAAGAATTTTTGGACCTGTTGCAAGAGAACTTAGAGAAAAAGGATTTTTAAGGATTATTTCATTAGCACCGGAGGTTTTATAGTATGGCAAAAATTAAAAAGGGCGACTATGTAGTTGTAATATCAGGAAAGGATAAAGGAAAAAAAGGAAGAGTTCTTAAAGTTGTATATGATGAAAAGACAAGAAAACCAATAAAAGTAATTGTGGAAGGTGTTAATTTAGTTAAAAAGCATTACAGAGCTAGAAAAGCAAATGAACAATCTGGAATAATTAAAAAAGAAGCTCCAATTTATATATCTAAGGTTATGCTTATAGATCCAAAGACAGGTGAAAGAACAAGAGTTGGATTTAAGTTCATAGAGAAAAATGGAAAGCTTATAAAAGTTAGATATGCTAAAAAAAGTGGGGAGGTTATAGATAATGTCTAGATTACTTGAATATTATAGAAATGAAGTTGTTCCTAAGCTTATGAAAGAAATGGGCTATAAGAATATCTATGAAGTTCCAAGAATTATAAAAATAGTAATAAACTCTGCTCTTGGAGAAGCAATCTCTGATCCTAAAATAATTGATGTTGCAAGCGCTGATTTAAGTTTAATTACTGGTCAAAAACCACTTATAATAAAAGCAAAAAGAAATATAGCATCATTTAAATTAAGAAAAGGAATACCGATTGCTTTGAAGGTTACATTAAGAAAGTCTAGGGCATATGATTTTCTTGATAGATTAATAAATTTTGCTTTACCAAGGGTTAAAGATTTTAGAGGATTACCAAAAGATGGCTTTGATGGTCATGGTAATTATAATTTTGGAATAGATGAACATACGATATTTCCGGAGATTGATATTGATAAAGTTCAAAAGGTTTTTGGTATGGATATAACGATTGTCACTAGTGCTAAGGATGACAAAAGTGCTTATGAACTTCTGAAAAGCTTAAATTTCCCTTTTGAAAGGGGGTAAAATATGGCAAGAAAAGCTCAAATTGAGAAAGCTAAAAGAGAACCTAAATTTAAAGTAAGGAAAAGAAACCGCTGTAAATTATGTGGAAGAGATAATGGTTATATGAGGAAGTTTGGAATTTGTAGAGTTTGTTTTAGAGAGTTGGCGCTTCAAGGTAAAATTCCTGGCGTAAGGAAAGCAAGTTGGTAAGGAGGTGGAACCTATGCTAACTGATCCAATTTCAGATATGCTTATAAGAATAAAGAATGGCCAAATAAGGAAGAAGGAATTTATAGAGGTTTATCCTAAATCAAAAATGAAAATAGAAATTTTAAAAATTCTTAAAAAGGAAGGTTTCATTGAGGATTATGAGGAAAAGGAAAAGTCAATAGTTGTAAAATTAAGATATTTTCCAGATGGCTCACCAGTAATAACTGATTTAAAGAGGATTTCAAAACCTTCAAGAAGAGTTTATGTAAGTTATAAGGAACTTAAGCCTGTTATGAATGGTATAGGGATAGCTATCCTGTCTACCCCAAAAGGAATATTGACTGATAGAGATGCTAGAAGATTAAAAGTTGGAGGAGAATTACTATTGGAGGTTTGGTAAAATGTCAAAGCTTATAAAAAAACCCATTATTGTTCCTAAGGGGGTTGAAGTTTTTATAGAGGGGACTTTTGTAAAAGTTAAAGGTCCAAAAGGTGAAGTTTCAAAAGTATTTCATAAGGATGCTATTATTGAATATAACAAAGAAAAAAACGAAATATGGGTTAGAAAGAAGTCTGATGATAAGTTTCATAAAGCTCTATCAGGAACTGTTTATAGAATAATTTCAAATATGGTAAATGGTGTTGTCAATCCATATAGGAAAGAACTTATTGTTCAAGGAACAGGTTATAGAGTAAGAGCGGAGGGTAAAAAATTGGTTTTCCAAGTTGGATATTCTCATCAAGTTGAATATGAAGTTCCTGATGGTATAACCTTTAAAGTAGAAGGACAAAATAAAATCATTTTAGAGGGTCCAGATAAAGAAAAAGTTGGTCTTGTTGCTGCTCAAATAGTAAGTATAAAGCCTCCTGATATTTATAAAGGTAAAGGTATATGGTATGCTAACATTCCTTTAAAACTCAAGCCTGGAAAGGCTGCTGCTAAGAAATGAGGGAGGAAAAATATGTCAAGTGCAAAATTAAAAGAAAAGAAATTACCTAAGGAAAGATATTTAAGGAGAAAAAGAAGACATATTGCTATTAGAAAAAGATTAAATATAAGAGGAACACCTGAAAAACCAAGACTTGTTGTTTTTAGAAGTCATAAACATATTTATGCTCAAATTGTAATTGATCCGCCAGTTGGTCCTTGTAAAGTTATAACGGGTGCTTCAAGTTTGTCAAAAGAAGTATTAGAAGAGGTGAAAGAAAAAGGCATTAAGGGTAAAACAAATATTGCTAAATTAGTTGGTAGATTAATTGCAAAAAGGGCAATTGAAAAGGGATATAAAAGAGTTGTTTTTGATAGAGGTGGATATAAGTATCATGGAAGGGTTAAGGCATTGGCAGAGGGAGCAAGAGAAGGTGGATTGGTTTTTTAAAGGAGGTTAAACATGTCTAAGAAAATAAGAGTTGCTATAATAGGTGTTGGGAACTGCGCATCAAGTTTAGTTCAAGGTGTTTATTATTATAGAGATGCAAAAGAAGATGATTTCATTCCTGGAATAATGCATCCTGTTCTCGGTGGTTATCATATTTCAGATATAGAGTTTGTAGCTGGTGTTGATATTGATGAAAGAAAGGTTGGAAAAGATTTATCTGAAGCAATTTTTGAATATCCAAATAATACTTATAAGTTTGCTGATGTTCCAAAATTAAATGCGAAAGTATATAGAGGAATGACACATGATGGTATAGGTAAGTACCTTTCGGGGATAATAAAAAAAGCGCCAGGACCTACTGAAAATATATCAAAAATTTTTAGAGATTTAGGCGTTGATGTAGTTGTAAATTTTCTACCTGTTGGTAGTGAAGAAGCTACTAAATGGTACGTTGAGCAAGTTATTGATGCAGGAGCAGCATTTGTTAATGGTATTCCTGTATTTATAGCATCATCTGAATATTGGAGTAAAAGATTTGAAGAAGCTGGATTACCTGTTCTTGGAGATGATATAAAATCACAAGTTGGAGCCACTATTGTTCATAGGGTTTTAACTCAACTACTAATAGAAAGAGGGGTAAAAATTGAAAGAACTTATCAAATAAATTTTGGGGGTAATACTGACTTTTTAAATATGCTTGAAAGAGAAAGATTGGAATCTAAGAAAATTTCAAAAACGAATGCTGTTAGAAGTCTAATACCTTATGATATTGGAGATGAAAATATTCATATTGGACCTTCTGATTATATACCTTGGCTTAAAGATAGAAAATGGTGTTATATAAGAATAGAAGGTTCTGCATTTGGAGGTGTTCCATTAAATATAGAATTGAAGCTTGAAGTTTGGGATTCACCTAATAGTGCAGGTGTTATGATAGATGCTATTAGATGTGCTAAAATTGCAAAGGATAGAGGCTTATCAGGTGCTATTATTGAACCGTCTGCTTATTTCTTTAAAACACCACCAAAACAAATACCAGATTTTGAAGCAAGGAAGATATTAGAAAATTGGATAAAAGCAAATACGGAAAATTAATAACGTTTGAGGGGATAGAAGGTAGTGGGAAATCAACACTTGCAAAAGAATTATATGAATATTTAAATAGTAAAAATTATAAAGTTGTTTTTACAAGAGAGCCTGGTGGAGGAAAACTTGGTGAGAAAATAAGAGAAATTTTATTAAGTAATGAATTTGAAATTCCTGATTATTCTGAGCTATTTTTATTTTTAGCAAGTAGATATGAACATACGAAAAATTTTATTATCCCAAAGTTGAAAAATGGCTATATTGTTATTTCCGATAGATATATGGATTCAACGATAGCTTACCAAGGTTATGGTAGAAAAATAGATTTGAAACTTTTAAAGAAATTAAACGAAATAGCAACTTTGGGAGTAAAACCAGATTTAACATTTCTAATAGACCTTCCAGAAGAAGTTTCTTTAAATAGAATAAAAGACAAAATTTTAGATAGAATTGAAAGTGAAGAAATTGAATTTTATAAGCGTGTGCGACTTGGATATATTGAAATTGCGAGAAATGAACCGTTGAGGTTTATAATTTTAGACGGAACGATGGAACTTCAAACCTTAAAACAAAAAGTTTTTGAGATAACCGAAAATTTTATAGGTAAGGAGGTGAAACGATGAAAGTAAGAAACATTATATTTTTATTACTATCTATGATTTTAGGAATAACCATAGGTTATGCTCTTCAAACCTCAAAGAATCTTAGAACTCTTCAAGAAATCTATGACCAAACGATAAGAATAATTCAGGAAAATTATGTAGAGGAAGAAGATCCAGCCGATTTAGTTGAACAATCAATAAAGGGAATGTTAGAAAGTCTTGATCCATATTCTGAATTTTTAACCCCAGAAGATTTAGAAAAGTTAAGAAGTTCAACATCTGGAACTTATGGTGGTGTTGGAATGGAGGTTAGAAAACAAGGAGCAAATGTCGTAGTAGTTTCTACATTTGAAGGAACACCTGCATATAGGGCTGGAATAAAACCCGGTGATATTATCGTAAAAGTTAATGATACGAGCATAGCGAATTTAGATCTTGAAGATGTTATAAACAAGATAAAGGGAGAACCTGGAACAAAAGTTAAAATTACAATTTTAAGACCAGGTTTTACCGAGTTCTTAAACTTTGAATTAATTAGAGAAATTATAAATGTTCCAATAATTCCATATTTTAGTCTTTTTAAAAATGATATTGGATATATTAAATTTTCTCAATTTTCACAAGGTTCATCGGATAAGTTAAAGGATGTTATTGATAGTTTAAGACAATTAGGAGCTAAAAAGTTTATTTTAGATTTAAGAGGTAATCCTGGTGGATTATTATATGAAGCAGTTAGAGTTGCTAATTTATTTTTAGAAAAAAATTCTATGATAGTCTTTACGAAGGGTAGAACTATTGATTCTGAGGAATATTTTAGGGCAACAAGTGATCCGGAATTAGATTTTAATGTCCCACTTGTTGTTTTGATTGATTATGGTTCTGCAAGTGCATCAGAAGTTGTAGCTGGTGCTTTACAAGATTGGGATAGGGCTTTAATTATAGGAGATACATCATTTGGTAAAGGTTCAGTTCAAAGAGTAATCCCATTAAAGGACAATTATGCAATAAAACTAACTACTTCAAGATATTATACTCTATCAGGTAGGTCGATAGATAGAACTACCAAAACCCTAAAGGAAAGAAGAGAAAAAACGAAGAAAGAAACGAATTTACTATTTTTTACAAAAAAATTAAATAGAAAAGTTTACAGTGGTGGGGGAATAGCACCTGATATTGTAGTTGAAAATAAACCAGAACCTCAAATTATTGCCAAAATGATTAGTGATGGATTATTTAATGAATTTGCTAGTGAGTGGAAGAAGAAAAATCCAAATGCTAAAACCTTTGAAATTGATGATAAAACATATGAAGAATTTATTAACTTTGCTAAAAACAAAGGATATAATGTAAAAGAGATAGAGCCTGTTAAGGAAAAAGTAATGAAAAATCTTGATATTAGTATTTCTGAAATTATTCAAGGTTCAAAGGGTAGATATGAAAAATTCTTAAAGTATGATGAAGTCCTAAATAAAGCTATTGAAATTTTATCAAAAGCAAAGACAACTGATGATTTATTTAATTTATTAAAAGCTCAGAAAGAAGAAAAATGAAAACGAAAACAAAGAAAGTTTGGACATATAAAGATTTTTTAGAGGGTAAGTTAAATGAGTGGGAAGAAATTGTTGATGGAAAAAAGGTTAAAAAGATGCCTGCCTATAAAAGACATGCCAGATTGCTAAATGATATTGGATTTCAATTAAATTTGAAATTAAGAAATCATTTTAAAATTCTTTTAGGAGAAGTTTCAATAAAAATTGATGATTACAATATAAGAGCTGCTGATATTGTTTTAATAAAAAATGTTAATTATATTGAAAATTTTGGGGCTTTGGATTGTGAAATTGAATTAGTTATTGAGATAGAGGAGGGTAAATTAAAGAGGAGATATATAAATAAGAAGATAGATGATTATTTAAAATTTGGTATTAAGAGGCAGATATGGATATTTCTTGATAAAGAAGAAGTTTGGGATATTGACAATTTAGGGAATAAAAAAGTTTTAAGCTTTGATGATGAGATTGATATTTTTGGTGTTAAAATTAAATTAAGGAATTTGATATGAAAACGAAGACAAAGAAAGTTTGGACATATAAAGACTTTTTAGAAGGTAAGTTAAAAGAATGGGAGGAGATTGTTAATGGAAAAAGGATTAAAAAGATGCCTGCTTATAAAAGACATGGTAAGCTTTGCGCAAACTTGGTTTTAGAGCTTTCTCCAATAAGAAGTAATTTTGAAATTCTTACAAATGAAGTCGCTTTGAAAATTGATGATTATAATATAAGGGCTGCTGATATTGTTTTAATAAGTAAGAAAAATTATTCAGATGATTTTGAAGCAATTAAAGAACCTCCAAATTTAATTATTGAAATAGAAGATAGCAAGAAATCAATTCGCTATATTAAAAAGAAAATTTCTGATTATTTAAAATTTGGTATTAAGAGGCAGATATGGATATTTCTTGATAAAGAAGAAATTTGGGATATTGACAATTTAGGGAATAAAAAAGTTTTAAGCTTTGATGATGAGATTGATATTTTTGGTGTTAAGCTTAAACTGAGAGATTTGATATGAGAAATAGATTTTTTTTGATAGCTGGACCTTGTGTTATTGAAAGTGAGGATTTGGTTTTTGAGACTGCTAAAAAATTAAAGGAAATTACAGATAGATTAAATTTGGATTTCGTTTTTAAAACATCTTATGATAAAGCAAATAGAACCTCAATTAAAAGTTTTAGAGGTCCTGGTATTGAAAAAGGTTTAGCAATATTAAAAGAATTAAAGAAACAATTAAATATAAAAGTTCTTACAGATGTTCATGATGTTCATGATGTCGAAAAAGTGGCAGAAGTTGTAGATGTTATTCAAATTCCTGCTTTTCTTTCAAGGCAAACGGACTTAATTTTAGAAGTTTCAAAAACTGGAAAAATTGTAAATGTTAAAAAAGCTCAGTTTATGGCTCCCTGGGATATTAAGTTTGTAATTGAAAAAATTGAGAGTGTTGGAAATAGAAATATATGGATTACTGAAAGGGGTTATATTTTTGGTTATAATAATCTTGTAGTAGATTTTAGAAGTATCGTGATAATGAAAAAATTTGGTTATCCTGTGATATATGATGCTACTCATTCACTTCAAAAACCTTCTGCTGGAAATGGTTTTAGTGGAGGAGAGAGGGAATTTATACCTTATTTGGCAAGGGCTGCTGTTGCAGTTGGAGTAGATGGATTATTTATGGAGGTCCATCCTAATCCAGAAAAAGCATTAAGTGATGCTCAAACCCAATACCCTCTCTCTCAATTAGAAAGTTTATTAAAACAACTTATTGAGATAGATAAATTAGTGAGGATGTCCGTGCTCTAATTCCTCTTTTGTAGCATCTCTAATTGATTTTATTTTTACATTAAATATAAGTGTCTTTCCCGCAAGAGGATGATTAAAATCAACAATTACCTCATTATTTAGTTTATCTATTTTTAGAACTTTGAATTGAATTATTTCACCCTGTTCTGATTGAGCATAATAACTTTCACCCTCTTTAATTTCAAAACCTTCAAATACATCCATAGGAATGTTTTGAATTGCTTCAAAATCATAATTTCCATAAGCTTTTTCCGGAGTGACAATAATTTCTTTTTCTTCGCCTACTGATAGACCTTCAAGACCTTCTTCAAGACCTATTATTATATTTCTGTGTCCATGAAGATATTTGAAGCTCTGAGATTGCTCTATCAGATTTCCTTCGCTATCATATAGACTATATTCTATTTCAACGACCTTATCTTTTGTTATCTTATCCATTTTGAAATTTTAAAGCATAAAAAATTTGCCTTGTCTTTATGGGGGGCAGAGCCCCCCACTGCCGAAAAATGGGCATTTTAAAGCCGTAGGCTTTAATTTTGGGCGGGTGGGGAAAACATAGAAAAATAAATAGTATCAGAATTATTGGACAAAGCATAAAAAATTTGCCTTTTAATAAATAAAACATTAGAAAGCTTCACTATTTAAAAATTCTTCTATAAAGAAGCACCTTTACTTCTTAAAAATTCTTCTATCAAACGGTCTTCTCTTCTAATAGCAATAGCAAGTGGAGTTTCTCCCTCATAGTTTTCATGATTTATATCAAATCCCAAATCCACAAAAATTTTAACCAAATAATAATCCCTTTCATTAACTGCTTCATGTAAAAGTGTTTCACCTTTCTCGCCTCTTAGTGAAATTAAAAATTCTTTATGATTTTTAAGGATTGGAATTATTTCCTTATAGCTTCTTTGCATATCAATTAATTTATCAACTGCAAAGTATATAATTTCGTAAATTTTAGAAAAATCAGTATAGTTTCTTTTTTCCAACAAGCTCAAAATAACATCAATTGTCCAAGGATATGATAAACGTGAAAATGAATAACTTTCTTCTATTAAATAATCAATATGTTCATTTAATAGTCTTTCAAATTCTTTTAACATTTTTCTATCATCTTTTGAATTTTCAGCAAGCTTTAATAGTGTATAAAGAATTTCATCTTCCTGATTTAAACATCCTTTCTCTATTTCACTTTCGTCAATCTCTTCTATCATAATTACTTCAAAATTTTTTTCTTTTTCATTCTCAACAGTTTCTTCTTTTGGCTCTTCAAATTTTATTGTTTCAATTCCACCATAAGATTTAATTAAATTAGCAATATTTTCAAAACCTTTTTCAATTGCTATATCTAATGGGGTTTTACCTTCATCATTCTTTTCATTTACATCAACAATTTTAACTTCTAATATAAATTTTACAAGTTCCTCATTACCACTCATTACTGCATAGTGTAAAATTGAATTACCTTTTTCATCATATACTTTTAGATTTTCACCTGTTTGGTGAAAAAATTTAATATAATCTAATTTACCTCTTAATACTGCGGGAAGAATATCAGGAAGAATTTTAGGCTTATAAGTCTTATCATAAACGAATTTATAAAACTCAAATGGAGCATCATTTTCAATAAGAAATGTTCCAAATCTTTTTGAATCGAACGATGGATAATTTATATGAAGTTCATATTCCTCTACAACTTTCTTGAAAGCCTCAAGGTCATTTTGTTTTATAAGATTGATAACAGTTTTAACTAAATTCATAGTTTTAAAATTTTAAAGCATAAGTTTTTGATTTGTCTAATAATTCTAAAAGTTTTTATTTTTCTATATTTTTTCCGACTACCTCAAAAGCAAGTACTACAAGATTTTCTGATGTCAAAACATCAAAGGTTTAAATTCCACTATGTTCAGATGAAACAAAATGGAAGTAGAGTTTTCAAAGCACATTAAATAAGTTTAAATTCCACTATGTTCAGATGAAACTAGAATATAGAATAACAAAACAAACATTTTTTGGCGGTTTAAATTCCACTATGTTCAGATGAAACATTTAATCCAATATACAAATAAAAAGCATCACTAATGTTTAAATTCCACTACGTTCAGATGAAACCATCTAGCTTCTCAAAGAGCTTCAAATATAATGTGCCAGTTTAAATTCCACTACGTTCAGATGAAACATTTATAATTTTAAAAGAGAAATGATAACAGGAGCTAAGTTTAAATTCCACTACGTTCAGATGAAACTCTAAACATAGCAGTTAATAGCATTTTTTGAGTATCGTTTAAATTCCACTACGTTCAGATGAAACGAGAATTTTATTAGTAAATAAAAAAATTTTAGAGGGGTTTAAATTCCACTACGTTCAGATGAAACCAAGAATTTAGCTTATCAAATTGATGGAGAATATAACGAGTTTAAATTCCACTACGTTCAGATGAAACATGTCTATAAAAGAAAAAATAGAAGAAAATAGACTACGTTTAAATTCCACTACGTTCAGATGAAACTAAAAAAAGAAGGGGCTTATTGCTTTATTACTATAAGTTTAAATTCCACTACGTTCAGATGAAACCTTTGTTAGGTATTACGATATAAAAATAACGGAAAAAGGTTTAAATTCCACTACGTTCAGATGAAACATTTTATTATAATTTAACAGCAATACTATTAGTAAGTTTAAATTCCACTACGTTCAGATGAAACGCGGATCAGGACACAACGCTTGGGCAGAGGGGAGCAGTTTAAATTCCACTACGTTCAGATGAAACTTGGGGGGGAGTTCGGCTGGGTCCCGCCGGGGAGGGGGGTTTAAATTCCACTACGTTCAGATGAAACGATTCAATTCAGGAAACAATGTTGATAGGAAATATACTGTTTAAATTCCACTACGTTCAGATGAAACTCATAAAAGCCTTAGTAACGAAGAAAAAGTAGTTATCGTTTAAATTCCACTACGTTCAGATGAAACAATGGAAAAATTTAAGAACCGGAGAAACAATTTATAAATTGTTTAAATTCCACTACGTTCAGATGAAACTTTTGGTAATGGTCTTTATATTATGACTAATGATATTGGTTTAAATTCCACTACGTTCAGATGAAACAGCATTAATGAAATATTTAAAACTAAAATACAGAGAAGAGTTTAAATTCCACTACGTTCAGATGAAACCAAAAAGGAGGTAAAAGCTATGGAAAGAAACAAAAAAGTTTAAATTCCACTACGTTCAGATGAAACTCTGCCGGGGGAGGTTCTCTCCCCCCTCCGCCCGCCCGTTTAAATTCCACTACGTTCAGATGAAACAAGATTTAGAAAAAGAGATTGAATTTATAAATTCAATATTGTTTAAATTCCACTACGTTCAGATGAAACATACTACTACATTAGATATTACGACATTAAAATTAGTTTAAATTCCACTACGTTCAGATGAAACTTTTAAAATAATGGGGTATAATGAAATTTATTTATAAGTTTAAATTCCACTACGTTCAGATGAAACTAGAAGGGGAGTGGTGAGGGACAAGGTCTCAACGCTTAGTGTTTAAATTCCACTACGTTCAGATGAAACACAAAAGGATTATCAAGAAGACCAAAAGGTAACATAGCGTTTAAATTCCACTACGTTCAGATGAAACGAATCAGAAGAAAGATCAAGAAGATTACTTCCCATGGTTTAAATTCCACTACGTTCAGATGAAACATGTAAAATGGATAACAGACATAGAGAGTAAATTTGAATTGTTTAAATTCCACTACGTTCAGATGAAACAGAAATGTAGGCTTTATTATCAACAAAGCAGTAACGTTTAAATTCCACTACGTTCAGATGAAACGAGGGATATAATCCTATCCCTCCCGAAAGAGGATTTGTTCATAGTTTAAATTCCACTACGTTCAGATGAAACATTATTACTTAATTGATACGACACACTATAGATTAAAATGTTTAAATTCCACTACGTTCAGATGAAACAAGATTTAGAAAAAGAGATTGAATTTATAAATTCAATATTGTTTAAATTCCACTACGTTCAGATGAAACGGGGCGTGTTCTTATTGTAAAGATTCGAGAATGTAGAGAGTTTAAATTCCACTACGTTCAGATGAAACAATATGGCTATATTACTAAGTGGAGCGCTAGCTGTTTGGTTTAAATTCCACTACGTTCAGATGAAACGGTGATGTATGGGGCTCTGTTCCAATTGTTACTACTGAGTTTAAATTCCACTACGTTCAGATGAAACAATAGAGCTTTGTGGACATCGCCCGCTGAATTTATAGTAAGTTTAAATTCCACTACGTTCAGATGAAACTTTCAATGCTGATGAGTATAATTATGAGCAACTACAAGCGTTTAAATTCCACTACGTTCAGATGAAACTAGAACAAAAATTAAAAGAAAGTATAAAAGAAAACAGAAGTTTAAATTCCACTACGTTCAGATGAAACTAAAGGATAATAATATAGAAGTATTCTTTACTAATGAGTTTAAATTCCACTACGTTCAGATGAAACCTCCCCTTTTAACCCCCTAAACCTATTTCAACAAGGCTTAACGCCTTGTAAAGACAAACATCAACCAAACCAAGTCCATACC
>CBFGJN010000034.1:0-20038 GCA_965649115.1 Caldifarciminota bacterium | reverse complement strand
CACCACCATTAGAAGCAGTGCAAACTGATGAACTTCCTCTTGGATCATTAGTTGTTTCAAGCATTATTTGATTATTATTGTAGGCACTTCCATTTCTAGCAGGACCATCATAAACCTGACTCCAAGATGAGCCACAGGTAGTTGAGCGTGCAATAGAGACACCACCACCACCTTTATTTGCTCCAACAAAGTACCATATATCAGTTGGATCACAAGCACAAGCTCCTGGTGTGAGACCCATACAACCACTTCTTCCCCAATTAAATTCAGTATTCACATAAGGAGTAGCATAGTTTGGAGAACAGGTAAAAGAAGATGGCGTTAAAATCCATTTTTCTCCTGAATTAATAGTATAATTATTTTTATCGTAGAAAACCCAACCAGCAATGGCACTTCTATTGCCAAGCCAGCATCCATAATCGTCTCTTCTATATGTTACTATTAAGAATCTCCTATAGGGGTCAGCACCTATTGCGACTTCTCCTAAATTTCCACTATTTAAATAAATTATTATCCATCCTGTCCATGTTTTACCTGCATCGTCTGAACGAGCTATTAAGATACATTCATAATTTGGAAATCCACTACCTAAAACAGAGCAGGGATAAACATTCAACCCAGCAAAGAGAGTATCCTCATTCCCCATCTGAACAATAGTAGGATTATATTCCAGGCCAGTAGTTGCTGATATGGGAAATGTATTCCAACCATTTCCATCAGTTAGGACAGAAAAATTATTGCCATTTTTTGCTAGTTTTATATGGGAAGCAGAAGCAATTTTGGCTTTATTTAATGGTTCTCTTTGAGTTGAATTTGTGTTTTCATAAGCAGACAATAATCTCTCACCATCTTCTATAAGTGTAATCATTTCAGCATAAGCCCAAGCATCATTTTCATTTTTCCATTTATTATAGTAATAGTAAATTCTGTTCATATGAGGATGGATATTTGGACATTCAAGACCTTTTATAGCGTATCTTCCACAAACATAAGGCTTTTCTTCCTGCCATCTTTGAGCATAGAAACTATCAAGTCTTTCAATCCTTATTTTTAGGAAGTTTTCATCAACATTTATTTTTCCTTGCCTTATAGCATTAGCAATTTCTTCTTTTTCAGGTGTCCATCCAAAAAATGGAGCTATCTTATAATTTCCATTATCAGTCTTTGGCATATAAACAGATTGAGTAGTTTGTTCTTTTGTGCTCTCATTAACTGCTCCCTTCCCCCCTTTTGTTTGAATATCTAAATATAAAATTATTAACCACATAGCTTCACCTCCAATTAAAATTTTAAAGCATAACTTTTTACTTTGTCTAATAATTTAGAATTATTACTCATTTCTACATTTTGCTCATCCACCTTTGAAAAACTTACTGAAAGGTTTAATAGGTGGCGTAGCTCCCAAAGCAGAAAATATGGGCATTTTAAAGTAGGCATTTTATTATCCTTTATACTTTTCAAGCTTTATGTTAAAGTACAAACGAATTTTACTTAAAATAAGTGGTGAGCTTTTGGGAAGTGATGGCTTTGGATTTTCAAGAGATTTTCTAGATTTTATAACCGATGAAATATACTATCTTAAAAAGAATTATCCAATAGATATTGCACTTGTTGTAGGTGGAGGAAATATAATAAGGGGCAATGATGCCCAAAAATATGGAATAGATAAAACTACGGCTGATTATATGGGAATGATAGCTACTATCTTAAATGCCCTTGCATTACAAAGTATTCTTGAATCAAAAGGTCTTGAAACGAGGGTTATGACATCAATTGAAATTAAAAGTGTTGCAGAACCTTATATAAGGAGAAGAGCAATTAGACATCTTGAAAAGGGCAGAATTGTAATTTTTGCAGGTGGAACAGGGAGTCCTTTCTTTTCAACCGACACCGCTGGTGCTTTAAGAGCTATTGAAATAAAAGCTGATGTCTTATTAAAAGGAACAAAAGTTGATGGTGTTTATACGAAAGACCCTTTTAAATTTTCAGATGCTCAAAAATACGACCTTTTAGATTATAGTTATTTTCTTTCAAAAGATTTAAAAGTAATGGATGCAACTGCTGTTGCTTTATGTAGAGAAAATAATTTGCCTGTTATTGTTTTTAATATCACTAAAAGTGGTTTAATAGAGAAAATAATAAAAGGTGAAAATGTAGGAACAATTATTACATCAGGTCATAAGGATCAATTACAATTTTAACGCTATAATTTTTTATTTTTTCAATTGTTTCTTTAATTTTTTTATAACTTTTGCTTCTTAAAATAATTCTCCATCTATAATAATTTTTTATCTTTTCAATTGGTGCGGGAGCAGGTCCAAGAATTTCAACATCTTCACTTTTAATTTTTTCATATATTTCATTTATTAATTCAATTGATTTTGTTTCTTCCTTTGATTTTGCTTCAATAATTGCTAATTTATAAAATGGAGGAAATTTCATTTCCTTTCTTTTTTTAATCTCATAATTTAAAAATCCTTCATAATCTATATTTTTTACAAAATTGAATATCTCATTTTCAGGCTCATAAGTTTGAATATAAACCAATCCACCTGTTCTAATTCTTCCAATAAATTGAATTAAAAGCTGAACATTTCTTTCATAATTTCTAAAATCGGGTATTGATAAACCTAAATCTGCATTTGGAACAATTGCAAGTTTAACATCCTTTAAATCAAATCCTTTTGCAATAATTTGCGTCCCAATAATAATTTTAGGATAATTTGAATGAATTTTCCTTATTATTAATTCCAAATTTTTTCTATTTCTTATACTATCCCTATCAATTCTTAAAATTTCATAGCTTGAAAAGATATTCTTTAATTCTTCTTCTATCCTTTGTGTTCCAAATCCAACAACTTTTAAGTTATAAGATGAACATTTAGAACAAATTTCAAAGATTTTATATCTTCTTCCACAAATGTGACATTCTAAATAATTTCCTTTAATTGATTTGTGAAAAACTAAATTAACTGAACAATAATCACACTTAAAAACATATCCACAATCAGAACAAATTAAAACTGGTGAATAACCTCTTCTATTAAAAAAAATCATAACACTATTATTCTTTTCAAGTATTTGCTTAATTTCATTTAACAATTTTGATGAAAGGAAGATATTTTTCTTTAAATCTAAAATTTCAACTGATGGATAAATATAATTTTTAACTCTACTTTTCAACTTTAAAAGCTCATACTTTCCTCTTAAAACATTAAAATAGCTTTCAATTGAGGGTGTTGCTGATGAAAGAATTAATGTTGCATTATATAGTTCCGACATTAAAACCGCCAAATCTCTCGCATTATAATAAGGTTTCTTTTCTTCTTGCTTATAAGAACTTTCATGCTCTTCATCTACAATTATTAAACCTAAATTTTGAACTGGTAAGAATAGTGCAGACCTTGGACCAATTACTATTTTCTTATTTCCTTTTTTAATTTCATTCCACAAATAAGTCCTTTGAGAAGGTGTAAATGAGCTATGATAAATTGCTACAATATCTCCGAATTTTTCATAAAATATCCTTGCTATGTGAGGTGAAAGTGAAATTTCAGGAACTAAAACAATAACACCTTTATTTTCTTTTAAAATCATTTGACTTAACCAAATAAATATATTCGTTTTGCCACTGCCTGTTGGACCAAATAGTAAGTACTTTTTTCCATTTAAAATTTTGGACAGTGCTAATGCTTGTTCTATATTTGGTTTTTTTGGAAGTTTAACAGGATAAGATAAATCAATCAAATTTTTAATTTCAATAGATGATATTTTTTTAATTTTTCTTTTTTTTATGATAATACCTTTTTCTATGAGCTTTTCAATAACAAGAATTTGAGAAGGTTTAAATTTTGAAAGTCTTATGTAATTTTTATCCTTTATTTTTTCAATAATTTTTTTTTCAAGTTCAGATAATGGTCCATTATATTTTAAAAATCCCTTTTTTGAAAACTTGATGTAATCTTTTTCCATAGAAAGACTATTTGGAGGAAAAAATAGTTTTAGAGAATGATATAATTCGCAAAAATAATAATCGCTTATCCATTTAGCAATTTTTATTGAATTTTCATCAATTGAATAATTTTCCTTACTAATAATCTCATTATAGGAATTTTCCTCATCACTTTCAAAATTTTCAACAACTACACCTCTAACAATTTTATTTTTAACCTTAACATTTACTAAATCTCCCACACTGGCATTTATATTATTTTTAAAAATCAGTGCTTTTTCTATTCCAAAAACGCAAACTTTTGAAAGCTTCATTTTTTGACTTTTCTTATGTTTTTCATATGTTCCTCATAAGTTCTTGAAAATAAATGTCTTCCGTCCTTATCAGCAACAAAAAATAAATAATTTGTCTCTTTTGCTTTTAGAACAGCTAAAATTGAATTTAAAGATGGAGAGCAAATTGGTGTTGGAGGTAATCCTAAATATAGATAAGTATTGTAAGGACTATTATACTTTAAAGCTTCTTCACTTAACCAATAAGTATTAGTTTTTAAAACATACGCTAATGTTGGATTTGCTTGAAGAGGCATATTTCTCTTTAATCTATTTAAATAAACGCTTGCAATTAATGGTTTTTCATCTTCATATAGTGCTTCCTTTTCTACAATTGAAGCAAGGATTATGATGTCATAAAATTTTAATTTTGAACTATTAAATAAACTATCAAAAGGCTTAATTTTATCAAAAAATGTTTGAACAAGTTTTTCAATAATAAATTTCTCATTTTCTCCTTCAAAGAAAACATAAGTATCAGGAAATAAAAAACCTTCAAGACTTTTTAAATTTTTCAATTTTTCAAATTTATTTGAAAGCTGATCTATAAACGAACTATCATTTATAAGTGATAAGAATGTTTTTTCATTAATTTTCAAATTTTCTTTTAATAGTTTTGCTATTTGAAAACTATTTAATCCTTCAAAAATAGTAATTTTTATTTCTAAGGGTTTTGGTTTTTGTGTTAAAACTCTTAAAAATGCTAAAATTTCTCCCTCATTATAGACAAAACTATAAATACCACTTCTTATATTTTTTTCTTTCCCTGAAATTTTTATTAAAAATTTGAAAAATGTTTCAAATCTTATAATTTTATTTTCTTTTAATTTTTTTGAAAAATCATTTATTGTCTCCCCTTTCCTAAAAGGCACATAAATAATTCTGTTTTTATTTGATAGTGGAAATAAGAATGCCAAGACAAATAAGAAAATAAAGAAAAAAACAAAAAATCTCATTTTAAAATTGTGCTAACTACATAACATTCAATAAATTTATTTTTTAAATTATTTCCACTTTTTGGTTTTATTGAAATTGAACTTCTATCCAATTTTAAGGCATTTGAGATATTTTCTTTAATTTTATCAATATAAGGTGTTAATTTTGGTTCTTTCAGTATGATAACCGCATCTATACTAATAATTTTGTAGTTTTTTAAATTATTAGAAAATTCCATAAGTAAATCCAAGCTATAAGCATTTTCATATTTTTCATTTTCAGGAAACATCTCACCTATATTTTTATTTAAGATAATTCCACTTAAACTATCAATAATAGCATGAATAAGAGCATCTCCATCTGAATGACCATAAGCTCCAAAATTAGATGGAATTTCAACACCGCCAATGATAAGCTTTCTGTTTTCAACAAGTGGATGAATATCATATCCAAAGCCAATCATTATATTCTTCATTAAAAAATGCTCTAAAATTTTAATGTCATCCTCAAATGTAATTTTAAAGTTTTCAAAATCCCCTTTAATATATTTAATATCGTTTGAAATGAATGTCTTATAATAGAATGCATCATCTGTCCCATTTATATTATTTTCAAATGCTTTTTCATAAGCTGTTTTAATCAATTCTTTCTTAAATCCTTGTGGTGTTTGAATTAACATTAAATTTTCTCTGTTTAACTCGTTTCCAAATTTATCTCTTATTGTATCTCTAACTTCAATAAATGGAACAACTGCATTATTTCCTTTCAAAAGTTCTTCTTTAATTCTTAAAATTAATTCCTTACTTACATTTGGCCTGCTTGCATCATGAATTAAAACAAAATCACCACTTGAATTTATAATTCCATTATAACTTGAATTTGCTCTTGTTTCTCCACCATAAACAATTTTTACATTTTTTAATTTTAAATTGAAATTTTTTGGAATAACTAAAATTATTTCATCTACTAAATTTTCAAATGCCTTTATTGAAAATTCATAAAGTGGAATATCAAAAATTTTAAAAAATTGTTTATATCCTCCAAATCTTAAACCTTTTCCGCCAGCTAAAATTACTGCTGAAAATTTCATAATTTTGATAATTTTATATTATTTGATAAGAACCAATCTATTGTAATTTTTAAGCCTTCTTCAATTTTAATTTTGGGCTGCCAATTTAATAGATTTTTAGCTTTTGTTATATCTGCTTTTGTTTCATATAAATCAGCTTTATTAAATGGTTCATATTTTATTTTAAGTTTTTTATTTAGAATTTTTTCAATAATTTTTATGACATCAATTAACTTGTTATCTTCATCATTTCCAAGATTAATAATCTCAAAACCTTCTAATTGATAAGCAAGATAAGTTCCAAATGCAATATCATCAATATAAGTAAAGCTTCTTCTTTGATTCCCATCACCATATACTATAATTTCACTATCATTTATTGCCCAATAAACGAATCTAAAAATACTCATATCTGGTCTTCCAGCAGGTCCATAAACCGTAAAATATCTCAAAACGATAGCTGATATTCCGTATAAATAGTGAAAAGTCCAAATTAAATTTTCTGCGGATTTTTTACTTACAGCATAAGGAGATAACATATTATCACATTTCATATCTTCTCTAAATGGAGGTTTTTGGCCAGCATATATTGATGATGTTGAAGCTAAGATAATTTTTTTTACATTAAATTCAACCATTAGTTCCAAAAGATTCAATGTTCCAATAACATTAACTTCAAAATAATCCTTTGGATTTAATAAACTATTTCTAACCCCAGCTTTTGCTGAAAGATTTATAATACCTTCAAAGTTGTAAATTTTAAATATGTTTCTCAAAGTTTCCTTATCTCTAATATCTAAAAGAATAAAATCAAAATTTTCATAATTTTTTAGATAGTTTATGCGGTACTCTTTTAATGATAAATCATAATAAGGGTCAAAATTATCAATTCCTATAACTTTATAATTATTTTTTAAAAAGAACTCGCAAACTTTATATCCAATAAATCCAGCACAACCTGTTATGAGAATTTTTTTCAATATAAAAATTTTAAAGGTTATAGCTATTTCTATATGCCTTGTCCAATAATTCTGGAATTATTTATTTTTCAAAAGGCTTCGCCTTTAAAATACCCATATTTCGGCTTTGGGGGGCAGAGCCCCCCCAATAATCCCCCCAATAAATCAACAATTTCCTTAAAAATTTTATAAATTATTGATTATCAATCGCTTAACAATAATTATTGGACAAAGCAATTTCTATAAGGTGTGTCTTTATTCAAAAATTTCCTCAACATTTAAGTCTGAATTTAAAATTCGTGATTTTACAAATCCTTTTATCTTTGCTCTTGAAATAATTTCAAAACCACTCTCAGAATTTAAGTAAATCTCAAATGTTTTTGACCATATTTTTCATAAACTTCTTTTTTCTCAATTAAGTCATAATAAGCTGTTGATGGTGAAATTATCTCAATAACAATATCAGGTGCCCCCTCAATCCCCTTTTCAACAATTGGTGCTATGAAAACTTTACCCAATTTTTTTCTTTCTATATTTTCGTACAAAATGAAGAAAGTCTTTTTTTCAACCTCCTGATGATAATAACTAGGACTACCCTCTGGTAATTTCTCATAATCTTTAATTGTTAATTTTTTTCTTTTAATTCTAACATTTCTAAAATTTTAAAGGCTCCCCCTTGGATATTTATGGACTTTTTATAGACTTTAAAATTTTTAAACCTTATGAATTTCTCTGAAATTGAAAGTAAATGGCAAAAGTTTTGGGAAGAGAAAAATTTATTTAAAGTGAAGGGAAATAGAAAAAAATTTTATGTTCTTGAAATGTTTCCTTATCCATCAGGTGATTTACATATGGGACATTTAAAAAATTATGCTATTGGAGATGTTGTTGCAAGAATTAAATTTATGGAAGGTTATGATGTCTTACATCCAATGGGATGGGATGCTTTTGGTCTTCCTGCTGAAAATGCAGCAATAAATTATAATATTCATCCAAGGGAATGGACTTATAGAAATATAAACATTTTTAGACAAACGCTTAAAAAAGCTGGAATTAGCTATGATTGGGAAAGAGAAATTGCCACTTGTGAGCCAAATTACTATAAATGGACGCAATGGTTATTTTTATTACTTTATAGAAAAAAATTAGCTTATAGAAAAAAAGAATTTGTTCATTATTGTGAAAATTGTAAAACTGTTTTAGCTAATGAACAAGTAATAGATGGTAAGTGCGAAAGATGTAAAAGGCCTGTTGTAAAAAGGGAATTTGAACAATGGTTTTTTAAAATAACAGAATATGCAGAAAGATTATTAAAAGATTTGGATAAATTAAGAGGAAAATGGCCAGAGAATGTTATAAAACAGCAAGAAAATTGGATAGGTAAGAGTGAAGGGACTATTGTTAAATTTAAATATAAAGACACTTTCTTAGAGGTTTTTACAACAAGAGTAGATACAATTTATGGAGTTAGTTTTATTTCAATAGCTCCTGAACATCCTATTGTAAATGAAATTTTAAGACATTCAAAAAATAAAGATGAAATTGAAAATTATATTAAATCTGCTTTAAGCAAAAGTGAAATTGAGAGAAAAACTCAGAAAAAAAAGACAGGTATATTTACTTATGAATATGCAATTCATCCATTAACAAATGAAAAAATTCCAATTTTTATAGCTGATTATGTTTTATATGATTATGGAACAGGTATTGTAATGGGCGTTCCTGCACATGACCAAAGAGACTATGAATTTGCAAAAGTATTTAATTTAGAAATTAAACCCGTTATAAGACCAAAGGAAGGAAATCTTGAAGATATTATAAATGAAAAAGCATTTGAGGAATACGGAATTTTGATAAATAGTTATGAATTTAATGGTTTGGATTCGAAAACTGCTATTATTGAAATTACTAAAAAATTAGAAGATTTAGGTTTAGGAAAAAAGGCAATTACTTATAGATTGAGGGATTGGTTAATATCAAGACAAAGATATTGGGGTTGTCCAATACCTATTATTTATTGTAGTAATTGTGGAATTGTTGAAGTTCCCCAAAATCAATTGCCGGTATTATTACCTCAAAAACTTGAAGTTTGGAAACCTATTGGAGGTTATTCACCATTAGAAAATGATAAAAATTTCGTTTTAACAACTTGTCCTAAATGTAAAAGTAAAGCAAAAAGAGAAACTGATACAATGGACACATTTGTTGATTCATCTTGGTACTATTTAAGATTCATAGACCCAAAGAATGATAGTGAAATTGTTAATAAGGAACTTGAAATGAAATTTATGCCTGTTGATTTATATATTGGAGGTATTGAGCATGCAACTAAACATTTAATATATGCAAGATTTATTTATAAAGTGCTATATGATGAAGGAATTGTAAATTACGATGAGCCTTTTGAAAACTTATTTACACAAGGGCTTGTCCTTAAAAAATTTTATTGGGACCCTGTAAATTATAAAACTATTAGTGAAGAATTCGTTATTGAAAGGAATGGAAAATTCTATCATAAAGAAACGGGTATAGAACTTGAAGAAAAAGTTGAAATGATGTCAAAATCAAGAGGAAATATCGTTCCACTTTCAAAGTTCTTAGAAGAAAATGGTTCAGATGTTGCAAGAATTGCTATATTATTTGCAGCACCTCCTGAACAAAATTTTGAATGGACAGATTCAATTGTAATTTCGGCAAAAAGGTTTTTAACAAGAATTTTAAATTTATACGAAAACTTGGAATTTAATCAAGAATTTGAAGATAAAAAATTACTATCATTTGTTCATAAAAAAATTAAAGAAATAAGAGAGGATATTTCAAAGTTTAAGTTTAATACAGCAATTGCAAAACTTATGGAATTTTTAAATTTCTTAGAAAGTTATGAAAATAAGAAAACATTTCAATATAAATTTGCCTTAAAAACATTTTCAATTTTGCTTGCTCCATTTGCACCTCATATTAGTGAAGAAATATATCATAGACTTGGTTATGAAAATTCAGTTTTTGAAAATGAATTTCCAAATTACAACGAGCGTTATATTATTGAAGAGGAAATTGAAATTCCTGTTCAAATAAATGGTAAATTTAGGGGTGTTATTAAAGTTCCGATAAATTCAGACGAGGAAAAGGTTTTTGAAATTTTAAAAAATTCTGAAATTTATGAAAAGTACCTAAAAGGTAAAGATATTATTAAAAGGATTTTTGTTTTAAATAGAATGTTAAGTATTGTTGTAAAATGAATTTTGATGAAATTTCTGCTGGATTTATTGTATTTTACATTGAAAACAGAAAAGTTTATTATTTACTATTGAGACATTCATCTTACTGGGGATTCCCAAAGGGAAAAATAGAAAAAAATGAAACTGAATTGGAAAGTGCCAAAAGAGAACTTTTTGAAGAAACTTCAATTAAAGATATTGAAATTTTTGATTTTAGAGAGGAAATTTATTATAACTATTATTTTAATGGAAAATTGATAAAAAAGAAATTAATTCTTTTTTTAGCAAAAGCAAAGGATAAAAAATTTTGTATAAGTTATGAACATTTAGCAGGGGGATGGTTTGAATTTCAAGAAGCGCTAAAGTTGGTTCGTTATGAAAACAATAAAAATGTCTTAATAAAAGCAAACGAATATATTAAAAAATTATTTTTTGATTGAAAATGCTCTGACTTAAGCCTCCGATAGGTAAAAACCTTCTACTTTGTCCAGTAAATCATGTTAAGTCCTTGATTATCAATAACTTATAAAAATTTTTTGAAATTATTGATTTTATGGGGGGCTCTGCCCCCCAAGGCATAAAAATGGGCATTTATAAGCCGAAGGCTTAATTATAGGGTGGGCGGGAAAAACATAGAAAAATGAATAGTTTTGGAATTATTGGACATAGCAAAAACCCTCTGCTTTGTCTAGTAAATAATGTTAAATCGTTGGTAATCAATAACTTATAAAAATTCATTTAAAACTATTGATTTATTGGGGATTCTAATGGGGAGCGAAGTTTTAAAGCCGAAGGCTTAATTTTTGGGCGGGTGGGTAAAATAAAGAAATAATTATATTTTTAGAATTACTAGACAAGGCAAAAGCCTTCTACTTTAAAATTTTACAATTAAAGTAGTTTTTGTCTATGTTTAAATTTCAAAAATTTACACATCCGATTTTTGGTTCAAACTCATATGTTATTTACGAAGAAAAGAATTGTATCATAATAGACCCAACAGATATATCTTCAAAACATATTATAAATTTCATAGAATCAAACAAACTAAAACCTATATGTATAATAAATACTCATGGACATTTTGATCATATAAGCGGGGATGATATATTGAGAAACTATTTCAATATTCCTCTCTATATCCATAAGGAAGATGAAGTAATGCTATCTAATCCCGAATTAAATTTTTCTTCCTTTATTGGAAAGCCTATTATTATAAAGCCTCCTGATAACTATTTAGATGAAAATGATGAAATAATGAGCTTTAAAATTTTACATATGCCAGGACATACACCTGGCAGTATATGTTTAAAGTACGAAAATTTGATTATTGTGGGTGATTTAGTTTTCACTAACTCCATAGGCAGAATAGATTTACCTCTTTCCAATGTTAAGAAAATGAAAGAATCTTTAAAAAGGTTTTTGGAGATTATAGATGAAAAAACTACTATTTTAAGTGGTCATGGTAAAATTTTTAATTTACAAGAACTTAAAAAAGATAACGAGATATTATGGAGCTTCTTAAACTCATAGATGAATTTATAGATTATTTAATGTCGGAAAGAGGTTATAGTTATCATACACTTGACGGCTATAAGAGAGATGTTTATAGATTTGTAGTTTTTATTGAATCAAATAATTATGATATTCAAAACTTGGATATTGATGAAGTACAAAAATTTGTAAATTATCTTTCAAAACTTGGTTTTTCTGCCTCATCTATTGAAAGATGTATCGCTGCTGTTAGAACATTCTTAAAATTCCTTTATGTTCATCATAATATAAATACATCTTTCATTCAACTTATTGAAGTTCCGAAAAAAGAGCAATATATTCCTGATGTAATGACAATAGAAGAAATTCAACTATTATTAGAACAACCTGATATTTCAAAACCAAGAGGTTTAAGAGATAGAGCTATTATGGAATTACTTTATGCTACGGGTTTAAGAATTAGTGAAGCACTATCACTTAAAATTTATGACATAAACTTTGACGAGAATATAATAAGGGTTTCTGGAAAAGGCTCAAAAGAAAGATTTGTTCCATTTGGGGAAATACCAAAGGAATTTCTCTATAATTATTTAACAAGTGCAAGAAGTTATTTCGCTAAGAATAAAGATAATGGTTATGTGTTTTTAAATTCAAAAGGAGGAAGACTTTCTAGAATAGGATTTTGGAAAATTTTAAAAGAATATGCAATGAAAATTGGACTTGAACATAAAGTTCATCCTCATGTATTTAGACATTCTTTCGCTACTCATATGCTACTAAATGGTTGCGATTTAAGGGTCTTACAAGAGATATTAGGTCATGCCTCAATATCAACCACTCAAAGATACACTTATATTTCAATAGCTCATATAAAGGAAGTCTATAAAAAGTATCATCCAAGAGCATGATTAAGGTTCTTGGTATAAACGGCTCTCCGAGAGGTAAAAAATCAAGAGGGTTCTTTTTATTAGAAAAAGCACTTGAAGTTTGTAGAAACTTATCAGCAGAAACTGAAATTATTCATCTTTCAAATTTATATATTGAACATTGCTCGGGTAATTATAGTGAAAATAGAGATCTTTGTAATGTTGATAATTGTATTAAAACAAACGACAATTTTAAACTTATTTTAAATAAAATGTTAATGGCTGATGGAATTATATTTTCTACATCAGTTCAATGGTTTTCAGTTTCCTCATTAATGAAAACCTTAATAGATAGATTAACGAGTGCTGAAAATAAAGAAAAATTATTTGATGGTAAAGTAGCCGGTTTTATTGCTGTTGCAGAAGAAGATGGAGCTATGAATGCGATATTACAAATGGTTTCAGCATTTAACTTCATGGGTTTCCTAATACCACCATATGCTTTTGTTTATAGCACTGGGTTTTATGATGATATAAGTAGAGATATTGAGGCAATTGAAGATGCTAAAAGATTGGGGAAAAACATAATTTTGGCAATTAAATCCATTAAGGAAGTAAAAAACTGGTGGTCAATTGAATAGAGATATATTAAGCCTAACATTTGCAAGATTAATTATGTCTTTTGGTTATTCAGTTGCATTTCCATTTTTATCAATCTATTTATATGAAGTCAGAAATTTGTCTATGAGTTTGATAGGTTCTATTCTTGGTATATCAACAATTTTTGGAGTAATTGGAAGGATTCTCGGAGGATTATTGTCTGACTACTTTGGCTCAAAAAATGTTTTAGTCCTTTCATTTTTTATAAGGTCATTTATATTTCTTTCACTTAGTATTGTAATTGCTTTCAATCTTGATTATAGATTGTTTATCCCAATTCTCATTTTAAATTCACTATTTTTTAGTATAAATATGTCTAATCTTGATACAATTGTTGCCCAATTAAGTAAAGAGGAAGATAGAAACTTAGCATATAGTATAAATAGAGTGGGAGTTAATTTGGGCTGGTCGTTAGGTCCTGCTATCGGAGGTGTAATAGCAGTAAAATCATTTTCATTATTATTTTTTATATCATTTCTTGCTACAATTTTCTCCGCAATAATGCTTCAATTAACAATTCCAAATACTAATAAAACATTAAAATTTTTTGAGTTTCCAATTAGAGATATTCTAAATAATAAACAATTTTTATTATTCTCTTTATTTTCAATAGGGTTTTTCATTACAATGTCTCAACTAATTTCAACACTTTCAGTATATGCTACAAATTTTGTTAAAATTACTAAAAATGAACTTGGGATTTTATATGCTATAAATGGTCTATTAGTTGTGTTTTTACAAATCCCCATTTCAAATTATGTTGAAAAAATTGATGAAAAAAGAGCATTAATAATTGGAACATTCTTCTACTTTATAGGTTATTTATCAATTGGTTTTGCTAATAACTTTTATCATCTTTTAATTTCAATTATAATCATAACTATTGCCGAAATGTTCGTTGTTCCTTCTGCACAAACAATGGCAAGTATATTATCAGACAAAAATAAGTTGGGAAGTTTTATTGGTTTCTTTGGATTATTTCAAGGACTAGGATGGGCTATCGGTCCAATTATAGGTGGCTTGGCTATGGATATTTTTAAATCAAACCATGTTCTTATTTGGTTATCTATAAGTTCTTTTAGTTTAATTAGTTCAATTTTATTTCTATATTTGTTTTCAAAAACTCGTTAAATGCTTGAAATAAATAGGTTAATTATTGGTAGCTCTGCTCATAAGTCAAAAGGTTAAGGTCTTTTTGTCCAATATTTATTGTTAAGTGATTGATAATCAATAACTTATCAAAAATTCTCTAAAATTCTTGAAGTAATTGGGGACTTAATGCCTTAAAATTTTCACTACTAATGAAGAAAAAAACAATTTTAAAAATAAAAAAAGCTGTTATAAAATCAGTTATAAAAAGTGGATTTGATGGTGTTAAAATAAAAGATATAGCAAGGGAGACAGGTTCATCAGAAGCTCTTTTATTCAAGTACTATAAGGATAAAAATCAACTAATAAGAAGTGTTTTTATAGACATTGCAAATGATTTCTATAATTTCATAAAAGATAGAGTAGATAAATCAAAAGAAAATGAAAAAATAGATGCTTTCATTGATAGTTTTATAGATTTTGCAGTCTCAAAAAAGAATGAATTTTTATTTGTTTTAAAGATGTACCAATTTCACTATGATAAGTTCATAAAGAAAACACCTAAACCAATTGATATATTAAGAGATATAGCACCTAATGGAAAATATGGAAAAGAATGGACAATTGCTTTTATTGTTTCATTACTTACAAGAATGTTAGAATTTTACTTAAATAATCAGATAAAAGGTGATAGAGAAAAATTAAGGAAAAATATAAAGGAAGTCATAAATAGCATTTTATAATGTCATTAAAATTACAAATTTTTCTAATTTCTTCGTTCTTTTTAATTATTTTATCTTCATTTGTTATTTCAGGAATAACCATAAACAAAATCAAGTATGAAATTAAAAATTATAGTTATGTTCTTTCAGATGCTTTAAGCTCTGCATTAATCCTTGGTTCAGAAAATGTAGAGGATATTCTTAAAAACATACCATTTGGGATAATTATAACCGATCAAAATGATAGTATAAAATTCTTTAAAAACTTTAAAAATTACAAAAATTTAAATAAAATTAAAGAAAAATTAAGAAAGAAAAATCAATATGCTGAAATAATATATGAAGGTTTTAAAATTGGTAGAGTTTATTACGATGAACCAAGGTCAATTTTTTATCTGTCAATTCTTCCATATGTTCTTATGTTTATTGCAATAATAACACTAATAATAATTATCATAGCTTTAAGAAATGCTCAAAGATATGAAGAAGAAAAGTTTTATTCAACATTTGCAAAAGGTCTTGCTCATCAGATGGGCAATCCTCTCTCCTCACTAATAGCAAATTTTGAACTTCTTAAAAGAGGAGAAGATAGATTTTATGAAATTGAAAACGACTTAAATAAATTATCCTCAATTTTAAAAAGATTCTCTAAAATTGGAAGTTCAATAAACTTAAAACCAATTTACTTAAAGGATACGATTTTAAGCGCTTATAATAATTTAAAAGGAAAGTTTCAAAATGAATTAAATCTAACCATTAAAGGAAATTGTTTAATATATGGAGACTTTGAATTATTAGAATGGGTTTTTGAAAACTTTTTAAAAAATAGCTATGAAGCAAATAGTAAAAACATAATAATTGAAATTTCAAGTGAAAAAAAATTCTATATCATAGATATTATTGACGATGGAAATGGAATAAATCCTTCAATAAAAGATAAATTATTTTCAAAAAATATAACTACAAAGGAAAAGGGATGGGGAATTGGCTTAATTTTATCAAAGAGAATTATTGAAATGCATAAAGGTAAAGTTAAATTAATTGAAAGCAAAAAAGGATTCACAAAATTTAGGATAATTTTTACCAAAATATAAATGCTTCGTCCAATAAATAACCTAGTGAGAAATTCAAAATTACCTATTATTTAAGGGGGAAATTAAGGGGGGCGAAGCCCCCCTCTGCCGAAAAATGGGTATTTATAAAGCGAAGCTTTAAACATAGGGTGTGCGGGTATTAGACACATCAAAATATAAATGATAATGTAATTTACAATTTTCATTAAATTGCGAATGACAAAAAGGGCAGTGAAAATTTGAATTTAAGTACTCATATATTGTTAATTCATTTTTACATACACCACATAAAATTGCTTTTTTATTAAAATCATTTTTAGTCCATTTTAAAATGCCATGAGTTTGGGTTTCTTTATGACAAAAATAACAAGGATAATAAATTTCACAACACTTAAACTTTATAGCAATAATATCTTTATTTGAATGGTAATGAATACATCTTGTTTGATTATCATATAGAATCCCTATAATCCTCATATTATTATTAAGTCATCTTGTTTAATCGTTGTTATAATCGCTTTATTTTCTTTAATGTAAACATCAATTTCAAGCCTTATTCCAAACTTTCCATCTATATATATACCAGGTTCAATAGAAAATAAACAACCATTCATTATTTTCCTATTATCATGTGTTTCAAAATTGTCAATATTAACATTAAACCAATGGACGAATTTACCGATTGAATGGCCTGTTCTATGAATAAAATAATTTCCATAACCTTTTTGACTAATGTAATTTCTAACAACATCATCTACTTCATAACCAAAAACTTCCAAACTTTTATCCAATTTATCATTTATATACTCAACTGCCAAATCCCTTGCAACTTTTACAATATCAAAAACTTTTTTATACTCATCAGGAACATTAACTCCATAATATCCAACCCAAGTAATATCATAATAAATACTATTTTCTTGATTTAATCTTGCCCAAATATCTATCAAAAATGGCATTTCTTTCTCAATTTTCTTTGATTTATCTTTTGTAGGTATATAATGAGGATTAGAAGAATTTTCACCAATTGCAAAAATTGGAAAATCACCATCAGTTGTTAAATTATTTTCAATTAATTTATTGTAAATAAATTCGCATACTTCAAACTCATATTTAAATGAATTTAAATTATTAAATACATCAAATAGAACATTTTTTATAATCTCTCCTGCCTGATAATGCGTTTTAATTTTATCTTCCGAAATGAGGAAAAATGTCTGAATTAGGTCAGCAGAAGAAACAATTTCCACTGATAAACTTTTAATAATTTCATGAGTTCCAGCATCAACAATTGAAATATATGGAATTGAACAATTCTTTGAGTATTCCATAGCAATTGTTTTATAATTTTTTAGAATTTCTTTTAATTTTTCAATCATTTCTTTCCAAGTTGAATATAATAATTTTTTACCTTCTAAATGTTCAAGTTTATGAGGCTCAACTCTTGATAATAACTTAATAGGCTCTCCATCTTTTGGAATAAAGTAAAACCATCTTCTTGTAAAGTGTTCTTTTGGATTTATATTTAAAATCATTTGAGCTATGTAATTTCTATTTTGAAAATCATAAAATAACCAACCATCTAAATTAAATTTTTTTAACAGTCCTTGAATATCCTTTATTAAATTATTCACCATCATAACCAATCCCAATATCACCCATTCTCCAAAAGCTATTATTTTTACATTTTGATTGAGAAGGATAATTATCATTTCCAGAAATATCAATGAACAAACCTAAACCAAAGTATTCTCTTTGATTATTTAAATTTTGACTTGCACCACAACTCAAATGATATTCATTAAAATTATAACTATCATTTCCACTATGATCTATAAAAATTCCAAGCCCATTTGCTATACTATTTCCAATACCTCCCGAAACATAATAAATATCATTTCCACCTTTTTCATAAAAGAAACCAATTGAAAAATCATGACCACTTCCTATGGATGGACCTGCTTTGAAAGTATAAATATCATCACCTCCTAAATCAAAGAAAGAAGCAATTCCAATATGAATTCCAGCACCCAAACCATATTCAACACCAATATATCTATCATTACCACTTGAATCAATAAAAATACTCATTGAATACCAATAAGTACTTGAAATACAATAAGTTCCACAACTATACAAGTCATTTCCCTCATAATCCACAAAATATGAAAACCCCCCTGCTATGTCCTCCCTAATACCCGTTGAAAAACCTAGTCCAAAACCATAAAATTCATTACTCCATAACGGTTTATGTTCATAAAACCTTCCTAAATAGTAAATATCATTACCCTTAAAATCCTCAAATATACTTATTCCCCATATACTACTAAAAGATAATGCTCTATTTACAGCTGTATAAATATCATCACCTTCATTATCAATAAATATAGAAATTCCATAAAAACTTGATGAAATTGAAAATCTACCAACATTGTAAATATCATTTCCAGCATTATCTTCAAAGTAAGAAAGACCTAAAATTGTTGAAGATAGACAAAAATCCGAACATTTATAAATATCATCACCTTCATTATCATAAAAAAAGACCGCACCATATTCACTATGAATTGAAAGACTATCAAGTTCATATTTATCATTTCCTTCAAGGTCTATAAAAGCACAAATTCTTATATTTGTTTGACAAATTTTACTATAATTTTGAGAGCCTTTGGTGTTTATATAAATAAAATCACTATCAGAAGGCATTAGGCTATCACTAATAACGATTTTTCCAAATTCAGTTTCATAAAAAAAATTAATATCTTTACCTTTGAGAGATTTTACAGCTTCTTTAAGCTCTAAAAAAGCATTTAATAAAACTAAATTAGCATAAAAAAAATTTTTAAAATTAAACTTTGAAAGATAACTTATAATGCTATCAATAGGAACATTTGAACTATCATTTAAAATTTGGTCTTTTGCAAATTTAATTAATGTTTCAATTTCATCCAAACTTATATTTGAATGTTCTAAATAAAAAGAATAAATTTTTGATGTTTGAATAAAATTAATTAGAGCATTTTGAATTTTAATATCAAAATTAGAAAATGCTGTATCGGGATTAGAAATAATAGAATATGGTCCAGTGATGTTCAAATTGTAATAATCATTTAAAATTGTTTCAAGCTGAAAAAAGATATTTCTTTGAAGCAATTTAAAAGATATTGTGTCTATTTTAAATGGTTTTTTTAGAATTTCAATAAAGCCTTTTGGCTTTAAGTTCGTTTCAACAGAAATATCTTTCTTATATCCTAAATCATTTATAGTTAGTCCATAATTTCCAAGAGCTTTTGAAATATAAAAATAATCTATATTACTTAAAATGAAGGGACCAAAGGTCCCTATAACGAACCCCACTTTTTAATAAATTCCTCTTTACTCAAACGATAATAATCTGCATTCTTCTCCTTAAATTGAGACCACTCAGATGGGACATCATTCTCCTGATATATAGCACTAACAGGACATACGGAAGCACAAGCTCCACAATCTATACAAGTGTTAGGGTCTATATATAGTTGTGTTGTTTCATCCCAATTCTCATCTCTTCTTGGATGTATAGCATCAACTGGACAAACTTGAACACATTCACCACTCTTGGTCCCTATACAAGGTTGTGTTATTACATATGCCATCTTCTAACCTCCTTTCTTGCTCGGAATTAAAATAAC
>CBFGJN010000033.1:0-20567 GCA_965649115.1 Caldifarciminota bacterium | reverse complement strand
AAAAAGAAGAACCCAATATTGAGTATCTTTTCTTGCTGGAAAAATAAAATCAAAAAATGGAGGGTTAAAACGAGTTCAAAAAAGACAAAGTGACAAATCTGATAAAAACAAGCTTTAAAATTTTAAACTTGCTAAAAGGAGGGGTGCGCCGAATTGGTAAGGCAGTGGATTTGAAATCCACCGGGACTTAGGTCCCTTAGGGGTTCGAGTCCCCTCCCCTCCGCTTTTAGGAGAGGTGGCCGAGCGGTCGAAGGCGGGGGCTTGCTAAGCCTTTTCCCAGCCAAAAGCTGGGACGAGGGTTCAAATCCCTCCCTCTCCGCTTAATAATTAAACTTCAAAAATTTATAAACCTTTTCAATTGTTTCAATACCCCTTGATATTAAAATATAATCAATAGTTAAACTTTTAGCTATTTTGACTGCATCAATAATATCAAGATTCTCTCTTATTGCATTCATATTTAAATCATCAGTTATAATTTTCCCTTTATAAGAAAGTAAATTTCTCAAAAGTTCAATTATAAAAAATCTTGAAAGTGTTATTGGTTTTTCCTTATCAATTGAAGGAACAAAAACATGAGCAGTCATAATATATTCAATTCCAATTTTTATAAAAAACATAAATGGTAGTAAATCTTTTTTTAAGTCTTTAAGACCACCAATAAATATACTTTTTTTATAATGAGGATCACCAATTGCTCTACCTTGACCAACAAAATGTTTAATACAACTTTTTATACCAACATCACTATGAGCTTTAATAAATAAACTTGAATAAAAAATTACCTTATAAGGGTCATCTGAAAATGCTCTTTTTTTCTTACCAATTACCGGATTTATAGGTTCATATAAATCAACAACAGGAGCAAAATTCAAATTTACATAATGCTCCTTTAATTTTAAAGCCATATTATAAACAATTGAATAAAAATCATAAGGATTCAAATTTGATAAATCTTTTGGACTTGGAATATCCTTAACTATCCAACTTGCATAACCGCCTTCATTATCTGTTGCAATAATTCCTTTATAGTTGCTTTCCTTTATAATTTCATAAACTTTCGGTTCATTAGCAATCCAAGAACCAATAAAAATTCCAGGAATTTCTATTTTTATTAGATATTTTAATTCATCTATGTTTTCAAAACCTGCTATCAGCATTAAATTTCCGTTAGAATTTCAGCTTTGTTTTTTCTTACTACAACTGTGTGTTCAAAGTGTGCGGAAGGAGAACCATCTGCTGTCTTAATAGTAAATTTATCTTTATCATCAATTGTTTTATGACTTCTTAATGTTATCATAGGTTCAATTGCTAAAACCATCCCTTCCTTTAAAATAATTTCATCATCAGGTGGATTATAATAATTATGAACATTTGGTTCTTCATGAATATCATACCCTACTCCATGTCCAACTAAATTTCTTGGAATGCCAAAACCATAAGGCCTCACTGTACTTTCTATTGCTTTTGAAATATCTGATAATTTATTTCCTTCAATTGCTTTCTCAATTCCTTTATATAGTGCTAATTTTGTTATTTCAACAAGTTTCATTACTTTAAAAGGAACATTTCCAATAATATATGTCCAAGCTCCATCAGCAAAAAAACCCTCATATTTAACACCTATATCAATTTTTACAAGTCCATTTTTTGGTAGTTTTTTTCCTTTTCTTGGAACTCCATGAACAATTTCATCATCAATTGAAACACAAATATAACTTGGAAAACCCTTATAATTTTTGAATGCTAATTCACCACCTCTTTTTTTAACAAATTCAATAGCAAATAATTCAATTTCAGAACTATCTAAATCTGGTTTTAGAATTTTTTCAACTTCTTTTAAAAATTCTGCAATTATCTTTCCTGCTATTCTAATTTTTTTAATTTCCTCCTCAGTTTTTATTGTTATCACTCTTCTAAAATTTCCTTCTCTTTATTTGATAAAATTTTATCTACTTCTGATATGTACTTATCAGTTAATTCTTGTATTTTCTTTTCAGCGGTTTTTCTATCATCTTCGGATATTTTCTTTTCTTTTTCTAAAGCTTTAATTTTTTCCATTCCATCTCTTCTTACATTTCTTATAGCAATTCTACTATCTTCTGCTAATTTTTGAACAAGTTTTATTAGTTCTTTTCTTCTTTCTTCTGAAAGAGGAGGTATTGGAATTTTTATAACACCTTTTTCTACTTGTGGATTTAAGCCAAGTCCTGAAGACTTAATAGCTTTTTCAATATCTCCAATTGCATTTTGATCCCATGGCTGGACAATTAAAAGTCTTGGATCAGGAGCTAAAATTGAAGCTATTTGATTTATAGGTATTCTGCTACCATAGTAATCCACTCTTATTGATTCAAGGATAGCAGGTGTAGCCCTGCCAGTCCTTATCTTTGTAATTTCAGATTTGAAGTTTTCTACACTTTTTTTCATCTTATCTTCAACTTCTTTATAAATATCATTTAACATAGTGCTAAAATTTTAAAGTTAAATAAAGATTGTGTGTTCAAAAATTCAGAAATTATAATCATTTCTAAACCTTGACATGGTTGGGAAAATATAATAAAATAAATGCTTTTAGAATTACTGGACAAAGCAACAATTACTTTTTTCGCCTTTAAAATTTTTATTGTTGAGGAAATTTTTAATAATTTTTTTTATTGTTTCTTGTAAGGAAAAAACAAGTTTAGAAGACAAATTAGAGGAAATTAAGAAAACTGAAAATTTCAATATAATGGAATGGACAACGAGAAATGTCTTTGAAATTACATTTACAAAGCAATTTGGGATTGAAAATAGATTTGCTATTGAAACGAAATCAAAGGTTAGATTTTGTGTTAGTTTAAATGATTTAAAATATAGAGTTGAAGGGAATTATGTTATTTTTGGAAATTTACCAAATGTTAGAGTTTGTAGTTATGATGTTATAGAACAAATTCAAAATTATGATGAAGACATTTTTATTATTTCACCAAGTTCAGGGAAAAATAGAAGATTAGCATTTCAGATGGCTATTGAAAGCACAAAAATTATGATAAAAAACTTAGAAAATGACCCGAACATTCAAGAACATTCAAAGCAACTTTTAAGAAATTTTTTAAGTGGTTTTGTAAAACTTTTTGGAAAGGAGGCAAAATTTGAAGAATAAAAACATTACCGCTATTATTGGAATTTTAGTAATTATATTAATTTTTGTGTTCTTCAATAATTTTCAAAAAGAAGTTGTAAAAATGAATAAATCCTTATTTCTTGTTTCAGTTAAAGAAATTAAAGAATTATCAGTCATTCAAGTGCCCTATCATAAAATTGTCAAAAATAAAAAGGGCTTCTTTTGTGAAATTACAATTATTTTAAAGGGATATGTTGAAGGTTATATTAATTTGGAAAATTTAAGGGAAGATGATATTAAAATTAAAGATAATGTTGTTTATATAACAATTCCAAAACCCGAATATAGATTTAATTCAAACTATTTTAGTGTATTTAAAGAAAATACAGCTTTTTGTGATAAAATTAGCCTTATAAATGAAACAATCCAATTAGGTGAAAAAATGATTTTAGAAGATGCAAAAAAAGATGGTATTGAAAAGACAATAGAAGGTAGAGTTAAGGAAATTTTAAGTAAATTTGTAAAAAGCTTGGGTTATAAAGATGTTCAATTTATTATAAAAGATAGCCTTATCCAATAAATAATAAAACTATTGATTTTAGGGGGGTTTAAAGGCATAAAAATGGGCATTTTAAAGCCGAAGGCTTGAATTTGGGGCGGGTGGGTAAAATATAGAAATAATTATATTTCCAAAATTTTTGGACACAGCAAATAAAAAATGATTTATCCAATAACTATTGTTAAATTCTTGATTATCAATAACTTATAAAAGCTTTGAGGAAATTATAGATTTAAACGGGTATTTATAAGCCGAAGGCTTAAATATAGGGTGGGTGGGCAAAGAATAGAAATAATCTACATTTCAGAATTCTTAGACAAAACAATAAAAAATACTTTAAGGCTTTAAAATTTTGAAACTATGGCTTTGAAGGAATTTAAAATGCCTGAAATTGCTGAAAGTGTCCATGAGGGTGAAATTGGAAAAATTCTTGTAAAAGAAGGTGATTATGTTAAAAGAGAACAACCTTTACTTGAAGTTCTTACAGATAAAGTTAATACAGAACTTCCTTCACCTTATGAAGGATATGTAATAAAAATTCTTGTAAAAGAAGGTGATGTTGTTAGTGTTGGAACACCCTTAATTATTATTGGAGATAGTTTAGATGAAAAAATTGAAAATAAAGTAGAAAATGTTAAAAAAGAAATTATTGAAGAAAGAATAACAATTGATAATAAAGGAGAAATTAAAGTTGAAAGACCACTTGCTGCACCCGCAGTAAGAAAGTTAGCAAGAGAACTTGGTATAGATTTAAGTTTAATTAAAGGAACAGGACCAAAAGGTAGAATTACAAAAGAAGATGTCTTAAATTATGCTAATAAAATTAAAGAAGAAGTTAAGGAAGAAATTAAAGAAATTAAAATTGAAAGGAAAGAGGCACTTGAAGAAGTTATTCCAATTAGAGGTATAAGAAGAAAAATAGCGGAACATCTTAGACTATCAAAAGATAGAGCTGTTCATACATTACATGTAGATGAAATTGATATGACGGAAATAGTAAAATTAAGAGAAAGACTTAAAAAACTTGCTGATGAACAAAATGTTAAATTGACCTATTTGCCATTTATAATAAAAGCAGTAGCAACAGCTCTAAAAAAACATCCATATTTTAATGCAATTGTAGATGATGAGAAAGGAGAAATTATATTGAAAAAGTACTACAATATTGGCGTTGCTGTTGATACACCTGATGGATTGATTGTTCCCGTTATAAAAGATGTTGATAAAAAAAGTATTATTCAAATAGCAAAAGAACTTGAAGATATTTCTAATAGAGCAAGAGAAGGAAAGTTAAGTTTAGAAGAACTTCAAGATGGAACATTTTCAATAACAAATGTTGGTTCAATTGGAGGTGTTTTTGCTTTTCCTGTTATAGATTATCCAAGAGTTGCCATTCTTGGAACACATAAGATAAAAAAAGTTCCTGTCGTAAATGATAAAGATGAAATTGTAATAAGACACATGATGTTTGTATCTCTTTCATTTGACCATAGAGTAGTTGATGGAGCAGAAGCAGCGAGATTTACAAGAACTTTATCAAGAATCCTTGAAAATCCAGACATATTCATTTTGGAGGTAATATGATAGCAATTGCAAAAACTAAACCTGGAAAAGGTTTTGAAATTATTAAAAAAGATATTCCAAAAATAAATGATGATGAAGTTTTAATAGAAGTAAAATTTGCTTCAATTTGCGGAAGTGATGTTCATGCCTATGTTTGGGATGAATGGGCAAAGGAAGAATTTAAAGAATTTCCAAGAATTATTGGTCATGAAATAGGAGGTGTTGTTGTTGAAAAGGGTAAAAATGTAAAAAATTTGGAAATTGGAGATTTTGTAGCTATTGAAAGTCATTTTTGGTGTAATGAATGTTATAACTGTAAAGTTGGAAATTTCCATGTTTGTAAAAATATGAAAATCCTTGGATTTGGAGTAGATGGAGGATTTGCTAATTATCTAAAAATTCCTTATAGAAATGCTATTAAAATTCCTAGTAATATAAAAAAAGAATTTGTTCCACTAATGGAACCTATGGGAAATGCAGTTGATAGTGTTTTAGCAGAAGATATTAGTTCAAAAAATGTTTTAATTGTAGGCTGTGGTCCAATTGGACTTATGGCAACTGCTATTTGTAAAATTTGTGGAGCTAATAAAGTTATTACGATGGACATAAATGAAAATAGATTAAATATGTCAAAAATTATGGGTTCAGATTATCTTATAAATCCAAATAAGGAGAATGTTTATGAAAAAGTAATGGAAATAACGGATAATATAGGTGTTGATGTTATCCTTGAATTTTCTGGTAGTTCTGATGGTTTTAAAAGCGCTATTAAAACAATTGTTGAAGGTGGTAGAGTTTCACTTCTTGGACTTTATTCAAAACCTTTTGAATTTGATTTTAATAATTACTTTATAATGAAAAATTTAAGGATTTATGGAATAATTGGTAGGAAAATTTATTCTACTTGGTTTAAAACAATTAATTTAATTGAAAAAATTGATTTAACACCAATCATTAGTCATAGAATTAAACTTGAAGACTTTGAAAAAGGTTTTGAAGATATTTTAAATGGAAGAGCAATTAAGGTTCTTTTTGAAATCAGCTGAAAATTATAATTTTATCTTAAATGGGAAACTCTATGATTATTCAAAAGCAATTTGGACTGCACATAGATTATTTATTGAGAATTATTTAAAAAACTTTGATGAAATTATTGTTTATAAGGGATTTTGGAGTGGTTATGAACTTTATGAAAAACCATATTATAGATTTATTTCTGATGTTGATTTTTTTGTCTCTGATGAAAATTATAGAAAATTAAAAGAATTCTTTTTAGATTTGAAATTTAATTATTATTTCCAATTTTCAGACAAAATTCCAAAATTTATTAAAAATTCACTTGAATATGAAATGGCTTTTTCAAAAAATTTATTAAATTTTGAAATTCATAGAAAACTATTTCCACCTTATTTTATTGAAATTGATAATAAAAAGCTATTAAGGAGGGTTATTAAATGGAAATTTAATTTATTAACTTTTCCAATAGAAGAACAATTTATTATTTCAGTTTTACATTTTTATAAAAGTAGTCAAAAAATTTTTTATTGGCTTTGGGACATATTTATTCTTTTAACACTTATTGATTTTAAAAAAATTAGAGAAATTTGCCATTATTATTCAATTGATTATGAAAAATTCATTAAAATTCTTGAAGAAATTAAAATTGGAAATTTTATAAAACGAAATTTGTTTTTTAAAAAAAGTTTTAAAAATTATTTAAAGTTTTTTGCTTTTAAATTTTTTTCAAAATTATAAGTAAGGTGCTGTGTTTAGTAATTCTGAAATTATTTATTTTTCTTATTTTTCCCACCCACCCTAAAAATAAAGCTTCGCTTTGTAAATTCCCATTTTTCGGCTATGGGGGGCGAAGCCCCCCAATAATTCCTCCATAAAATCAATAATTTCTTTAAAAATTTTACAAGTTATTGATAATCAATCACTTATCATTATTTATTGAACAAAGCACCCTATGAAATAAAGAATTTTATTCTACCCTTAATTCTGAAAATATAATCGTTTCTATATTTTGCCCACCTACCCTGAAATCAATCATTACAGCTTTAAAATGCTCATTTTTCGGCTTTGGAAGTTTCGCCCCCTAAAAGCCCACCATAAGATAAAGAGATTCAACTTATAATCCTTTTTCAACTTTTTCAACCATCTTTTGGAATTCCTTGTCCTTAATAATTAATTTTCTTGCTCTATTATAACCATTTATAATTGTGCTATGGTCTTTATTTAAAGCTTTTGCAATTGTTGTATATGGCATTCTGAAATGATTTCTTGCTATGTAAATAACAACATATCTTGCATACAATAATTTTTTAACTTTTATACGACTTTTTAATTCATTTTCATCAACTGAAAGTTTATTACAAACAACTTCAATAATTTTTGGAATATCATAATTCTTTTTGTTAGAAATAAGGTCTGAAATTAAATGCTTGAATAATTTATAGTTTATTTCATATCCCGAGAAATTATAATATGCTGAAATCCTTGCTATTGCACCTTCAAGTTCCCTAACACTCATTATATTGCTTTTTGCAATTTCCCACAATAATTCATCTTGAACATTTAAATTTTCTTCCTTGGCTTTCAGCTTTAATATCTGATATCTTGTTTCCATAGAAGGTGGTTGAATTTCAATAACAATACCCTTAATTATCCTATTTTTTATTTCTTCTCTAATTTTTAAATTTTTTATGTGCTTTATTCCTGCCAAAATAATATATTTATTTCTTGAAATTAAATAATCAACCATATTTAAAATTTCCTCTTGAAGTGTAGGTTTATCTTCAATAAAATCCAAATTATCTAAAATTAACATATCAACTTCTCTATATTTATTTCTAAAAGCATTTGTAGATTGATTTTTGATAGCTTCTATTAGTTCATTAAAGAAGCCTTCACTGGTTATGTATCTTACTTTTAGCTTGCTATTTAATTCAATTGCTTTATTGCCAATAGCATTTATAATATGAGTTTTTCCAAGACCACTTTTCCCATAAACGTAAAATGGATTATAAATTTTTGAAAAACTTTTACTAATTGAAATTGCTATATTATATAAAATTTCATTTTCCTTACCAACAATAAAATTCTCAAAGGTATAACTTTTAATAAGTGTTGAAGTTTCAACTGGTTTTCTAAATAATGTTGGTTTTTTTTCATCAAAAACCCAATTTATATTTTCTATATTAAATTTTTTAAGAGCTTTTCTTAAATGTTCGCCATAATGCTCTTCAATCCACTCAACAAAGTACTCATTAGGTGCTTGAAGGTAAATTGTTTTTTCTTCAATGTTTAAAGGTTTTATTGATGATAACCAATCCTTCGTAATTCTTTGTGGGAATATTTCAAATAAAATTTCCATTACATTTTGCCAAATTAATTTAGGAGAACTTGGCATAGTTTGAAAATTCTAAACGTTGATTTTCTCTTATCTATTAGACAAATTAATAGAAATTCTAGAATTATAATTATTTCTTTATTTTACCCACCCTGAAAATAAGCCTTCTCTCACTCACGCTGAAATAAAGCTATCAGCTCCCATTTTTTGGTCTTGGGGGCTTCGCCCCTCCCATAAATTTCATTGTACTATTACTTTACTACTCTTTCAAGCTTAACAAATTCCAAAGATAACGTTTTAACACCATAATCATTAAACAAAACTGTGATTAAATTTCTTTTTATTTCCAAAACCCTTCCTATACCAAACTTATGATGCCTAACCAAATCACCAATTCTATAAGTTAAACTTAAATCCGATATATTATCCCATATAATTTTACCATCCTTATAGCCAACTTCTTCTAAGAATCTTGAAATTTGAAGTTCCTTTCTACCTCTTAAAAATCTCGTTTTACAATAAGATAAGTACAATTCTTCTTTTGCTCTTGTAATTGCAACATAGAATAGTCTCCTTTCTTCTTCTAAATTTCCTTCTTCTATACTCAAATGGTGCGGTAATATATCGTCTTCTAATCCAATTAGAAAAACAACAGGAAATTCAAGTCCTTTTGCTGAATGTATTGTCATTACAGAAACACAATTATTTTTTAAATCTGCTTCATTTTCTGTTTTGACTGAAATATCCTCAACAAATTCTTCAAGATTACTATAAATATCAAGAGAATTCACAAATTCTTCTATATTTTCCATTCTTTCTCTTGCTAATTGCGTGCTTTCATTTTTTTGAATATATTCAATATAATTAGTTTCAAGAATAACTTTCTTAGCAAGTTCCTTAACACTTAATGTCTTTGAATAATTCAATAGCTTTTCAAAGATATTTAAGAAATCTATTATTCCTTCAACAGCTTTTTTTCTACTTATAAACTTTAAAGCAGGTTTTAATGCTTCATAATAAGATACATTATTCTCCTCTGCTATTTTCTTTATTATTTCAAATGTTGTTTCACCTATTCCTCTTGGTGGTGTATTTATAGCCCTTTCAAGAGATATATTATCTTTTGGATTGTAAATTAATCTTAAATAAGCAATTAAATCTTTTATTTCTCTCCTTTCATAAAATTTTTCCCCACCAATAACATTATATGGAATTTTATACTTATTAAATACTTCTTCTATGGATTTTGAAAGTGCATTTATTCTAAATAAAACAGCAAAGTCAGAATATGGTCTTTTTGAACTTACAATAATTTTAGCAATTTTTTCTGCTTCTTCAATTTCATCGTAGTTTTCTAAAACCTCAGGATCTTTACCATCTGGATTATTTGTCCATAGAACTTTATCTCTTCTTTCATAATTAAATTTAATTACTCTATTAGCTAATTTTAAAATTTTTTTTGTTGAACGATAATTCTGTTCTAAAAATATTATTTTCGCATTAGGGAAGTCTTTTTCAAAATTTAAAATAATTCTAAAATCTGCTCCTCTAAATGAATATATACTTTGGTCTTCATCACCAACAGCAAATATATTATTATGATAAATTAAAAGATTTTTTAAAAGTTGATACTGAATATGATTTGTATCTTGATACTCATCAATGTGAATATAAAGGAACTTTTTAGCATAATAATCTCTAATTTCGGGATATTGGTTAAATAATTCTAAGGTATTTAGCATTAAGTCCTCAAAATCCATAGCCCTATATTTTTTTAACCTTTCTTGATAAGCATTATAAATTTCCATATATTCAGAACTTAAACTATCTATTCTTTTACTTTTATATTCCATTAAGATATCAAGAACTTCACCAGCTCTTAAATCCTTATCCTTAATTATACTTCTAATAATTCTAAATTGATCATCCCTATCATAAACTACAAAATTTTTTGGATATCCGACTTTTTCAGCATGTTGTTTCAAAATTCTCAAACACATTGCATGAAATGTATGTATCCAAATATCCTTTGAAAGATTGCCAAGAATTCTTCGTATTCTTTCTTTCATTTCTCCTGCTGCCTTATTAGTAAATGTTAAGGCTATTATATTTTCAGCATCTGCTAATTTTCTAGCAAGAATATAAGCAACTCTATATGTTAGGACCTTTGTTTTCCCACTTCCCGCTCCCGCTAAAACTAAAACAGGTCCTTCCGTTGTTAAAACCGCTTCTCTTTGTTTGTCATTTAATTCATCTAAAAATTTCAATATATTCATAATTTTTACCTCCTCTTTATAAAATGAACTTTAAGAACTATCCTTTTCCCTTAAAACTCTTCTTAATGGTTTTCCTATTAAACTTTTTGGAATTTCATTTGTAAATTCAATTTCGCTTGGAATTTCATAATAAGTTAAATGCTCCTTCAAATAACTTAATAATTCTTCTTTTGTTAATGTCTCTCCTTCTTTAACTACAACATAAGCTTTTACAATTTCATCTGCTATTTCAGGTTTCTTAACTCCAACTACTGCTGCTTCCTTAATTTTTGGATGCTTATACAAAACTTCTTCAACATTCCTTGGATAAACATTAAATCCATGGACAATTATCATATCTTTTTTCCTATCTATAATATAAAAATATCCATCTTCATCCATCTTAGCAATATCACCAGTCCACAACCATCCATCTTTTAATGTTTGTTTTGTCTCTTCTTCATTATTCCAATAGCCTTTCATTACTTGTGGTCCTTTAATAATAAGTTCTCCTTCTTTTCCTGGGGGTAATTCTTCGCCTGTTTTTAAATCTACAATTTTTGCATCTGTATCGGGTAAAGGAAGACCAATAGAACCTTCTCTATTTTCACCATGTATAGGATTGGCATGTGTGACAGGAGAAGCCTCCGATAAACCGTATCCTTCTATAAGTTTAGCACCTGTTATTTTTTCAAACTGTTGTTTAACTTGAATAGGTAAAGGAGCAGCTCCTGAAAGACAAAGTTTTATGCTCGTCAAATTATGTTTATCAATATCTTTATAATTATTTATTGCATTGTAGATAGCAGGAACACCCGGAAAATTAGTAATTTTATGTTTTTCAATTGTTTCAATTACTTCCTTTAAATTAAATTTGGGAAGTAAAACCATATTTCCACCAACAGCAATCGTATAATTCATACCAACTGTCATCGCATAAACATGAAAAAGAGGGATTACGATTAATGTCCTCTCATTACCATAGTCTATATTAGTAGTCCAAGCAATTAATTGCTTTACATTAGAATATAAATTAAAATGGGTTAGCATTGCACCTTTTGGTCTTCCAGTCGTTCCACCGGTGTATTGTAAAACTGCAACATCTTCCTTAGGATTTATCTGAACATCAATAATTTTAGGATTAGTATATAATAAACTTGAAAAAACATGAAAATCATTTGGAATTGGAGGTGTTTTTGAAAAAATTGTTTTTAAAGAATAAAGAAAATTTAATGGGAAATTTAAAAACTCTTTAATTCTACCAATAATAAATATCTTGGTTGGAACATTATCTTTTATTTTAAGAATTTTATCTAAAAACAAATCCAAAGTAATTAGTGCTTTTGGTGTGCTGTCTTTTAGTATAAATTCTATTTCAGATTTTGAATATAATGGATTCATTTGAACAACAATTGCTCCAAGTTTTAAAACTGCAAAGTAAGAAATAATATAGTGTGGAGTATTTGGAAGCATTAAAGCAACCCTATCACCTTTTCTAATCCCTAAGTCATATAGCGCAGTTTTTAATGATTCAACTTTTTTTAATAATTCTTCATAAGTTATAGAATAATTATAAAATGTAATTGCTGTTTTTTTTGAATATTTAATAGCACTTTCTTCAAGAATTTTAAATAATGGAACTTCTTCATAATTTAAGGAATATGGAACATTTGGTTCGTACTTTTTAAACCAAGGTTTGGTTGTTTCAGTCATAGCTATAATTATAAAGTATGGAAAATTCCATCAATTGTTGTGTCCAATAATTCTAAAAATATATATTTTTCCCACCAACCCTGAAAATAAGCCTATGGCTTATAAAAACCCAAACTTTTGCCTGTGAGGGCTTCGACCCCCTAAATCCCCCTATAAAAACTATAATTTCAAAAAATGTTAATCAAGCACTTAACATTACCTAATGGGCAAAGCAGTTAAATTTTGCCCTGTCCAGATATATTTTTTCCCACCCTGAAGATAAGCCTTTCCGCTTTAAAATAATTATTTTTAGGCTTTGGGAGCTTTGCCATCCTTAGATCCCCCTAACAAATCAAAAGTTTCATTAAATGTAATAACTACCATCTTCCTGTTGCTCCTCCTCCACCTGACAATCCTCCTCCAAACCCTCCAAATCCTCCACTTGAAAATGTTCCAAAATTTCCATTTGGAATATATAATCCCCTTCCCGATCTAAAAAGAGAAATTAAACTTCCAACAATAAATCCAATTGAAAGAAGAAAAATAAAACTTGATTTAAAGATAAAGTAAAGAAAAAGAAAAATTATTCCTAAAATTAATCCTATATAGCTTAAAAATACACCCACAAATAAACCAATAATAAATGGGTATCCATTTTCTCTTTGTTTATTATCGTTTTTATTTGATTGCTCATAGTTTGAAATTCTTTTTTCAATTTCTAATATAGCACTTTTAAGCCCAAGATAATAATTTCCATTTCTAAAATAAGGAACCATATTATTTCTTATAATTTCACCAGCTATTCCATCTGTTATAATTTCTTCAAGTCCATAACCAACTTCTATTCTTATTAGTTTTTCCTTTATTGAAACCAAAATCAAAATTCCATTATCTTTATTTTTTTTACCAATACCCCATTTTTCAAATAATAAATTTGCATATTCCTCAATAGGATAACCAATTGAATCAAAAATAGCAATAGCAATTTCAACCGACGTTGCTTTTTCTATATTTCTTAAATACTCTTCTAATTCATTTATTTGATTTGAATTTAAAATTTTAGCATAATCATTAACAAATCCATAAGGTTTTGGAAATGTTTGAGAAAAAATAATTAGTAAAATCATAAATTGGGTTTATAATCCAGACAATCAATTTTTATTTCCTTTTTAGTTAAATGAATTTTTAAGAACTCACAATAGTAATTGTTAAAAAATTTACAATTATAGCAACTTCTTAAAGAACTAATAAAACCCAAATCATAAGCTTTCTTCAAGACTTTCAAAAGTAAATTATAGAGTAATATCTTTTCTTCTTCGTCTAAAATTTCTAAAATCTGCTCAAAACCTATATTCCTTTTAAGAATTTCTCTTCCTTTATTATTGATTACAAAATAAACTTGTTTCCTATTTTTTGAATTTATAATTTTATTAACATAACCTTTTTTTAGGAGTAAATTTAAACTTCTACTAATTGTTGATTTCTTCAAATTAAATTCCTTTGACAAATTAATTACTCTATTCATTTCAATAGGATGATTATTTAAATAACTTAGAATTTGAAATTGAAGAGGTGATATATTTATTCTCCAAATTAAAAATTTTTCAATTGAAATAAGTTTTTCAATCGCAAATATAATGTTATTTTGCAAGATTTTAAAATTTTAAAGGCAAAGCCTTTGGTTTATAAATATCCCATTAAAAATTTTAAATTCCACTATGTTCAGATGAAACATTTACCTTTAAATGAAAGTGATTTTTTATAATAGTTGGTAAATAGCGATATAATTTGCTCATCTTTATATCCAAAGCTTCTGATAATGTTTATAAATGTGTCTGGAATAACCTCTCTTTGTGTAAGAAGAAAAGGTCCCAGTACAAGATAATCAAAGTTATCCTTTGGAATTTCAAGTAATGTTCCAATATAAATAATAAACTTATCCGCTTTTTTAAGTCCTAAACCCCAGAATTCCTCTTCGTATAATTCTTGTCTTTTGATTTTTTTCTCTTCTTCTGATGTAATTCTAAATGAAATATCACCTGGATATCTTTCAAAAACAATATCAACTTTTGTATTGAGTTTTTCAAGGATAGCAAATGAAGATGTTCCATCTATTGATTGTGATAATTTTGGATTGAAATTATAAACCTTAACTGTGCTGTTTCTTATGTTTTTTCTTGCTATTTCATTTATAACTTCTGATAATGTTCTATTTTTAGCATTAATGTAAGCATCATAACTATAACTATTATCTTCTATTTGAAATGATAATAACCTTTTCATACTACTCTCATCATTACCTTTTTAGCATTTTCTGGTATATCTATGATTGAAAATTCTGATGGAATATCTTTTCTATGTCTTGATACAATAATTGCTTTATTCATTCTTGGTTCATATATTGCTAATCCAGCAGTAGGGTGAGCAATATGAGTTAAAGCAGAGTATAACCATACAGGTCCTCTACCAGAAAGCACCCAAAGATTATTCCAACCTTCTTTACTAAATATCTCATTTGCTGCTTGATAAACTTTTTCATATAGTTCAGGTGTTGGGTCTATAACTCCACCAACTATCTCAAACTCTAAAATTTTAACATCCATAATTGTCTCTCCTATGTTTTGATTTATGTTTTCTCTGATAATATCATAATTTCCACTGACAACTCTGACATAGTAAAATCCTCCTTTTGACATTATTAACATTTCATCTCCTGGATTGACCTTAATGTTAGATTTTCTCAAAATTCTTGTTGAAGGAATTTGATAGTAAGATACCAGAAAAGCAGCATTATCATCGTTTTTTATAACTATAACAGATTTGTTAATAATATCTAACAGTTCTAAATTGTGCTCAATAAAATTAACTTCTAAATTAAAGTTATTAGCTTGAAGCATATTTAAAGAGAAAAAATCCAACGTCCATATTTTCTTATCAGGCATCATAAGTGTTGATTTAGAGTTTTTACTTCTTTTTTATCTTTATTTTCCTCATTTTTCTCTTTTTCTTGCTCTTGCTGTTCATTTTGCTCTTTGACTTCTTCCTTTTTCCTTCTTTTCTTTTCTTCCATAATCAACCTCCTTTTTATATTGAATAACTATTGGACTAATACTGTTAATGTGGTTCATAGTTAAAATTTTAAAGCATACTTCAAACGAATGTCTGCTTTGTCCAATAATTCGGAAAGTATAGTTATTTCTATATTTTGCTCAACCACACTAAAATTAAGGCAGAGCCTTTAAAATACCCATATTTCGGCTTTGCCTCCCATTAAAACCCCCTATAAAATCAAGAATTTCAGAAAACTTTTCATAAATCATTGATTATCAATTACTTAACACTATTTATTGGACAAAGCAACGAATGTCAACTGCCACAAACCTCCACCTTGTTATTAGTCAAATTAAAATGATAAATTAATAAATAACTCTTAATTGCTGTATCCAATAATTCTAAAAATATATATTTTTCTTATTTTTCCCACCCTCCCTAAATTCAAGCCTTCGGCTTTAAAAAACCCCATCTTATGCCTTGGGGGGCTTCGCCCCCCTAAAATCCCCCCCATTAAATCAATCACTTATCATTATTTATTGGACAAAGCACAAAATTTTTAGTTTGTGACTCTCGCTTCTGATAAGCTTTTTAAATAAAAAATTTTATAAGTTATTGAAAATTAATAACTTAAAATATATCTAAAATCCTTGTAAATACTAAATTTTAATTTGTCTGATTAAAATTAAATTTTTGAAAAGTGAGAATTTTTAAAAAAGAGGGGGGTTTGTGACAAGGTTTAAATTATTGATAATCAATAAGTTATTTAATTTATGCCTTAATTTAACAAATTAAAAAGTCAATTTATAAAAACTTCATTATTAAATAAAATTTAACAATTTATCAATTTAAAAAAAATTTAATTTGATTATTTATCTTGCTGTGTCCAATAATTCTGGAATTATTTATTTTCCTTTATTTTCCCACCCACCCTAAATAAAAGCCTTCCGCTTTAAAATACCCATTCTTCGGTAGGGGGCTTTGTCCCCTTAAATAAACCCCCAATAAATCAACAATTTTCTTTAAATTTTCATTGGAAATAATTAAGAGCTGTGCCCCTTATAGTATAAAATGGGGTTTAAGGTTTAATTATATTGAACATCATTATTCTTTCAAACTTATATGGTAAAATAACTTCTCTACTTTCAAAAGTCCCTCTTCTCTCTACTGTTTTACCTACAATGCCAACAAATAGTCCATAAGGAAATAAACCATCAAAAGATGATGTTAGAATCGTATCACCCTCTTTTATATTTGAACCTTCTGAAATGTATGAAATTCTTGGAATATCTCCCCCTTCAAAGATACCAAGATAATTACTCCCTTTTATTAAAACCGAAGCAGAAAAATTTTCATTATATATTGTTATTGCCTTGCTTGATTTTTCATTTACTTCAACAATTTTCCCAATCAGAATGTTCTTTACAGATAAAATATCATTATAGCTTATACCATCTTTGCTACCTAAGCTTAAAACAATTTCTTTTGGATAAATTGGAGGAATAAAAGAAATACCAAAACCAAAATTTTTAAATTCATCACTTCCTAAAATAAGTTTTTCAAAATCATTCTTCAAACTTATTATATCCCATATAAAGCTTTCAAGACTTAAAATTGGTTTGTAAAAAAAATTTAAATTTTCAAAAATAATAATCCTTGGAAGCTTAAAAACAAATAAAATTGATATTAAAAAAATTAAAAAACTATAAAAATTCACCTAACTTTTAAAATTTTTCTACCCTTTGAAAGCAAAGGTTTAAATCTGTTTAAATTATCTACAATTTTACCAATTCCTCTTACTACTGTTTCAAGAGGATAATCAACTCTATGAACCTTTATGTTCAATTCTTCCTGAATTCTTAAATCCAAACCTCTTATTAATGAACCTCCACCTGTTAAATAAATTCCATTTTCAAGAACATCTCTAACCAAATCAGCTTTTGCATCTTCAAGTAATCTTGAAATAGCACTTATAATTTGATTAATTGGGCTATTTAGAGCTTCTCTAACTTCTGATGAAGAAATTTTTATTGTTTTTGGTCTATGTTGAATCATATCCCATCCAGATATTTCAACATATTCTTCATTCTCAGATGGATAAGCATTGCCAATTTTAATTTTTATTTCTTCTGCTGTTAAATAACCTATATTTGTATTGTATTTTCTTCTAATGTACTCAATAATTGATTCATCCATTTCATCACCTGCTATTTTAATAGAATTTTGATGAGCTATTTGATTTAAAGAAATAATAGCTATTTCAGAAGTCCCTCCTCCAATATCAACCACCATATGACCTTTTGGTTTAGAAATATCAAGACCTATTCCTATTGCAGATGCTATTGGTTCTGGGACTAAAAATACTTCCCTTGCACCTGCCCCAATACCCGCATCTATTACAGCTTTTCTTTCAACTTCATTAGCACCAGCAGGAACACCGACAACAAGAACAGGACTTATAAATTTACTAATTTTCCGAATAATTCTGTATAAAAATTCTTGAACAAGTTCAAGATTTTCAATAACTCCATCTCTAATAGGTCTTACCGCTACAATTCCTTCCGGTGTCTTTCCATACATCATTTTAGCTTCTTCACCAATTGCTATAACTTCCTTTCTTTCAATATCATATGCAACAACTGATGGAACTCTTAAAACAATACCTTTATTTTTTTGATAAACTAATGTCCAAGCAGTCCCTAAGTCTATACCAATCTCTGATGAAAAAAATTTTAGCAAGTGCGAAATTTTAAAGTTTAAATTAATTAGAAAGTGTTTTGTCTAGTAATTCCAAAAATATATATTTTTCTATATTTTCCCCACCCACCCTAAAATTAAGCCTTTGGCTTTAAAATACCCATTTTTTGCTTTGGGGGGCAAAAGCTCCCCATCAACTCCCCTTTTAAAATCTATAATTTCAGTAATTTTTCTCACAAGCTATTAATACTACTCTTCAACTGCTATTTTCATTAAATAATCACCATAGCTACTATTTTTGTAATTATTGGCTATTTCAATAATCTCTTTTTTGGTTATATATCCCATTCTATAAGCAACTTCTTCAATACATCCAATTTTCAAACCTTGTCTTTTTTCAATAGTCCATATAAATAAACTTGCTTCAACAAGACTATCAAAAGTTCCACAATCTATAAATGTAAAACCTCTTCCAAGGATTTTATAATTTAATTTACCTTCATTTAGATAAACCTTTAATACATCAGTAATTTCAAGTTCATTTCTTTTTGAAGGTTTTAAATTTTTCGCTATTTCAAGAGCATATTTATCAAGATAGTACAATCCAATAATTGCAAAATTACTTTTTGGATTTTCTGGTTTCTCTTCAATAGAAATGATTTTATTGTTTTTTATTTCAGCAACACCATACCTTCTCGGGTCATTTACATAATATAAGAAAATTGAAGGTGATTTTGTTGTTCTTAGAATTTCTGGTAAGCCATGACCATATATGATATTATCTCCAAGTATTAAAGCAAATTCATCGTCTATGAAATCCTCTGCTATAATTATACTTTCTGCTATTCCTCTTGGCTCTTTCTGAATAGCATAATGAATTTTTATTCCAATATGGCTTCCATCTGAAAGTAAAGTTTTAAATTTTTCTAAATTATCCTTGTCAGTAATTATTAAAATTTCCTTTATATTAGCAAGCATTAAGACCGAAAGTGGATAATATATTAATGGCTTGTCATAAACTAAAAGAAGTTGTTTTGTAATAATTTTTGTAATTGGATAAAGTCTTGTGCCAAGTCCACCTGCTAAAATTATACCTTTCATATAAACTCACAAATTCTATCAAATGCTTTTATAATTTCAATTTGACTATTGTTTTTAGGTTTATTTACAACAAATGGAATTCCTCTATCAGCTAATTCTAAAAATTCAACATCAAGTGGAATTTGGCAAATTAATGGAATGTTAAATTCTTCTGAAAGTATTTTCCCTCCATCCTTTCCAAAAATGTCAATCCTCTTGCCACAAGTATCAATAATATAACTCATGTTTTCAACAATTCCAATAATTTCAACTTGTAATTTCTTAAAAGCATTTATTGTTCTTCTAACATCATCAAGAGATACTTTTTGAGGTGTTGTTATAATGATAACTCCATCTAATTTTACTAATTGACATGTTGAAATTTGAGCATCTCCTGTCCCGGGTGGAAAATCAATAATTAAATAGTCTAAATTTCCCCAAAGGGTATTAAAAAATAAGTCCGAAAACACTTTGTGAAACATTGTTCCTCTCCAAATAACAGGAATTCCTTCATCTAATAAACTTGAAAAACTTACAATTTTTATTCCATAATTCTCAACAGGTATAAACTTGTTATCTTGACTAAATTTTAAAACTTGACCTTTTATATTTAATAGTGTTCCTGCTGATGGACCATATACATCCGCATCAAATAATCCTACCTTGTAATTTTTTTGAGCAAGACTAACTGCTAAATTTACTGCAATTGTAGATTTACCAACTCCTCCTTTACCACTTGCTATACCAATAATTTTTTTTATTCCCTCAATTTTTTGAGGATTAAATATGTTTTTTTGTTGAAATTTTTGTTCTCTTTCAAGTTTTTCTTTTATTGTAATCTCTATCTTTTGTAAATTCATCTTCTCTTTCAAAGCAGTTCTTATTATATTTGAAATTTCATTTGAATAGTTCATATATTCTTTTGGGATTCTTAAAAAAATTTTAAGTTTTTCATTTTCAAAGAAAACTTCACTAATCCACCCAAGTTCAACAATGTTTGAGCTATTAATTTTGATTTCTTTGAGAACTTCGTATATTTCCTTAAGCATAATGCGAAAATTTTAAAGTTAAAAGGCATTGACTTTATGCCTTGTCCAATAATTCCCCCTCTACCTTCCCTATGGATACCCCCACTATATTTTAACTCATCCCCTCCCATATCAACCCCTCAATCAGCCAAATTACTATAACTATAAAAACTATTCATTATCA
>CBFGJN010000032.1:0-21473 GCA_965649115.1 Caldifarciminota bacterium | reverse complement strand
TTTAGTTCTCTAATGTCATCTTTTGTGGCAAAGTTTTCTTGACTTGCTTCAATTTTCTCAATCCTCTCTTCAAGTCTCTTAATATCATCCTTTGTGGCAGATGTCTCTCTTAATTGCTTTAATTCTTGCCATATGTTTGAAAATTCAAATTTTACCATATCCTCAAATGATTTTATCCTACCCTCTATTGCCCTTATTACCTCAATAAATTGCTCATTCTTTATATATCCATTAGAATAAATTTTTGATATCGCATCAACAAGAAGTTTGGCAGTTTCTTCTCCTATTTTCTCCTTTAATGATTCATAAAGCTTTATTAAGTCAGTCATTTTTAAATTTTAAAGGTTAAAAAATATCTTAAAATGCCTTGTCTAGTAATTCTGAAAATATAATTATTATCTATATTTTTCCCACCCACCCTATGAATAAGCCTTCGGCTTATAAATACCCATTTTTCGGCCTAGGGGGCTTCGCCCCCCATAAAATCTTTAATTTCCTTAAAATTTTTGTAAGTTATTGATAATCAAGGACTTAACATTATTTACTAGACAAAGCATCTTAAAATTATTTATTTTTCTTATTTTTTAGTACGTTCAATAATTTTGAAACTATTTATCTTCCCAGCAACCTTGAATATATCCCTTCGGCTTATAGATGCCCATTCTTGTACTTTAAGGCTTTACCCTCTCTTCAATCAAATCAACAATTTCCTTAAAAATTTTATAAGTTTTTGATAAAAGCCTACGGCCTAAAAAATCCCTATTTTTTGCTTTGGGAGGCGAAAGCCTCTATTTAATTCCCTACAAATTAATATACGATTTTATTATTTCAACCATATTTTTAGTGCGCATCTCAAACATTTCTGGAACTAATGGAGAATTATGAGGAGAACCTATAAAATTTTCAAATTCAAAGAAATTATAATCTAATTTAAATTTACCAGTTTTTAATGGCTCTTCCCACCAAACATCTAAACCAACTTTAAATTCAGGATGATTTTTCATATGTTCATAAAGTGCTTTTTGGTCAATAATTTCAGCTCTTGCAACATTTATAAGAATAGCATTTTCTTTCATAATTTCAAGTTCTCTTTTAGAAATTAAATTTCTTGTTCTTTCTGTTAGTGGAATAGATATAATAATAACATCTGAATTTTGTAAAACAAAGTCAAGATTTGATAACGTTCCAATATAATCTACAATTTCATTAGTTTTGCCACTTGAATTTATAGCATAAATTTTCATACCAAATGCTCTTGCTAACTTTCCAACCGCTTTTCCAATACCACCAAAACCAATTATTCCACAAATTTTATTATAAAGTAAAGTGCTTTTAATTGATTGTTCAAATATCCCTTCTTTAAGTTTATTATGATTAACAATTAATTTTTTAGCGAGTGCTAAAATCATTCCAAAGACATGTTCAGCAATAGGAATTGAATAACCTCCACTATTAGAAATTATTTGAGCATTTTCAAATAATTTACTATCAATATGATCTACACCAGCAAATATACAAAAAACATATTTCAAATTTTTCATTTCTTTAATTTCCTCAATTTTAAGCTCTCTTTGAGGATAAGCACAAACAATAGCTTGTACATTCTTTATTATTTCAATTCTTTCATTCTCTTTCAGCTCGGAAAGATAAAATACATCTGCTTTTCCTCTAAGTGTCTCATATATTTTCCTTTCTATATCTTTAAGCTTATAAGTAATTAAGATGTTCATATTCTTATCCTAAACCCCCTTTTTAATATACTCCCTATTCTTCTACTATTTAGCAAAATTCTTGGATCCAATTTTATTGCTTTTAATAGTAATAACCAACCATCTTTCAATTTACCATATCTTAATAATGTTTCAGAAATGTGGAATAAAAAAAATGGTAGGTAGTTTTTTGGAATTTTATCTTTGTAATCAAAATAAACTTTTAGTGTTCCTTCTAAAAATTTTAAACTTCCACTTGTCCTTTTATCATGTTCTCTTATCATAACCTTATTATTATCAATAACATTTATTTTCAAGCCATTTAAAATTGACCTTATAAATAATTCCCAATCTTCTCTTTGATTGTAATTTTCATTAAAATAAATAAATTTTTCTCTTTTAAAAGCAGTTGCAGATGGGTAAGCAATTTGGGCAGAAAAAACCAACTCGTTTATATCTTTTGAGTACTTTCTTTTTGAAATCCTTAGGACTTTACTATCTTTATTTATAAATGTTCTTGGAATGGAATAAACAATATCAAAATTATTGAAGTTTTTAATTGTTTCCTCTATATAATTAAAATCCCATTCATCATCGTAATCTAAAAAGAAAACATATTCACCTTGACTAACTCTAAAACCAAAATTCCTACTATAACTTCTTTCCATATTCTTCTCATTTCTAAAAATTTTAACTTTCCCTAAATTAATTTCATTTTTAAACTCATTTAGGACATATTCGTAAGTTCCATCATTACTAAAATCATCAACAACAATAATTTCAATATCTTTATAAGTTTGTCTTAAAACTGAATTTATTGAATGCTTTATGTAATTTTTTCCATTATAAACAGGAATAATAACACTAACTTTCATCTCAAAATCGTTTGAATTACTTTAATAAGATAAAGCATTATTGTTTGTGATATTGAAAATACAAGAATAAATGAAACTTTAATTTCACTATCAAGTAATAAAATTGCCCTTATTAAAGCACCAAAACTAGCAGAATAAAAGCTGATAATAAATATATTTTTGAAATTTGGTTTAATTAGTAAAGTGATTACTAACCAACTTATAAAAAACGCAAAAACATTGATAATAAATTCAAAAGAAATTAAATTTCTCTTATGACTCAGAAAACCAATTACAATTGTTATAAAAATTGCTAATAGTTCAAGACCTCTTTCTAACACTTCTCTTTTTCTTATACTGCTTTGATAATTCATATATTACTTTTATCATATTTTCGTATTTTTCTGTTAATGAAAAGTTTCTTCTTATCATCATTCTTTTGGCTATTTCAATAGCTTTATTTATATCCATTTCTTCATCATCAAGCCATGTAAAATCAGGTATAAACCCTGATGTTATTTTACCACCCACAGTTGATGTAAATGCACCCATTACAGTTCCACAATTTATTATTGAATTTATACCAATTTTTGCATGAGGACCTATTAACGCTCCTAAAAATTGTCTATTTGTTTCTATTTCTTCTTTTTGAGGATAATAAAACATCTTAATTGTTCCATATGTATTTTTTAGATTACTAAATTGCGTTCCAGCACCGATATTTACCCATTCAGCTATTATACTATCACCCAAAAAACCATCATGCTGTTTATTTGAATAACCCCATATAATGCTATTTGTTATCTCACCTCCTGCTTTCACGACAGGACCTATTACAACATTTTTATTTAATTTTGTTAATGGCATTATTGTACTGCTTCTTCCAACATAAACCGGACCTTTAATATAACTATTTCCCATTATTTTTGCACCACTATCAATATAAACCGGACCCTCACTTGCATCTATTATAACACCAGGTTCAACTTCAACACTTGTATCTATAAAAATTTCAGTAGTTCCAACCATTACAACCCCTTTGTAAGGTTTAAAAGATTTTTTATTTGATATTTTGTAATCTTTCTCTATTTGTGAAGGAATAAAATCTAAAAATTCCCAAGGTTTTTCAATTAAAACTACACTATCAATCTTCTCAATAACTCCATCAAATTCCTTAGTAAAATCAAAAATTCTAAAATTCTTTAAAAATACACCAAATGGTCTATTGTGCTTATCAAGGAATAATGTATCTTTATCTCTCCTAAAATCAGGGTATTCCTCAAAATAAATTGTAGGAATTAGTAAAAGTGTTTGATCAGTCCATTTATCTTCGGGATAAGATGAAAACAATCCTCTCAAATAATCCCTATGGGTATATCCATAAACATTACCATATAGCTTTCCAATTCTTTCAAGAAATGTAAAAATTCCCATTCTTAAATCCCACAAAGGTCTTGTCCAGGAAAAGGGAAGAAATTTTTCCCAATTGTAATCAACAAGAAGAGTTATCATTAAGTTTGAAATTTTAAAGCATAATCAAAATGTTGTGTTTAATAATTCTAAAATTATTTATTTTTCTATCTTTTCCGCTTTAAAATACCCATATTTCGGCTTTGGGGAGCTTTAATTTACAAAATTTCGTTTTTCAATTTAAGAGCTTGATTAATACATGATGAAATTCCAATTCCATCATAACTTGAACCGATAAAATATATATGTTCATTTTTGAAAAATTCTCTTATGATTTTCACATTTTCTTTATGATTTATCGGATATTGTGGAAATGAATTTTTCCATCGGTAATTAATTATCTCAAAGTTTTTTAATTTTATATTGAAAATTTTATCCATTTCACTAATAATTATATCCTTTATTTCATCTTCCTTAAAGGGTTTATCCTTTAAGAAAAATCTTAAAATTGTGAATTTATCAGAAACTTTTTGTGGCCATTTATTTGAATAAATTGTACAACCTGTGATATTTAAATTTTCTAATGGAGAAACAAGAAAACCATTACCTAAATCTAATTTTAAATGTTCTTTTGTTATAATGTAAGATGTAATAGTTGAAGTCCATTTTACTTTAAGAAAAAATTCACAAATATCTCCAAAATCTTTTAAAATATCATAACAAATAAAACTTGGAACTGCCAAAATAACTTTATCAAATTCATGAGAGCCCGAATTTGTAATAACCTTTAATTTACCATTGACTTTTGAAATTTTTAAAACTTTTACGCCTTTTAAAATATTAACATTTTTTCTAATAATTTTCTCTTCTAATTTATTTACTATTCTATTTAATCCGCTTTTTATAGAAAAGAATAATGGTTGTTTTCTCTTTTTTCTAAATAATAGGGCAAATTTAAAAAAACTCTTATAATTTTTTTCTATCATTTTTAAATTTTCAAAAGCAGATGAAACACTTAATTCCTTACCATCAGCATTATATATATTCGCTAAGATAGGTTGTCCAATTTTTAAGAAAATTTCCTTTCCAAATCTTCTTGTTATGAATTCTTCTAAACTTTCATCATTTTCAAAATGTTTTTTAAATGGTTCAAATAGTAAATTTATTTTAGATTTTATGGATATGTCTTTCGATTTCAAAATGAAAATTGGATTTAATGAAACAATTTCAGGTTCAAATGTCAAAATTCTATTATTGTAAAGGACATTTATTTTTGAATGATTTGGAAAAATAATTTCATTTGCTAAATTTAATTCAAAAATAAATTTTTCTATTTGAAAATTATTTGAAATTGAATCAGGACCTAATTCCAATAAATGATTTTTAAATGTTAATGTTTTTATTTTTCCCCCAAGTTCATTTTCACTTTCAAAAACAAAAATCTCATCAAAAATATCTGATAAAAAATAACTTGTGGATAGCCCACTTATTCCCCCTCCAACAATTGCTAATTTCATAAATTTTCAATAATAATTCTTTTTAATAGCATAATAAGTTCATTTCTGTCATTAGGCATAGATGTTCTACAAATTTCTAAACCTAATTCTTTCCCTTTTTCAAAACACTCAATATCAATATCATATAAAACTTCAAGATGATCACACAAAAATCCAATTGGAACTATCAGAACACTTGTAAAACCTTTATTTTTCACATCTTCTAAAACATCAAGAATATCAGGTCCAAGCCATTTCTCAGATGTTCTACCTGCACTTTGAAAAGCAAATGTCCAATTTTTTATATTATTTAGATTTGCTAAATAACTTGCCATTTCCATCAGTTGTTGAACATATGGATCATTCCATTTTAAAATCCTTTCAGGAAGACTATGAGCTGAAAATACAACGAACATATTTTCCTTAAATTTCTCTCTTATTAAATTAGACCATAACTCTAATAGTTCTTTTTCCATATGCCAATTTTTAATTTCAATTAATTTCATGTTATATTTTTCAAATCCGCTTCTTGCTATTTCAAAGTACTCTTCAACACTCATTTTTGAATAATGTGGAGCAAGAACAATACCAATAGCATTCTTTATATTTTCTATAAACATTTTTTCAACAACTTGATATATAAATGGTGGTGAATGTTTAAAACCAACATAAACCTTATAATCCTTAGGAAGTTCATTTTGTAATTTTCTTGCTAAGTTAAATGTTATATTGTAAAGTGGAGATATTCCACCAATTCTCTTATATCTTTCTTTTAATTCTTCTATTTCCTCATCAGATGGCTTTCTACCTCTTCTTATATCCGTATAATATCTTTCAACATCATCTAAATTTAAAGGACTTCCATATGCCATCAAAAGAACACCTTTAACCCCCATAAATTTCCCTCCCTTTTTGATGAACAAACTCTACAAGCTTTTTAACATTTTCAACAGGTGTTTGTGGTAAAATTCCATGTCCGCAGTTAAAAATATAACCCTTATTGTTATTTATTTGATTTAAAAGCATCTCAACCCTTAACTTTATATTTTCAAAAGAAGTTAATAAAATACATGGGTCAAGATTACCTTGGATAGAAAATTTTTTATCTATGTTAAATAATTGTTTTAAATCTACCCTCCAATCAACAGAAATAACATCTGCATTTATTCTATCTATGAATTTTATAGCTAAATCACCTAATGAAAAGTATATTATTGGAACTTTGAATAATTTTAATTTGGAGATTAACATTTCCAAGTAAGGTAAAACATAATTTTCAAATTCATAACTTCCTAAAACATATATCCAACTATCAAAAATCTGTAATGCATTAACGCCATTTTCTATTTGATATTTTGCAAACATAAATAAATTTTCAGTTATCTTTTCCATTAAAGAATTCCAGACTTTTGTTTCATTTAACATCAAGAACTTCGTTTTTATAAAGTTTCTTGTAGATTTTCCCTCAACTAAATAACTTACAAATGTAAATGGACCTCCTATAAAACCAATTATAGGAACATCTGAAATTTGCCTTAAAATTGATATTGTTTCACCAACAAACTGAATTTTCTTATCATCAAATTGTTTTAAATTTAAAATATCTTTATAACTTTCAATGGTCTTCAATAAAACCGGCCCCTCATTTTCAACAATATCAAATTCAACATCCATAAAAATTAAAGGTGTTGTTAAATCAGAAAATAAAATACAAGCATCCACATTTAACTCTTTAACAGGCAGAATAGAAACATAAGAACAAATCTCTGGATTTTTTATAATTTCAATTATGCTGAATTTTTCTCTTACTTTTCTATATTGTGGTAAATATCTTCCCGCTTGTCTCATAAACCAAACAGGAATTGTATCTACTTTCTCATTATTACACGCCTTTAAGAATCTCGTATTCATTTTATACTTTCTCTTATTGCTTTTATTGTTTTTTCAATATCTTCATAACTATGAGCATATGTTATAAACCAAGCCTCGTACTGAGAAGGTGGAATATATATACCTTTATCTATCATTTTCCAGAAAAACTTTGAAAATTTTTCTTTATCAGACATCAAAACATCATTATAATTTCTAACATAACCTTCTTTAAAAAATATCGTCATCATTGAACCAAATCTATTTATTGTTATAGGTAAATTTTTTATATTATCCTCTAAAATTCTACCTTTTTTATCAAGTTCTTCGTATATCTTTGGATTTTCTTTTAAAATTTCAAGTGTTTTTAAACCAGCAACCATTGAAACGGGATTCCCAGAAAATGTTCCCGCTTGATAAACAGGACCTTCTGGTGAAACAATTTCCATAATCTCCTTTCTTCCACAATAAGCACCTATTGGAAAACCTCCTCCAATAATTTTACCCAAACATGTAATGTCAGGTTTTATATTAAATAATTTTTGAACACCCCCAAAACAAAATCTAAATCCTGTTATAACTTCATCAAAAATTAATAAAGAATTATATTCGTTTGTTAAATTTCTTAACTTTTCAAGAAAATTTTTTTCAGGCAAAACAACACCCATATTCCCCGCTATTGGTTCTACAACTGCACAAGCTATTTCTTCTCCAAATTTTTCAAAAACCATTTCTAATGCCTCAAAATCATTATATGGAATAATAATCGTTTTTTCTTTAACTTCATCTAAAATTCCTTCACTTATATCTGAATTTTTATTTACAATTAAACTATCATAATGTCCATGATAACAACCTTCAAACTTCAAAATAAATTTTCTTTTTGTCCATGCTCTTGAAACTTTTATCGCACTCATTAATGCTTCTGTTCCAGAATTAACAAATCTACAAAGATCAACTTCCAATGCGGAACAAATCATTTTAGAAAGTTCTATCTCATATATTGTAGGGGCACCAAATGTTGTTCCTTTTTCACAAACTTTCTTTATTTCTTCAATAACTTCATCATAAGCATGTCCAAGAATTATTGCCCCATAAGAAGCACAATAATCTATAAATTCAAAACCATCAACACTATAAATTTTTGAACCTTTTGCATGACTGATAAAAATTGGATTGCCTCCAACCTGTTTAAAAGCTCTAATAGGACTATTTACACCACCAATAAGATATTTTTTTGCTTCTTCAAAAAGCTTTTTAGAATTCTCAAATACCATTTAATATCTCCTCCTTTTTCATGTAAATTCCCGTAATAATAGGTGTATCTCTTTTCGTATATATTCTGGCTTTTGATGTTCTCAATTCTTCAACAAGTTCTTCAAATTTTATTAAATCATCAGTTTCATAAGCTACAACAAACTCACTATCATTTAATCCGAATGAATAAACTAATAATTGTAGAATTTCTTGATATTTTTTCCCTATTCTTATATGTTCGTACATCATTTCCTTTCTATCTTCAAAGCTTAATAAATACCAATCAGCAGTCTTTACAAAAGGATAAACAATAAAATAACTCTTTCTATAATCAGTAAAAGGATTAATTTCTTGTGGAGATTGACCTTTTGTATATATTGAAGGTTTTGTAAAACCCCAAAATATCTCCCTTAATTCAACAATATCACTAAATTTAAATTTATGTTTTGTAAATGAAATGAAAAAATTTTTTACATTCTCAGGTAAAATAATACTCCAAACTAGCAAATCGTACTCACTTCTAAAAGGCGTTGTAATGTAAAAGAAAACCTTATTTGTAAATTTTTCAAAGTCTTCTAAAAAGCTTTTTAAATTTTTTCCATCTTTTATTTTATATATTGAATAGTGAATTAAAAGTTTCTTATCCATTTTGAAACCTCCTTTGCAAAATAAGTTATTATGATATTAGCACCAGCTCTTTTTATTGAGGTAAGGATTTCAATAACAATATCTTTCTCATTTATCCATCCTTTTTCAGAAGCAGATTTTATCATAGCATATTCACCACTAACATTATAGGCAGCAATAGGAACATTGAATTTCTTGCTAATAACATGGATAATATCAAGATAACTTAATGCTGGTTTTACCATGACAATATCAGCTCCTTCTAAAATATCCATTTCAACTTCAACAATAGCCTCACGAGCATTAGCATAATCCATCTGATAAGATGATCTATTTCCAAACTTCGGAGAGGAATCTGCTGCTTGTCTAAAAGGACCATAAAATGAAGAGAAAAATTTTGCAGAATATGACATTATTCCAACATCTATATAACCTTCACTATCAAGAGCATTTCTTATCGCTCTTACTTGATGGTCCATCATAGCACTTGGTGCAACAATATCCGCCCCTGCTCTTGCATGCGAAATTGCTACTTTTGATAGAATTTCAAGTGTTTCATCATTCAAAACTTTCCCATCTTTCACAATACCACAATGACCATGGGTTGTATAAGAGCACAAACAAACATCTGTAATAATAGTTATTTCAGGAAATTTATCTTTTATAATTTTTATAGCATTTTGAACAACTCCATTTTCATCATAAGCATAAGAGCCAAACTCATCTTTTTCTTTTGGAATACCAAATAATAAAACTGCTTTTATTCCTAATTCCTTTATCTCTTTAATTTCTTCTAATAAATTCCTATAACCTAATCTAAATTGACCAGGCATACTATCAATCGGTTCTTTTGCTTCCTCATAAGGAAGAACAAAAATTGGATAAACCAGATTTTCTACACTTAACCTTGTCTCTCTTACAAGCTCTCTTAAACTATCCTTTACTCTCATTCTTCTTGGCCTTCTCATATTCTTCAACCTCCTTTATCAAACCTTCAAATGTATGTTCTTTTGCTACAATATCAGCTTTAAAGCCCATTGAAATAACAGTTTGTGCTGTTATTGGACCAATACAAGCAATTTTCAAATTATCTGGGATAGACTTAATAGAATTAAAAAATGACTTTGCAATTGAAGAACTCGTTAATAGAACATAATCTACTTGATGAATAATTTCTTCTAATTCCTTGCTTATATTAATCAATTGAACATTATAAACAGGAATATCAATTACATTAGCTCCTTTTGATTTAAGAATATCCAAAATCGCTTTTCTTCCAATTGATGACCTTAATATAAGGATATTTAAATTTTTTACATCTCCAAGAACATCTACTAAACTTTCTCCAATAAAATTACTTGGAATTTTATCAGCTTTTAATTTATAATTTTTAAGTTTTTTTAATGTTGATGGACCAATAACCGCTATTTTTGACTTTATATTTTTGGGATTTAAACTAATATCCAATATATGATTCATAACAATTTCAACACCATTTGGACTTGTAAAAATTAACCAATCGTAAAAACCATCAAATAATTTTTTAATATGAATATCAACAACTGACCAATCACTAATAGGAACAATTTTTATTGAAGGTACAACAATTGCCAAACCGCCCTTTTCATTTATTAATTTTATTGAAATTTCAATATGTTCTCTTGGTCTTAAAATTAAGAATTTTTTATTTAATAAGGTCATTTTAATAACCTATAAGCAAGCTCTCTACTTATATTTTCTGAATTTCCAATATCACCACTTAATATAAGTTTCTTAGGATAAGGATTAGAAACCATACCTATCATAAAGAATTGATTATCTCTTATATATGCATAAGCTCCAATTGGAAACTTACAATCACCTCCAACCTCTTTCATAAATATCCTTTCAGCAATTACACATATTCTTGTTTCAAAGTCATCTAAGGGTTTTATTAAATTTAATATGAATTCATCATCTTTCCTTACTTCAAGAACTAATGCACCTTGACCTGGTGCAGGAACAATTTTTTCAACATCAAAAACCTCAGTTATTAAAAATGATAATCCAATTCTATCAATACCAGCTTTTGCTAAAATTAAAGCATCAATTTCACCATTCTTTAATTTCTTTATCCTTGTATCTATATTACCTTTAATTGGAATAATTTTTAAATCATTTCTCATTTCTAATAATTGAATTTTTCTTCTTGGACTTGAAGTTCCAACAATAGCACCATAAGGAAGGTTAGTAAAAGATAAATTCTGATAAGATATCATAACATCTCTTGGATCAGCTCTTTTAGGAATAGCTCCAAATGTTAAATGTTCAAAATCATCAGGTGGAACATCCTTCAAACTATGAATAGCTATATCTATATCTCCATTTAATAGTTCTTCCCTAATTTCCTTAACAAAAGCTCCCCTTACATTTTCTCCAACATCACCTGAGGTTTTTATTATTTTTATAATGAAATCAAAATCGGGATAAATTTCCTTTAACTTATTAACAACTTCTTTGGTTTGACTTAATGCCAATAGACTACCTCTTGTTCCTATTACAATTTGTTTTCTTCTTTCTAAAACAAAAGATTTATTTAAAATAGCACTTTCAATAGCACTTAGAAAAATTTCAGGATTATTAAAATCTCTTGAAATTTCCTTCATTTTTGAAAAAACATTATGTAAAATTTTATTTAAAATTTTATTTTTTTCATATCTTTCATTTAAATTATCAATGTAAAATTTTATGCTTTTTATAAAAGGATAGCTTCTTTTTTCTTTTAGCCATTTCCTAAATTTTTCAATCTCTTCTTCAACAAGTGTTTCAGCCAATAAAAAATTCTTATTTTCTGAAAATATAAAACTATTCAAATCATCAAGATTATATAACTGACATTTATTTCTTATTTTTGGGTCTATTGTTCTTGGAACACCAAGATCTATAAAAACAATTTTCTCATTTTTAACATCATCTAAATTCACAATATAGCTATTAACATTTGAAACAGAAATAACAAAATTCATTTTATTTAGAATTTCTTTTATTTGGTCATAACTTATTGGAATAATTCTTGAATTTAAGGCAAAGAACTTAGCCCTATTAAACTCCCTACTTGCAATAAAAATTTTATTAAATTTTATTCTTTTTAAGTTATTGAAAATTTCAAAAGCCATTTCTCCTGTTCCAATAATTAAGATATTTGGTTCTTCAAAATTAAATTTTTTAATAATTTCAATAACCAAAAACCCAAATGATAAATTCCTGGTATATAAATTCGTTCTTAAAAATTTTCCAAATTTAAAACTTCTTCTCAATAACTCACCAAAATTTTCTCTAATAAATCCAAATTTCAAGCTTATATTATAGAATTTTTTCATTTGACCTAATATCTGATGCTCTCCTAAAACCTGTGATTCTAAACCTGCTGACAATCTAAAAATATGTCTTATCAAATGTTCATTTTCATAAAATTTAAAATAATTTAAATCATTTTCATTAGATAATTTTTTAAATTCTAAAATTTTTTTCAAAATATAATAAATATCTTCATAATCAGAAAATATCCCAAAGCGATTACATGTTGAAATAATATAAATTTCGCTGTTGAATTTAATATTCTTTAAGAATTTTAAAATGCCCTCTATTTCCTTTTCGTTCAAATAAAATTTTTCTCTTATTTCAATTGGAGCAGTTTTATGATTTATTTCTAATCCATAAATTTTTAACATTTAAAAGGAAGAAAATTTTAAAGCTAAAAAAATTTTCTAAAAATTGAATTTTTATCCATAAAATGGGTATTTTTAAGCCGAAGGCTTAATTTTAGAGTGAGTATTATTTATCCTTTAAAATTATCAAACTATGATAGAAAAATTAAATAAAGTTTTAGAAAAACTACCACCAGAGCATAGGGAAATAATGAGGGAAGCATTTACAATTCTTATTGAAGAAGTAATAAATGCTATTGTTAAGGAGATTAGGCAAGGATTTTCAGAACAAGCAAAAGAAAATCAAAGAATATGGCAGAATATAGAGAGAATATGGCAATCAATTGAACAAATGAGAAAAGATATGAATGAAAGATTTGAAAAACAAGAAAAAGAAAATCAAAGAATATGGCAGAATATAGAAAGAATTTGGCAATCTATTGAAGAAATGAGAAAAGATATGAATGAAAGATTTGAGAGACAATCAAAAGAAAATGAAAGAATATGGCAAGCAATAAAAGAGGGGTTTGAAAGACAAGCAAAAGAAAATGAAAAAATTTGGCAGGCAATAAGAGAAGGATTTGAAAGACAAGAAAAAGAAAATCAAAGAATATGGCAGGCAATTGAAGAAATGAGAAAAGATATGAAAGAAGGATTTGAAAGGCAAGAAAAAGAAAATCAAAGAATATGGCAAGCAATTGAAAAACTAACACAAGCAATTGATAGATTAGACAAAAAGATAGATAGAAAAATAACATCACTTGGAGCAAGATGGGGATTAATGGCAGAAGAAACATTTAGAGAATAAAAACTATTATTGAAGATTTAGGTTATGCTGTTGAAAATATCGTTTTCTTTGATGAAGAAGGATATGTATTTTTAAAGCCAAGTCAAATAGAGATTGATATAATCATTAAAGATAGTAAGAAAATAGCAATTGAAATAAAATCATCAATTAGTGAAGGTGATGTTTCTACATTTGAAAGGAAAGTTAAGTTATATGAGAAGAAATTTAATACAAAAATTGACAAGAAAATTATTTTAACACCATCTGCTAATGATAAAGCAGTCGTTATTGCTAAAAGTTTTGATATTGAAATTGTTGAAGAGTTGAAAGAATAGATTATCTCTTTATTGGCCGAGTTTTTAAAGCCAGATGCATTTATCTATTAAAATTGTATATCAAACTTAATTAAAATTGTAAAGTTTTGATTTCCTGTCATCATAACTTTATTTAAACTCCTTGTATGATTTATTGTAAAATTAGCATTTATTGAATTGTTAAAGGTATAATACCCTTGAATACTAAAATTTCTACTATAATTATCAAAATCAACAATCTCATTATTTTCGTTTCTTGTAATTTGTTTAGAAGAACTAACATTGTAAGTTAAATTTATAGTTAAATTACTCCTTAAATTTCTAACAAGTGGGAAATTATCTGATGGAGTAATTACTCTACTTAATGTTAATGTTAAATCGTTGGAATTATTTGTGCTTTGAGCATTTCTATAATCTTCAAACTTTGAAATTTGTTTTCTATTATTATATGTAATTGAAATACTTGTTCCATCTTTAATTGAAATTGATGTTTGAATTAGAGGTGAAAAATCCCTTAAATAGCTTGTTGTAATTTCTAATGAATTGTCAGGTTTAATGTTAATTGTTCTTGAATTTGTTATTCTAAAACTTGAAGTTAAATTAGGAGATGAAATAACATCTTTAATTTTATTTGGAATTGGAAGTGATGAGACATTTAAGGTGATATTAGGATAACTTTTGTCTTCTTTAATTGAATTTATTGTTGAATAGTTTTTATTTAGATTATATGAAGGATTTACTGAAATTGAAAAATTATTCCAATTGAATGATTGATTGTAATTTAATGCGTAATTTTCTGACCAACTAAATTGACTGTCCGTTTTAGGGAATGATAATCCAATTCTAAATAAATAACTCTGAGATGATGTTTGTAATGGAACATTAAAATTCTTTGAATAACTAAAACTTACATTTGGTTCGCTTAAAAGTAATTTTGTGAAGATATTTCTTGTTGATATATTATAACTTATATTTGAAGTTTGTGAGATATTATAAATTTTACTTGTATCAGATGATACTTGATTTTCAGAATAGTTAGCACTATAATTTATTGAATTGTTTATAAATGGAATTGAAAAATTTAATGAGTTATTAAAGTTTTCTGAGAATGAAGTCCATTTATTTCTAATTCTATCAAAGTTTCTACTCTGGCTATAAGAATTTGATAAGTTATTTATTATTGAATAGTTAATTGAAAAATTACCTCCAACTTGTCTATTAGGTGTGAATTGACTTGTTCCTGAAATGAAATTTATATTTTTTTTGTAATCTTCTCTATAATTTAACGATAAACTTAAATTTCTTGGTAAGTAATAAATCTCCTTATTGAAAATTTTAGGAGGTTTTAGAATTGTTGGAACTAAATTATAGCTTCCAGATATATTGAATGAATTTGTACTATCAGCAGATGTCCAACTTTTTGAATTTGCTGTATTATAACTATATTGAAAGCTAAATGGGTCTAATATATATCGTAAAATTCTATTATTTGATGGCGATTTTCTATAACTTGAAGAAATGGAATAACTTTTATTAAATGTCCCATATTTTTCTTTATCTCCTTCAATAATTAAATCTGTTCCTGTTTGGTACTTTGGATATGTTTCACTTGAATTATAAGTAAATGATAAAGGCAAACTTATTCCCCAAGATTTATTAAATAGTTTATCCAAATTCATATTATAATTTAATCCAAAATTCTGAGTATTATCATTTGAAGGTTTATCATCTAACAATCCCCTAAATCCTGCCCTTTTATTAGTAAAAGATAAATTTAAATTCATTAATGTTCCTAAGTTTAAAGAACTGCTTAAATCCATCGCTAATGCACTTATATTGTCAGGTTCTATTGTTCTAATATCATCAATCCAGACTGTTCCACTTATAGGAATTTGGCTTTCATTTAATAATGATATTCCATAAAATCTAATATCTAATAAGTTGGGATTGCCTTTAAATCCATAGTTTTCATTTTTATAAACTTGCGATGGGTCAAAATTTCCATTATCTAAAATTTGTTTTTTGAACTCAACAATTTTCTTTATATCAATTTCTACAATTTGCCAATCATTCGCATTTAACTGATATTCATAAAAATAATAATTTAATGTATCCTTGCCATATTTGAAGATAATTTTCGGATATGGAGGTGGAGTATTCGGCGAAGGTCTGACATAAAAAGAAATTTTATTGTAAAATGTTAAATCATTTCCTTTTGTGCTTGATTTATATGCTAAAAATTCTTTATTTGGTGTTATATTTTCATAAATTAATGCTAATGAACCTTCACTTTCAATAGTTCCATCAGGGTTTATATATTGTTTTACCCAAGGTGGTTTAATATATTCTGGATTTTCTTTTGTATTAACTTGAGATAATGAAAATTTTTCAGGGCTAACTAACTTTGTTCCAACAATCCATTTACTACCCTTGAAATTGAGCTTTGCAAGAAATATCGTATCTGATTTTGTAAATTTTGAAAATGTTAATCTAATATATCTAACTCTATAAATATCAGGTCTTCCAAAAACTGAGTCAGGTTCTAAAAATGATAATCTATAAAATTTCCAACCATTAACATTGCTAATTGGCTGAATTTTATCCATATCTAATATAAATGTCCAATAGTTTGAATTTTGATTTAATCGCCAACAATCAACAAGCCCTTCACTATCAAGTCTTCCATTATTTTTAGTTCCAGCAAAATTATTATTAAAGTCAAAACTATAATCTCCATCAAATCCAACATCTTCATTTAAAGCAACATCTAAAACGCAATTATTATTTTTATCTTCACTATCAAGAATTCCATTTGGTCCTTTTAAATTTCCATTAATATCTCTTCTAACTTCATCTTCTGGAATATCATAACCAACATCTATTCTGACAACTAAATTCTCCTTGCTCTTTAATATAATTTCAATTGTGCTAACTCTTGAAAAGTCATAACCACTTTTATCAATTAAATTCAAAACACTAAACCAATTATTATTTGAATTTAAATTAATAGGTTCAAAGTAAAATCCAATTGTATTCTCAATAGCATTTCTTTCTCTATCATCTGTTAAATTTGGATAAATTTGTCCTTTTGGAAAGCCAAATGGTCTCCATTTTAAAAATTTTACATAATCATCAGGATTATAACCCGTTGGAAGAGAACCATAATGCCAATCAAATCCTCCAAGACTAACACTATTACTTTCATTTATATTTTCCATATCATCAACATAACTTTCTCCTGTTGTTGAAATTTTAGGAATACTTTGAGCGACCTCACCTTTCATCGTAATATAACTATTTCCAGAATAATTTGGAATTTTCAAAAGAAAATTATCTAATTTTTGTAAATCAAACTTTCCATCAAAATCAAATTCAAGAATTTGAGTTCTTCTTGATTCGTTATTTACTTCTGGTCGGACAAAGCCTGCACTAATACTTCTCATAAGGAATGAAGAACCAATCCTAAAATTTTCATTAAAATAATAATCATTTCTAATTCCAATTATTGATTTGCTTCCAAATTGAAATATATTTCCTGTTTCATACCTAATTTCTACATCTGCATTAGGATCTATAAACTTATTGAAAACAATTCTATTTCCAATGATACTATAATCACTTTGAGGTAATTCCATACCATTCACATAAACTTTTACACTACTTATAATAGCATCAGGTGGAATTTCAATACTTCTATTTGCTCTTGTATTTTGAACAACTAAAAAGAATTTTGTTCCTTCTGAACCAACAAAATGATATTTTTTATAAATAATTGAATCTGGAAATGGTTCTAAATCAGGAAATATAACATATCCTCTTGCCAAGATAGGATGAATTTTTCCATTAGGGTCAGTCCAGCTTAAATCAACCAACCCATCATTATTATTATCAAGTTTAAAAATTTGAATGTACTTTTTGCCATTTTCTCCATCTACGGGAATTGGAACTGTATCCTTGTAAATTGTAAGGTTTAAACTTGTTGTAGTACTATCATAACCAATATAATAAACATTTTTTAGTTGTAATTTCCAAAGATAAAGTTTAATTGGGTCATTAGTGTTTTCAATTGATGAGAGATTTTCAGGTTTTATAAGTTTTAAAATTAATGGATTTGACAATGAACCTACAACTTTCCCATTTAATGTTTTATAATAGACACCAATAACATAATTTTCATTTATTGTCTTCGTAAATTCAATAACATTTCCAGCCCACCTTATATAACTTGTATCTAAATCAAAATATCCCGTTTCACAATAAGAATTTACATCTGCATTAAAACAAGCCTTGCCATAAACTGAAAGGCTATTATTATTGTTTATTCTATCATCAATAAAGACTTTAAGTTCAATTATAGAATCAGTCTCATCTAAGTAGAAAAATTTTAATTTTTCATAATCCCTTTCATATATTGTGTCAGTTCTTTGTTGAAAATTAGCTTTTAATGATTGTGTGCTAACTTGTGCTTTTTCCCTCGCTAAAACAATTGTGCTTTTTATTGGTCCAAGTTGTGTATTTGCCCTTATTCCAAAAAGCGAATTATCAGAAGTTAATGGAAGGCTTGAAAACTTAGTAGATGGAAATTGTAGGCTACTTGCATCACCAAGTTCTATAAGTTGGAAAACCTCATCTTCTTCGCCATTATAAGAAAGTCTAACTTTATTTTTTGTTTGATCAATTTCTTCTGAATTATGATTGATATTAACATTTAATTTTTTACCAATTGTTCCATTTAAATTAACATTTATTGTTTGTTTCATTTGTAATTGTGGAAATGTTGAAGAACCATAATTTACAGGTGAGATAATACTATTTGCTGAACCACCAAATTCCATACTTTGATTTCCTTTAATATCAATTTTTGCTTCATTACCTCCAAGAAATCCAAGACCAACGGGAATATCTATTGGAACAGAAATTGTTGGAATTAAGCCAAATTGATTATTTGATGTATTATTTGATGAAAATTTTTGATATTGAAGATAAAATAAACTATCTGATAAGAAATCAAAGTACTCATCAAACGACAAAATTTTAAATGTGTCAATAATAACATTCCTATATGTTTTGAAAATATAAACGTTATTGTTGTAATAATCAAAATAAATTGAATCCCTTACTACATCAAGATTAAAAGCTACTAAAATCCAAATCAAACAAAATTAACGACTCGCTATTTAAAATTTTAAAGCATAGATTTCAATTATCTGTGCTGTGTCCAATAATTCTAAAAATATATATTTTACTATATTTCCCCCACCCACCCTGAAATCAAGCCTTCGACTTTAAAAAACCTATCTTATCCCTTGGGGGGCTAATGCCCCCCTTAATCCCCCCGAAAAATCAACAATTTCCTTAAAAATTTTATAAGTTGTTAATAATCAATGACTTAACATTATTTATTGGACAAAGCAAATTGTCTGTGCTTTGTCCAGTAATTCTGGAATTATTTATTTTATTATATTTTTCCCACCCACCCTGAATTTAAGCGGACGGCTTTAAAATACCCATATTTACGCCTTGGGGGGCTCTGCCCCCCTTAAAAACCCCCGTAAAATTAATAATTTTCTTAAAATTTTTATAAAAGGATTAATTGAAATACTTGAAATAATGGGGGGATTAAGGGAGGCTTCGCCCTCCATAAACGAATTACTGGATACAGCAATTATTTATTGAAATTTAGTTGATTTCTCAGCCGGCGTATTAATTATAGAGATTATTAAGTTTAAATTCTACTATGTTCAGATGAAACCTATACCATCAGTTGGGCTTTTAATTGGTGTTCCACAGTTTAAATTCCACTATGTTCAGATGAAACTTAGAGAGATTAAGTAATAAAAAAAGATTTAAATTATTTATGTTTAAATTCCACTATGTTCAGATGAAACTAATTATCTTTTATAGCATAATACATTTCCTCATCGTTTAAATTCCACTATGTTCAGATGAAACAAATATCTTACTGACCTTGATAACAAAATGCTAAAAAGTTTAAATTCCACTATGTTCAGATGAAACAAGAAGACAGGAAAATATACTATTTGGTCACCTTCAAGTTTAAATTCCACTATGTTCAGATGAAACCCCTTTTAGAAAAAATATTATCATTAGCACCTCAACAGTTTAAATTCCACTATGTTCAGATGAAACATTTTAGATAAAAAATTTAATCTTCTCAAAAAAGCTAGTTTAAATTCCACTATGTTCAGATGAAACGATAATGAATTTCGGAGAATGCTTATTAGAATTGTTAATGTTTAAATTCCACTATGTTCAGATGAAACTTGCTTTTCCCTTTCCATAAGCTTAACCTCCTTTTGTGTTTAAATTCCACTATGTTCAGATGAAACATGTTCTTATTGTTAAGATTAGAGAAACCTCCAATTCAGTTTAAATTCCACTATGTTCAGATGAAACACCTCCTACAAAAGTGGTATAATATAAGTAAGCCCTCCGTTTAAATTCCACTATGTTCAGATGAAACACAAATATTCAAATCTATTACTATTAGCTTTTTTGTTGGTTTAAATTCCACTATGTTCAGATGAAACAGAGAAAAGGTAACAAGAAGATTGATTGAGGCAATAGGTTTAAATTCCACTATGTTCAGATGAAACGAATGAAGTGTTAGAAGAAATAAAAGATATAAAAAGAAGTTTAAATTCCACTATGTTCAGATGAAACTGATCTTAACACATATATGCATTACACATTCCATCTGGTTTAAATTCCACTATGTTCAGATGAAACCTGAAACGAAAAGAATAAAATCAATTTGCTCACCAGCGTTTAAATTCCACTATGTTCAGATGAAACTGGTCAGGGCCCAAAAAGGGCCTCGGATTTGTCGCGAGTTTAAATTCCACTATGTTCAGATGAAACTTTTTTTACCTTACAAATAATCCCCCTTTCTTTTTTAAGTTTAAATTCCACTATGTTCAGATGAAACAATGTAAAGAAAGGAAATTATTAGGAATAATAAATACGTTTAAATTCCACTATGTTCAGATGAAACCGGTAGAAGATACAGTAACAATGTTAAAAAAAATTAGTTTAAATTCCACTATGTTCAGATGAAACAAGTTGGTGATGTTCATGTCAGTTACACAGTTAAATCCAGTTTAAATTCCACTATGTTCAGATGAAACTTTGCGTCATATAGCACAAAATCCAAGTATTATAAGTTTAAATTCCACTATGTTCAGATGAAACAAATAAAAATAAAAGAAATTAGAAGAAAATTAAATGAGTGTTTAAATTCCACTATGTTCAGATGAAACAAAGATAGTATTTTTTGTGCTATTTTCATTCTATATAGTTTAAATTCCACTATGTTCAGATGAAACTGCAATAACTTTATTAAGGAATTTTAAACGATAAAAGTTTAAATTCCACTATGTTCAGATGAAACCTCCCCTTTTAACCCCCTAAACCTATTTCAACAAGGCTTAACGCCTTGTAAAG
>CBFGJN010000031.1:0-21791 GCA_965649115.1 Caldifarciminota bacterium | reverse complement strand
TTAAATCCTTGATTATCAATAACTTATAAAAGCTTTGAGGAAATTATAGATTTAAACGGGTATTTATAAGCCGAAGGCTTAAATATAGGGTGGGTGGGGAAAATTTAATTTGCTTTAAAATTTTCAAAATGGCAATTCTTATAAATAAAGACACGAGAGTTCTTGTTCAAGGAATAACAGGAAGGGATGGATCTTTTCATACGAAATTGATGCTTGAATATGGCACCAAAATCGTTGCTGGTGTTACACCTGGGAAAGGAGGAAGCGATTATCTTGGAATTCCAATATTTGATACAGTTAGGGAAGCAGTTAAAAAGACTTCACCAAACGCTTCAATCATATTTGTCCCCCCACAGTTTGCAGTAGATGCTATATATGAAGCTGCAGATAATGGGATTAGCCTAATTGTTGTAATAACAGAAGGCATCCCTATTCATGATATGATTAAAGTTAAGAATTATCTTGATAAAAAAGGAACTAGGCTTATTGGTCCTAATTGTCCTGGTATTATTACACCAAATGAATGTAAAATTGGAATTATGCCATCTCATATTTTTAGGAGAGGTAGAATAGGTGTAGTTTCAAGAAGTGGAACATTAACTTATGAAATCGTTAATCAATTAACAATAAATGGATTTGGTCAATCAACTGCTGTTGGTATTGGAGGGGATCCTGTCATTGGTTCAAAATTCGTAGATATTTTAAAATTATTTAATGAAGATGATGAAACTGATGCTGTTATTCTAATAGGTGAGATAGGCGGAACAGATGAACAAGATGCTGCTGAATATATTAAGAAAGAATTTAAGAAACCAGTATTAGCCTTTATAGCAGGTAGAACAGCACCACCTGAAAGGAGAATGGGACATGCAGGTGCAATTATTGCAGGAAGTGAAGGAACAGCAGAAGAAAAAATAAAGGCATTTGAGAGTGCAGGTGTTAAAGTTGCAAGTCTGCCCGAAGAAGTCCCAAAATTATTAAGTAAATTGTTGAATTAACCAATTTTTGCCTTTAGGGGTTTTTAGTTAAATAATTTTTATGCTTTTTGGTAAAGTTTATTAAATTGAATTTAAAATATCTAATGCAATTTTATCAGTAGGATTGTCATCTCCTAATAATTCATCAATTTTATAAAGTTTATCCGTAATTTTTTGTGGATTTTCAAGAATTTCTATTAATTTTTTTGTTATTTCCTTGGGTTTTATATGTTGTATGTACTCGGGATAAACCATTTCATTTAAAATTAAATTTACTAAACTTATAAATGGAACTTTAACAATAAGTCTTCCTAATATCCAAGTTAGCTCGCTTGTTGAATATACTACAATAGCAGGTTTTTTCAGTATTGCTGACTCTAAACTTGCTGTCCCCGAAGCAACAATTAAAATATCAGATGAATTTATAATCTCAATTGAATTTCCTCTTACAATTTTCAAATTTTCATCTTCACTAATAGGATAATCAATCAATAAGGATAAAATAAACTTTGCATTTTTATAAACTTTTTCAATTTCTTTTTTTATTTTTAAAAATCTTGGAATTAATCTCCTAATTTCATCTTTTCTTGAACCCGGCAATAATCCTATTATTGGTTTTCCTTCAATTTGAATTTTATTTATTTTTTCTTTTAAGAGCTTTTTTAATGGATGTCCAAAAAATTTTACACTTATTCCATATTTTTCAAAAAATTTTTTTTCAAAAGGTAAAATTGAATATAAACCTTTGAATTTCCTTAATGTTTCAATCCTAAAAAGTCCCCATGCCCAAACTTGTGGCAAAATGTAGTAAAATATATTTTTTTTTCCTGCTTTTATTAAGTCATTTCCTAATTTAAGATGAAACCCAGGATAATCAACTAGGATAACTAAATCACTTTTTAAGGCTTCTCTATAAACAATTTTGTAAGTCTCAAAGATATTTTTTAATCTTATTATTGCTTCCTGAATTCCTACTACTGAATCATTTTTAAAATCGTATATAACATTAACGCCTTCATTTTTAAGATAATTACTTCCCATTCCAAAAAATGAAAAATTACCATATTTTTTAATTGACTTAACTAATTCACTTGCCCTTATATCACCAGAAACTTCACCAGCAGATATAAAAATTCTCACTTATTAATTTTAGATAATTTTTCCTGTCTTTCTTTTATAATTTTTTCTGTGATGCTTGAAGGAACAATATCGTAATGATCAAAAATCATAGTATAATATGCTCTTCCTTGTGTTAATGACCTTAATGTCGTTGCATAGTTTAGCATTTCAGAAAGTGGCACATAAGCAATTATAACTTTTGAATTCATTCTATCTTCAATTGCAGTAATATGACCTCTTCTACTATTTAAATCACCAATAACTTCTCCTAAATAATCTTGTGGTGTTACTACTTCAACTTTCATTATTGGTTCAAGTAAAACTGGTTTAGCATTTTTCATAGCTTCCTTGAATGCCTGACTTGCTGCTATTTGAAATGCTATATCTGATGAATCAACTTCATGATAAGAACCATCAAATAGCTTAACTCTAACATCAACAACAGGATAACCTGCTAATACACCTTTTTTCATAGCTTCCCTAATACCTTTTTCAACAGATGGTATAAATTCCTTTGGAATTTTACCTCCTACAATTAAATTTACGAACTCAAATCCTTTGCCTCTTTCTAATGGTTCAATTTCAATCCAAACATGTCCATATTGTCCTCTACCACCTGTTTGTCGTATATATTTTCCTTCTTGTTTTGAACTTGATGTTATCGTTTCCTTGTATGCAACTTGTGGTAATCCTACTTGAACATCTATTTTATGCTCTCTTTTCATTCTATCAACAATAATTTCAAGATGTAGTTCTCCCATTCCTGCAATTATCGTATCACCAGTTTCTTCATCAGTCCAAGCTCTAAATGATGGGTCTTCTTCCATAAACTTTGAAAGTGCATGAGCTAATTTTTCTCTTTCTTCCTTTGTTTTAACATATATTGCTTGGGCAATAACGGGATCAGGAACTTGTAGTGATTCTAATAATATAGGATGATTTTCATCGCATATTGTATCACCTGTTGTAGCACTTCTTAAACCAATTATAGCTCCAATATCACCTGCAGTTAATTCTTCTATATCCTCTTTTTTATTTGCATGCATACGAACAATTCTTGAAACTCTTTCCTTTACACCTTTTGTAGAATTATAAACGTAAGTTCCTGCTGTAATTTTACCACTATAAACCCTAATATATGTTAATTTTCCAAGATAAGGATCAGTCATAATTTTGAAAGCAAGTGCTGTTAAGGGTTGATTTTCATCAGCTAATCTCGTTTCTTCTAAATTTGTATTAGGATTTAATCCTTTTACAGGCGGTAAATCTACGGGAGATGGCAAAAAATCCACAATAGCATCAAGTAGTGGTTGTATTCCTTTGTTTTTAAATGAAGAACCACATAGAACTGGAACAACTTCAAAGGCAAGCGTAGATTTTCTAATCGCTTTAATTAAATCATCTTCACTTATTTCCGTTCCCTCAATATATTTCAGCATTATTTCTTCGTTAAATTCCGCAAGAATTTCTATCATTTTTTCTCTATATTCTTTTGCTTTATCAATTAAATCATTAGGAATTTCTAAAATTTCATATTTAGCTCCAAGCGTTTCTTCAAGCCAAATTATTGCTTTCATTCTAATTAAATCCACAACTCCTTTAAATGAACTTTCCGCTCCTATTGGAATTTGTATGGGTAAAGGTATAGCAGATAATCTTTCTTCCATCATTTCAATTACATTAAAGAAATTTGCACCTATTTTATCCATCTTATTAATATATGCTATTCTTGGAACCTTATATTTATCAGCTTGTCTCCAAACAGTTTCGCTTTGAGGCTCTACACCTGCTTCTGCATCAAATATAACAACTGCTCCATCTAATACTCTTAAAGCTCTTTCAACTTCTATTGTAAAATCAACATGTCCTGGTGTATCAATGATATTTATCATACAATCTTTCCAAAATACACTTGTTGAAGCTGCTGTTATTGTTATTCCTCTTTCTCTTTCTTGTTCCATCCAGTCCATCTCAGCCTGTCCCTCATGGACCTCTCCAATTTTGTGTTTTCTTCCAGTGTAAAACAAAATTCTTTCTGTGGTAGTAGTTTTACCTGCATCTATATGAGCTATAATTCCTATATTCCTTATTTTTTCAATTGGATATTTCATAAGTTCTGAAAATTTTAAAGCATAAAAAATTTGTATATTTGCTGTGTCCAATAATTCTAAAAAATATATATTTTTCCAGTCCACCCTGAAATTGAGCCTTCGGCTTAAAACTTCGTCCCCCATTTTTTGGCAGGGGGCTGACGCCAAAGAGCTTAGCCTTTATTTGTTTCCTTGCCCTTTAAAATTTTAAGGCTATCTAAATTTATTATGTCAAAGCAATTTAGTATAAGGGGGGAGTTTATAGCTATTTTAAGAAAAGCAGTGGATGAAGATTTTACAGGAAGGCTTGAATTCATTGAACCTAATGGAAACGGTATAGTTAGAGTTAGCATGATAAATGGAAATATATATCAAATTGATAGTTCATGGGGTTTTGGAAGGGTTGAAATAAATAGAATCATTGATTGGAAAGAGGGTGAGTGTAGAATAAAGAAATTATCAGAAAAAGAAATAGAAGAATTAAAAGAAAAGAACATTATAATGACACCAGCAGAGGTTCTATTATTGAAGTAATGGTTAATGTTCTTGGAATTTGTTATGAGGGAAAAGAAAATTTTTTAAAAGGAACAAGAGTTGGACCATCTTATATTAGGTGGGCTATTGAATCAATTGAAGATTATTCAATCTACCAAAATAGCAGTTATAAACCTTATAATGATTTGGGCGATATTCATGTTCCTTGGGAATTCAACATTTTTGAAGTAATAGATTTTATTTCAAAAACTATTGAAAAGTATATAAAAAATTATGGTTTTCCATTTGTTTTTATTGGAGGTGATCATTTTATAACATATCCGATTATTAAAACAATATCAAAATTTGAAAAATTTGCTATTATTCACATTGATGCTCATTTAGATAGAAGAGATATATTTGAAAATTCAAAATTCAATCATGCAACATTTATTAGGAGACTTGAGGAAGAAGGTTTTTTAATTTATACACTCGGTTATAGAAGTTATGCTGTGGATCTTGAATATATTAATGAGAATTGTTATCGTTTTGAAGTTTTAAATCCATTAAAAGAAATTGTTAAAAAGCACGATAAGTTTTATTTAACAGTGGATTTAGATGTTTTAGATCCATCTATATTTCCATCTGTTAGTAATCCAGAACCAAACGGAATTAGTTTTAGAGAACTCATTGAATGTTTAAAGTTACTGAAAGGTAAATTAGTAAGTGCGGATATTGTTGAATTTTCTCCAATTATTTCTGATCATTATAAGAGTGGCGTAATAGCAAGTGAGATTTTAAGAGAGATTATTATTCTTTTAAAAACTTGAAATAAATTTTTCTACTTGGTTTAAGCCAATCGTTTATATAGTTTTTTTCAAAAACATCATCAATACCAAAAATAATAAATTTGTATTTTAAATGAATGTCAAAAATGGGTCTTAATTTTTCATCTAATTTTTCAATATAAAGCACATTTAAAGAAATAAATTTATTTAAAATTGAAAATTTAAATTGTGGCGTTTTATCAAGATATTTTAAACTTAAATTTTCATCGATTATATATTTAAAAAACGATAATCCTAATTGTGTTTTGTAAAACTCTTTTGTAAATAATTCAAAACCAAAAGAATTTATTGGATTTAAATTTTGAGCATAAAATTTAAGTGAATCACTATTATATACCCAATCTATTAGGTTATAATTGTATCTATAAAAGGCTTTGATTATAAAAAGTTGATTTTGATAAGATATTTCTGGACTTATATAGAATTCTGGCTTTAAATTTGGATTTGAAACATTTGCAGGGTCTTGATAGTAAAGCTCTAAGAAGTTTGGAAATCTTGAAAATGTTGAGATTGAAAAAAGAAAATTTCTATATTTAATATCAAAGTTCGGTGTTATTAAGTAGTCTTTATTATCTAATAAATACTCAAATCCAATTGATAGATGAGAGTTTTTTAAGTAAGTATGGAAACTTAGTTTAAAAAAGTCTCTAAATGTAAATTGCTTATTCAAAAATTTCTGAACGATATTACTGCTTAAAAAGTCCCTTTTGTATGAAAATTCAAAAATAGAATTTTTGTAATTTAGAGTATAATTAACTTGTGATTTTAAAGAGAAGTGTTCATTTTTCAAATTTTTTATAATCGTGGTATCATTCTTTTTATAATCGTATAAAAAAACATCATAATGACCCCTTAATAAAAAACCTATCTGTTTATAGTTAATAACTCCTAAAAAAACTGTTGTAGTTTCATAGGCAAATGGTAAAATTGTTTGAGGTGAAAAGAAACCCGTTGCATCAAAATCATTTCTTCTAAATCCAAAAAATCCATAATTACCAATAAATGAAGTTATCTGATAATAATGACCAATTTCAAAATTGTTATAATAACTTAATGATAAATTTTTTATCTTTAATTCAATTAGATTGAATAGCTTTTCTCTATTTTGACCAAATTCAAAATTCATTTTTGGTTTTTCCAAGTAGTTTATTGTTGATAAGGTAAGAAAATTTCTTAATTTTACATAAGGAATATCAAGGCTATTTAAAGGGATATTAAAATTATGGTGTCCCGTTTGTAGGTCATTTATTTCAAAGTTGTTTATATATATTCCAATCTGATTGAATAATAATCCTCTATAATTTAAATTCATTGAAGATGGAAACCTGTTTTTAAGATAAACAGCAGGTAAATAGTTTATCGTTTTTTCAAAATTAATATCATTTTTTAGGATATAAGAAAAGTTTTCATTAGAAAAAACGAAAATTGTATCTAATACAATCATTTATACCTATAAACAATTCTCCCCTTGCTTAAATCATAAACAGGTAATTCTACAATTACTCTATCCCCAGGAACAATTCTAATATAATGTATTCTCATTTTTCCTGAAAGATAAGCTAAAATTTCTTTTCCATTATCAAGCCTTACTCTAAAAAGCGCATTTGGTAAAACTTCGGTTATTGTTCCTTCAACTCTTATAACATCTTTTTTTTCACTCATTTTATCACCTCACTTATTATAACTCTCAAAATTCCTATATTTTCAGAACTATTCAAAGAACATAATATGTACTTATCATCTATGAATTTAATTAAAGTTGAAGAATTTTCTGAATTGAGAATTATTTCTTTTAAATTAAAAAATTTTTCATATATTAAATCAACATTGTTTGCTAAATTCTCTATCTCATCTTCGCTAAGACCTAAATAAGCGAGAATTTCTCCCTTTATTTTTCCTACTAAAATTTTACTTAAACTTGGGAACATAAGCTTAATATCTTGAATTTTTTTATTTATATTTTCATCAATTTTCACTTCTCTACCTCTTTTTTTCCTTATCAATTTATCAGAAATATCCAAAGGCTCTTGAAAGGAAATTAAAGTAGATGCACTTATCTCCTGAAATTCATAGTTTTTATAATCATTTTCAATAATATCATTTAGAGCTTCCTCCCTGTTTGACGTTTTTCCTGCTACTTCAAGAAGCTTTCCTTCTTTAAAAAGAAATATGTACTCTCCTGCTTTAAATAAACCACTTTTTTTATTATCAACAATATCCCTCAAAGTTTCAATTATGTTCATAATGAAAATTTTAAAGCATGAAAGAATTTATAAAAATGATTGTATAGTAATTCTAAAACTGTATAATTTTATTATATTTTCCCCACCCTATAATTAAGCCCTCGGCTTTAAAATACCCATATTTCGGCTTTGGGGGGCAGAGCCCCCCATAAATCCCCCAGTAAAATCTATATTTTCAACTAAAATTTTCATAAGTCATTGATAATCAATGTATAAAATTTCATTTAAAGTTTCTTTAAAGTCTTTCCAATTTATAATCTTAATTTTTAAACTTCCTGCAACTTCCAAGGCTTTTTTATCATTTGAAACAAATACAAATTCCACATCCTTAAAACCAAACATTTTTGATATACTTTCTTTATTCATATTCATATATTTTAAAATTTGATTTATAGCGTCTGCCTCTCCTATGTTTCTCATATTGCCGTTAAAGCATTTTTTTATAAGTGTTTTTATTTCTTCTATGTTAGAAATTTCACATATTGAAAATCCTATTGAATTTCCAAGGATACTATTAAAAGCTTCAAGAATTTTACTGCTTTTCAGTTCATATTTAACTTTTAAAGGTATCAATATATATTCACCTTTACAAAAACTTCCTATAAATATACGAAAAGTTTTTCTGAAACTCCGATTTCCAAATTTTTTTTTAATCCTTTCAAATTCTATAATGATATTACTATCTAAAACAATTATTCTTAACATTCATTTTGAACTTTTGGAAGTTATCAGAAGTGCAACTATAAATGCTATAAGTAATAGGAGCAAAATTGAATTTTCATCTTGCTTTTTTCTAATCCTTTTATTTTTAAGCTCATTTAATAGAAATTCTAACTTACTAATCAAATCATTATAATCATTACTTTTATATCTTATCACTTCAACATTCTTATTTCTTTCATCTAATTTAATACTATCAGGTATAAAAACAAACATTTTTTTAACTATATCTTTTAAGAAGTAATACCTTTTTTTGGTTCTTTGGTCAATTCGGACATTTGGGTCAAAAATTAACATAATTCCATATTTTGCTCTTTTTAATTCTCTTAAAACTTCCTCTTCGCTAATTCTATATGTAGGTGCTATATAAACATTATCATAATCCAAACTGGTTTTTATTACTATTTCTCTTGCTAATTTATCACTTTTTGGATAAATAATAGCAATCACTATTATGAAAATTTTAAAGTTCAAAAAATTAAACAAATTGCCCTGTCTAGTAATTCTAAAACTGTATATTTTATATTAATTATATTTTCCCCACCCTATAATTAAGCCCTCGGCTTTAAAATACCCATATTTCGGCTTTGGGGCAAAGCCCTCCGTTAAATCCCTCAAAAATAAATAGTTTAAGCAACTTAAAAATTTATCCTTTAAAATTTCAAAAAATGGATTATAAAAAGTTATATTTAGAAGGCTTTTTATATTCAATTGAAAGAATTTTAGGTATAAAATTTGAAAATGAATTTGATAGAAAAAGATATGAGGAAATTTATAATTGCTTAGATTTAAATCCAAATTTTCAATCACCATTTTCAAATGAATGGACATATAAATTAACTGAACTTAAAAATTTTAACGATTTAAAACCTATAAAAGGTCAATTTAAAATTGAAAAGAAGTATGTTGAGGAATACAAAGAACAAGTAGATAAATATCTAAAAGAAATTGACATAAACAAAAAACTTAAAAACGTTTATTATTTTACTTATTATAAATTTTTTAGCATTGTTGATTATATGAAGATTTTTGGAGCCATTAGTAATTCATTTTTAAGCTTAAATGATAAAGCAATTTTACTTGAAGGAGATATTAATGGTATTCAAAAATTTATTTATAATATAACAAATGTTGAAGGTTTTGCCAAAAGACTAAGAGGAAGAAGCTTCTTTTTGAGTATATTACCTGAAATGATTTCAAAGTCAATTTTAGATAAAATAAATTATCCTATTTTTAATACGATATACGTGGGAGGTGGTAAATTTCAACTATTATTTAATATAAAATTTTTGGATAAGGTTATTGAAAAACTAAATGAAATAAATAAAATAATTTTAGAAAGTTTTAGCGGTCGTCTTGGTTTAACATTTGCTTATGTTGAGCTAATTTTAGATGATTTTAAAAACTATAAACAAAAATCACAAGAATTATTCCAAAAACTTGAAAGGGAAAAATTTAGAAAGTTTTATAAAATTCTAAATAGTGTTTCTTTAAAAATTAAAAGTAATGATATTTGTCCTTCTTGTAGAATTGAAACAAAACATTATAATGATGAATTTTGTGATTGGTGTAAAAATTTTGAAGAACTTGGTGAAAAACTATTAAAAGGTTATTTTTTAGTTTTTTCAAACAATAGAGGTATTGGACTTAAAAATGTTGGATATATTGACATTTTAGAAAGTCCTCCCAATGAAGAAAATTTTTACATTTTGAATGTTTTAAGTGAAGCTTTATTTGATTATGGTTTTAAATTTATAAATTTTATTCAAGAAATTAAACCATTTAATGAGCTTGTTGAAGGTGAAGGTTATAAGAAATTAGCGTACTTAAAAATTGACGTTAATAAACTTGGTTTTAAATTTTCTCAAATTGATAGTTTCTTTGAAGTTTCAAGATTAAGTAGATTTATAGATTTATTCTTTTCTATGTATTTAAGGTTTGTATTTGAAAAGTATAAAGATAACATTTATGTTGTTTATTCGGGAGGAGATGATTTATTTTTGGTTGGAAGGTGGGATAAAATAATTGAACTTGTAATTGAAATAAATAAGGAATTTAAGGAATGGACAATAAATGATTTATCTATTTCTGCGAGTATAAACTTATTTGATTATAGTTATCCTATTAAGTTTGCTGCTGAAATAACAAGTAAGAATTTGGATAGGGTTAAAGAAGAAGGAAAAGAAGTTTTTATATTTAGTAAATTTATTTCATTTGATGAACTTGAAAGAGTTTATAATGATGCTAAAAATAAATCAGAAGAATATAAGGGTAAAATTTCAAGAAGTTTAATTCATAGAATTTACATAATGTTAGAAAGAAAATATCTTTTCTTTCCTATGTTTTATTATCAAATATATAGAAATATAAGTGATGATTTTATTCGTAATGATTTTGAATCAAAAATTATTGATAAGCAAAGTATGAAAATTAAAGAAAGTTCTGAAATTTTCCTTGAACTTCTTTTGATGAAAACAAGGGAGGTTAAGCAATGAACGAAGTTAAGGAAAAACTAAAACAAATAAAGAAACTTTCTGAGCTAAAAGAAGAAGATTTTGCTACTCCAAATAAGGGCATTGCTTATAGGATAGCAGATTATTTTAGTCGAAAAGAAAAAATTACAATATCCCAATTGAGAAAAATTTTTAGCGAAATTCTTTCTGCTTGTGAGGAAGCTGAAAGAAATTTAGAACAAGCAAGAAAAAAGAAAGTTTTAATATATCCTAAAATTTACTATGCTATGGGAAGACAGCTTCTTCCTCCTGAATTTAAAGATATATTAGAAATAATTTTAGATAAGGTTGAAGATGAGGAAGATTTTGAAAAATTGAAAGATTTTATGATAGCTCTTGTAGCTTATTTTACAGCTTTTGAAAAAGGAGGGCGTAAATATGAAAAGTTTTAGATTAAAGAAGGTTGTTATTCTGGATTTTGTTATTCATCTTAAAACAGGACTTCGTATTGGAGGTTCAAAAGAAACTTTTGAAATAGGTGGTTTAGATAATCCTGTCATAAAACTTACTTCAACGATATATGACTATTATGGAAAAGATAAACACCTCTCGAAAGATACACCATATATTCCGGGTTCTTCTCTTAAAGGGAAATTAAGAAGCTTATTGGAATGGGCTCTTGGTAGAGTTGAGGCAATGAAGAATCAAAATAAGGCGGGAAAACCTTGTGATTGTGGTAAGTGTGATGTTTGTATTGTATTTGGAACAGGGTCCTCAAAAACAATTGAAAATTTACCTGTTAATGAACTTCCAGGACCTCCAAGAGCAATTTTTTATGACATGTACTTAACTGAAAAAAGTTATAATAATTTAAGAGAAAACCTTACCGAAATAAAAACAGAAAATAGAATTGATAGAATAACATCAAAAGCCGAACCAAGAAAATTTGAAAGAATTCCAGCAGGTTCGGAATTTGAGGGAAGAATTGTTTATTTTGTTTATGAGGATGATGATTTTCCTAAAAGATTTAAATCAACGATATTAACAGGTTTAAAATTGTTGGAAGATAATTACCTTGGTGGTTCAGGTTCAAGAGGATATGGTAGGGTAAAATTTAGAAATTTAAAATTGATAGAAAGGGAAATAGATTATTATTTAAAAGGAAAAGAAGAAAACATAAGGGAATTTGATGATGTCAAAGCTTTACTCAGTTCTATATAAACCTAGAAGTGCATTTAAAGAAATTCCAAGTTCTTGGACAATTTTTGGAGCAATTTGTTGGTATTATAGAATTTTCTATTCAAAAGAAGAATTAGAACGTTTATTAGAAAACTTTGAAAGTAATCCTAAATTTCTCGTATCATCTCCAACATTTGTAAAAGGTGATGTAGAATTTTTTAAAAAGCCTAATTTAGAAGGTTCAATAACATTTAATAATGCTGATGAATATAGAAAATATAAAAAATTCAAAAGAATTCAATTTATTGATAAACAGACACTAATTGAAATTTTAGAAGGAAAAATTAAAGATAATAATGATTTATTTCAAAAAACGAAAGATATAATTGTAGATGAAATTATTACAAATGTTGTATTTCCTCATGTGAGTATAAATAGAATTACATTTATAACTGATGAAAGCAAATTTTTCATTGAAAAGTCTTATTCTATAAATTCATTTTTAAAGTTTTACATTTTGTTTTTTGATGAAAACTTAATTAGCAAATTGGAACCTGTTTTGAAAATTTTATATTTTTCAGGAAAAGGTATTTCAAGAGGAATTGTAGAATTTATTGAATTTAAGGAAGAAATTGAACTTTCAAAATATATTAAAAATAAGTCAAATAAAATTTATTTGTTAAGTCCAAGTTTTTATGATGAAAAATTTGATTTAGAAAATAGTTATTATGATATTATTTCAACCTTAGGAATAGTTGATAATTATTTTGATTTCAAAAAGCTCGTTATTAAGGGAAGATTTTTATATATTTCAGATGGTTCAATTATTCAGCTTAAAAACATAAGTGATTATTATGGTTCTTCGTCTTCCATTCAATACAATTCCAATAAAATTTATCAATATGGTTATAGCTTTGGATTTTATATAAAAGGAGGATAGTATGAAATTTAGGGTTTTAACGCCAGTTCATATTTCAAGTGGTCAAATTTTAGCTAAATTTGAATTTATAATAAGAGGTTCAAAATTTCAGTTTTATAGTTTTGATGAAATTATAAATAATTATATTGATAGTAAAGATATGGCAAAATTACTTTTTGATTTGGGACTTGAAGAATTTATGAAAAAATATGATTTAAAAATAAGTCCAACTTATGAAATTCCATTTCACAGCAGTCCAAATGATAAAGTTTATGAATTTATTAAACTGAAAAATAAGGTTTATATTCCAGGCTCAAGTATTAAAGGAGCAATAAGAACTTCTTATTTGTATAGAATGATAAAAAATGATAATAATTTAAGAAACGAATTTTTAAAACAGATAAGAAATAGGAATTTTAAGGATTTTTATAGAACATTTGAAAAAAGTATAGATAATATTTTTAGGAACATCTTAGTTTCAGATAGTGAATTATTTGAGCCGTCTAATTGCTTGAAAGTTATAGAAATAAAGCATAAAAATTTAAGTTTAGCTGTTGAAGTGTTAAGAGAAGATTTTGAATTTGAAATAGATATTAAATTTAAGGATAATAACTTGAAAAATGAAATTGATAATGCAATTTCAGAATTTTCCAAGGATTTAGTAAATTATCTTAAAAGCATAAACTTATATAATAATTTATCTAATTTGGAAAACAAAAAATTAATTAGATTAGGAAGATTTAAGGGTTATTTTAGCAATACTATTATGTTAATTTTGTTTCATTTTGACGAAGATCTTTATGAAAAATATAAAAAGAGGACATTTTGGAAAACTACTGATAATAAACCTTTGGGGTTTTGTGAAATCCTATTTTAAGCCCCCGCTTTTGACTTTAAAATTTCCAATCTTATGAAAACCCTAAATCTAAGAATTATCATAACGCTAATAGTTATTGCTCTTTCCATATATTTTCTATACCCTACTATACAATACTATACACTTTCTGAAGCTCAAAAAGAATTTATGCCAAAGGAAAAATTAAGAGAATTAAAGAAAAAATCAATAAACTTGGGTCTTGATTTACAAGGTGGCATGTACTTAGTTTTACACGTTGAGACACCAAAAAATATAAGTTTGAATGAAAAAAATGATATTGTTGAAAGAACAACATTCGTTATTAAGAATCGTATTGATAATCTTGGGATTGCTGAACCAATTGTCCAAAAAATAGGTTCTGAAAGAATTATGGTTCAGCTTCCTGGTGTTCTTGATAGAGAAAGAGCAAGAGAAATTATAGGTAAAACAGCACAATTAGAATTTAGGTTATTAGCTGAACCACAGATATTAGAAGCAACTATAAATAGAATAGATAGATACTTATCAGGAGAAAAGGATACAATTAGAGATACTACAAAAATAGATACATTATTAAAAAGTAAGCCTTTTAGCTCACTATTGGTAAACTATGGTGGAGATTTAGCTATAAGTGAAGAGCTAATTGATTCAGTTAAAAAAATTTTGAATAGAGAAGATATTAAAAACTTAATTCCAAAAGGATATAGCTTTTTCTTTGGAAATCTTGAAAGTGCTGGAAATAGTAAATTTAGAAGATTATTTTTATTAAGAGATAAGGCTGACTTAACAGGTGCATATTTAATTAATGCAGTTGCTACAATTGGTGGGGATCAATTTCACCCAAATGCTCCCGTTGTTTCACTAGAATTTAATCCAAGGGGTGCTATGATTTTTGCTAATATAACATCTTCAAATGTTGGTAAAAGACTTGCTATTGTTCTTGATAGTTTTGTATATTCAGCACCGCAAATAAGAGAAGCTATACTTGGTGGAAGAGCCCAAATAACAGGGATTCAAAGTATGCAAGAAGCAAAGGATTTAGCTAATATATTAAAGGCTGGTGCACTTCCTGCACCTGTTAAGATATTAGAAGAAAGAAGTGTTGGACCTACACTTGGTAAAGATTCAATTGAGAAAGGCACTAAATCAATAATTTTTGGTTATTTATTTGTCCTAATTTTTATGATGTTTTATTATAGACTTGGTGGCTTAATAACAGTTACCATTCAAGCTTTAAATTTTCTAATTATTCTTGCTATTTTATCAATTCTTGGAGCAACATTAACACTTCCTGGAATGGCAGGACTTATTTTAACTGTTGGTTTTGCTATTGATGCGAATGTTCTTATATTTGAAAGAATGAGAGAAGAAATGAGAAATGGTAAAGATTTTGTAAGTGCTATTGAATATGGTTATAAAAATGCAAGTAGGGCAATTTGGGATACTAATATACTACACTTTCTTGCTGCCTTAGTTTTAACATTCTTTGGTTCGGGTCCCATTAAGGGGTTTGCAATAATTCTTGCTATTGGTGTTGCCACAAGCTTATTTACAGCTGTTTTTGTATCAAGGCTTATATTTGATATTCTTGTTTATAAGTTTAATGTTAAATATGTGCCGATTTAAGGAGGTTGATTTATGGCTTGGATAGATATTTTCGCTAATGCTAAGTACGACTTTATGGGAAAAAGAAGAATTTTTTATGTGATTTATATCTTACTTATTACCTTTTCCATTTTTGTTATATTCTTAAAAGGGATAAATTTTGGTATAGACTTTACAGGTGGTAATCTTGTTCAAATATCTACAAAAAATTCAGATATATCAAAGGTTAGAAATGCTTTAAGTCAATTGAATTTGAGAGATGTTTCAGTTCAAAACTTTGGACAAGAAAAAGATTATATAATAAGATATAGTTCAGAAGTTGATGCACAAATTGTAGTTAATAAATTAAAGGAAATTTTAAATGATGAGATAATTTTACAAAGAGCTGAAAAAGTTGGACCTACAATTGGTTCAGAATTAAGAAAACAAGCATTTATTCTCTCAATTATTGCAATAGCATTAATTTTAATTTACATATGGATAAGGTTTGATTTTTACTTTGGACTTGGAACAATTTTAGCATTAATTATAGATGTGATTATGGTTCTTGGTTTATATTCATTATTTCAACTTGAATTTAGCACTATAACTGTTGCAGCAATTTTAACGATAATTGGTTATGATGTTAATGACTCTGTAATTATTGCTGATAGAATTAGAGAATTTTTAAAAAGGTACGAAGGTCTGAAAATAGAGAATCAAAAGCTTATTGAAATTTACAATAAGGGTATAAATTCCACATTAAGTAGAACAATTATAACTTCACTTTCAACACTTACTGTTGTTGTTGCATTATTATTATTTGGAGGACCTGTTCTTTACGGATTTTCATTTATTCTATTTTGGGGAATTATATTTGGAACACTTTCATCTATATTTATTGTTTCTGCTATTGCTTTGGATTTAAAAATTAGGAAAAAAGTTTGAAAGTTGGTGTTTTTGGTAATCCATTTTATAACTTAAATGAAGCAATTGAAAGAATTAAATCTGTTTTTGATTATGTCTATATCTCAAAGCACATAGGAGGTGAATGGAATGATGAACAAATTAATGAAATTTGCGATATAATTATTTCACTCGGTGGTGATGGAACACTTTTGAAATGTGCTAAAAAATTTAAAAAACCTATTATTGGAATAAAAATTGGAAAACTCGGATTTTTAACATTTTTTGATATATCACAAATTGAAGAAATAAAGAAAGCCCTTTTAAATGGAAATTACTATTTAGATAGAAGAGATAGGTTAAAATTATTTATTAATGGAATTGAAATTGATAGTGCATTAAACGATTTTAGTGTAAATTCAATTTCAGGAAGAGGACTTGATATTGTTGTAAAATTTGGTAATTCAATTATAACATCGTTTTATGGTGATGGTATTATCATTTCTTCTCCATCTGGTTCAACAGCATATAATCTATCCGCTGGTGGTCCTATTGTTCATCCATCAGTTAAAGCATTTATTATAACACCAATTTGTCCTCATAACTTATCTGCAAGACCAATTGTCTTACCAAAAGAAATGATTGTAAGTATCCTTGTAAAACCTAAATTTGGTAAATGGAGGATAAGTTCAGATGGTGAATTATTAAAAGAATGCGAGGGAGAACTATCTTTTAGTGTTGAATTATCTGATGAAAAAACATCTTTGATAAAGTTAAGTGAAACTGATGATTTCTTTGATATTTTAAGAAAGAAATTAAATTGGCTTTAAAATTTTAGCATTATGCTTCTTATCGTTCTAAATGTTCAGGGGTTTCAGAATTTACAAACTGTTAAATGGGATACTTCTTTAATTGTAAAAGCTATTGAAAGGGCAAAAGAACTAAAAATACAATTCCCTGAATTTGAAGACTGTTTCAATTCAAAGACGCAGACTTATGCTGGCTATAAAACTGAAATAAACCCTTATGGTGTAATTACGATATTTGACAATAGAGGTAGAGAGCTAATGACTGCCCCCGTTAAGGATGGTAAATGTAATGGTTGGCAACACAAAGTTGTAGGATTTTCTATAAATGATGTTCTAATTTTATATTTAGATAGAAATGTCTATTTCGTTTATAAATTAGCAAATGGTTCTATTGTCTATAAAATGCTAACGATGGATGTTCCACTATCAAGGTACCAATTAGTTCCCGTTTTTGGTATTTCTGATAGTGGTGACACTTTAAAATTCTTTGGTGGTTCATTACGAGATGATAGATATTTCTATGGTTATATGTACTATTTCATAAAAAGTAAAAAATTTTTAACAACAACACCAGTTGAGATAGAATCTTCAATCCAATTTGACCCAACGAGGCAACTAAGATGATTAATTTATTTATTTGTCAGATATTGAATTATTCTTTTGTTTTTTCAAAACAGGTAAAACCTGATATTGTAAAAGTTATTTATAATTTTCAAACAAACAAACTTTCATCAGAAAGTGAAGTGAATGAATTATTTTCAAAAATTCAAGAAAACTTTAAAAAATTGAATTATTATTATGATATAAATGATAGTAGAGTTGTTCCTTTATATATGATTGAGGAAGGTTCGGAAAAAAAAGTTGTTTCAGGATATATTGGATATTGGAGAGTAGAATTTAGATTAAAAGATGAAAGTGAAATTAAAAAACTGGAAGATTATTTTAAAAAGAATTTTCAAAAGTTAAACGTTTCCTTTGAGTTAAAGGGGACGGAAATGTCAGTTTCAGATTCACTAATTGTAAAAGAAAAATTAAGCTATATAAAGGAAATTTTGGAACAAATAAAACAACAAGCAAAAATGATAAATAATTCTTGTTCTCTTGAAAAATTGGAATTTCAAGATACTCAACCAACAATAGATTTGCCACAAATGTCTCAACAAAAAAATTCAATAAGTTTTGTGGTTTATATTACTTTAAATTGTAATGATAAAGTACAGAACGGAAAGTAATTTAATAATTTGGAAGTTGGATTTGCCCGTTTATATTTTAGAAGGAACAATTATAGATATTGAAACTGATGGTAATAATGAAATAATTGTTTTTGGTTATATTAGTGAAAATTCACTTGTTTCAGTTCTAAGAACAATTGATACTGACTACAATTTATTCTTAAAGCAAATTCAAAAAAAGTTAAAAATTTTAAGAAAACCATTTTATGGCTATAATACTGATTTTGAAAAGAAATTTCTTGGATATAATAACTTTTGGATTGACTTAATGGGTATTCACAAACAACTATCAAAAATTAATAAAGTTAAATTACCAAAATTAAAAGAAGTTTCTCCTGCAGCTTATTTAAATTATTACAATTTATCAAATCTTGATATTTCAAATAAAGAAGTTCCAAATTATTGGAAAAATTATATTTTAAGTAAGGATGAGTCAATTTTGGAAGCTATTATCAGGCATAATGTTATAGATTTGCTTTCAGAATTGAATTTATTTATTAATAATAAGTTTTTGTTTTGGGAATTAAAATTGTAGGTGGGGTGCCTGAGTGGTCCAAAGGGGCTGATTCGAAATCAGCTTTCCCCGAAAGGGGAACGTGGGTTCAAATCCCACCCCCACCGCATTTATGTTGTTTATTATAATTTCACAAAAATTAAATGTTGCTTTCGTTGATATTGAAAAAATAAAAAATAATTATTATGATTATAAGGATGCTATGAATCAATTAAGACAATTTCAGTTAGAAAAAGAAAGGTCGCTTGATAGTTTGAAAAAACAAATTGATAGTTTAAAAAACTTTCTTTCAGAACAAAGAAGTTTTTTAACAGATGAAGCAATATATGAGCTTGAAAAAAAAATTGAACAAAAAGAAAATGAATATCAAAACTTAGCAAAAAACATATATGAACAGATTAATCAAAAATATCAGCAAATTGTTCAGCCCTATATTAACAAAATTTATTTAGTTATTGATAGTATTGCTAGAAGAAATAACTACGATATTGTTCTCAATAAAAATAAAGATTTAATTTTGTATTTTAGTTCTAATGTTGATATTACTGATGTGGTTTTAACTGAACTTAATAAAGGTTATAGTTCAATTATTGGTCCCTCAATTAAGTACATAGGTATTTTTTCATTTAAATTAAATACAAAAACTTCAAAATTAAGAGATATTTCTGATAAAATGGCAAGTATAATGGAAGATGAAATTCGTAAAATTCAAGGAATAACAGTTGTTTCAACAGAACAAACATCAAATATATACAATAAAGATAATCCTACACTTGATGGGATATTGAAAGCTGTTCAAATCCTAAAACTTGATGCTTTTATTTGGGGGGAATTGGATATAAAAGAAAATGTTTTATATTTTAAATTTTCAATATATGATAAAGATGGTAAAGAGATTTATTCAAGGAGTTCTCAAAGTTCAGATAAGGAAGAAGAATGGTCTAAAATTGTAAGTGCTTATGCTAGAGATATTATAAATAAATATAAAGAAACACTTAAAAAATGAAAAAATTTTTAATAATTCCTATCTTTTCTTACTTATTAGCAGTGTGGGTAATAATTTCTATTGAAAAACACGAAGTTTGTTCGTTTTATTTAACTTTCCCTATTTTAATTGTTTTTATTTTTTCATATCTTAATGAATTTATTTTAAATAAAGTTAAGTTCAAGTTTGAGAAATTTTCACTTGCACTTTGGAGTGTTTCAAATTTAAGTTTATTATATACTGCTGGAAGTGTTTTGTTCGTTTTGCTTGGAGGGAATTATTTAATTTCAATAATTTTATTGATATTTGGAATTTATGATAATTATAAATCTTTGAAAATTTTAGAATGAAATAACTATTAACGCTGATGCCCCCAATAATTCACTCCAAAAATTCAAAAGTTTTAATTAAAGGGATCTAAACACTATAAAAGTTCTTCTCTTAATTTTATTCCTATTTGAACTTTCAATTCGTTTCTTATATGTTGTTCAAAAATTTGAGCATCACTATCAGTTATTAAGGCATCATTATGAGCAATTTTCAAAACAACAGGATAACCTCTTACAATAGTAGGATGAATGATTTTTAAAATTTCTTCTTGTTCTCTATCTCTTATAAACTCAACTTTATAAACTCTGTGATTTTCCTCAAATCTTGTATAAAAGAAGAAAATTTGTTTTCTTTTTAAATGTTCAAAAGGTGAAGGTAATTTCCATTTATAAAATTCATCTTCTTGGAGATACTTAACTTTTCTACTATAACCTACTTCCTTTGTAAATTCCTCAAAAATGATAATATCTGGTCTTTCTATTAGATTGAAAATTTTTTCGCCTGTTGTGGGAGAGAAAGATTTTGAAATGCTTATAACTTCAAAATTCATTAATAAATCATTTAGAACCTTCAAATACTCATAATATAGAAGATGTGCAAAATAAATGAATTTATTTTCCTTACTAAAATTTTTAACTAATTGATATGACCATAAGTCATAATTATAGATTTCATCTTTATTTTCATAATAAATTTTTTCAATTTCCTTTTCATCAACTTCTCCCTTGTAAAACCACCTCTGCCCTATTTGACTACTATAACTTGGACCAAATCTAATTATTAAACTTCTTATACTTCCATCAATTAAAATAATATCATGTTTAACTTTACTTGCCATTAAATATATTGATTTAAGCTCCAGTGTGCTCATCATTAAAGAAGCTAAATCATCAAGAAACTTTCTAACTATAACATCAAAAGGAATAACTATAACAAATGAAAGATAGGTAGAGTCTTGACTACTACTTTTACTATCAAAAAACAATCCAACACCTGATGAAAGAATAATATATTTATCAATATATTCAATTGTATTGTAAGAACCATCACCACAAACAATTCTATAATCATTATTTCCTTTATATTCAAATGTCCTCCACTCTTCCTTAACAATTTTTTCATCTATATTTATAAGTTCATCTGAAAATTCAAATTGTTCTCTAATATAATCCCACTTTGAAAATACCCCTTCAAGAAATTTATAATTTATTCTCATTGTTAGTTTGAAAATTATAAAGTTCATAGATTTATTTTATGTGCTGTGTCTAGTAATTCTGAAATATAGATTATTTCTTATTTTGCCCGCCCACCCTGTAATTAAGCCTTCGGCTTACAAATTCCCATATTTAGGCTATGGGGGGCTTCGCCCCCCAATAATTCCCCCCATAAAATCAATGGTTTTAGTGAATAGCTTATGGCTTAAACTTCTCCCCCCCTTATTTAAAGATAAAACTGAAGTGCTTTGTCCAATAATTATTGTTAAGCGATTGATAATCAATAATTTATAAAATTTTTAAGGAAATTGTTGATTTATTGGGGGGATTATTAGGGGG
>CBFGJN010000030.1:0-22021 GCA_965649115.1 Caldifarciminota bacterium | reverse complement strand
CGCCCCCCTTAAAACCCCCACCAAAATTAATAATTTTCTTAAAATTTTTATAAGTTATTGATAATCAAAGACTTAACAATAATTACTAGACAAAGCATCTAATCAGTGCTGTGTCTAGTAATTCTAAAATTATTTATTTTTTCCTTATTTACCCACACACCCTAAAATCAAGCCTTCGGCTTATAAAATCCCCATTTTTCGGTAGGGGTGCTAACGCCCCCCTATAAATTAAATTGATAAGTGCTTTGTCTAATAATTCTGAAATTATTTGTTTTTTATATTCTCCCACCCACCCTATCTTCAATGCTTCGCCTTTAAAATACCCTATTTTTTGTCGGGAGCTTTGTCCCCAGTGTCTAAATATAGGTATTTATAAAACGAAGTTTTGTAAAATTCTTCTATCCTTTAAACTTTAAAAACATATGGATATAAAGATAGGTCTTGAAATTCACCTTCAATTAAAAACTGAAAGTAAAATGTTTTGCTCTTGTAAAAATGACTACAATTATGAAGATGAAGCTAATTTAAATATATGTCCAATATGTCTCGGTTATCCGGGAACACTTCCTTCTGTAAATAAAAAAGCGTTAGAATATGCTATAATGTTATCAAAGGCTTTAAATTGTAGGTTATCTCAAAAGTTTCAATTTTATAGGAAAAATTATTTTTATCCTGATCTTCCAAAAGGTTATCAAATAACTCAATATAAAATAGGTTCAATTGGTTATGATGGATACTTGAATTTAGATCTTAAAGGTGAAAAACATGTTAGAATTATGAGAATAAGTCTTGAAGAAGATACTGCAAGAAGCATTCAGATAGAAGATAATCAGATTTTGTTAGATTTTAATAGAGCAGGAATTCCATTAATTGAAATTGTTACATATCCTGATATGAGAAATCCAAAAGAAGTTGTTAAATTTCTTGAAAATTTAAGACTTTTGGTTCAATATCTAAATATATCTGATGCTAATATGGAAAAAGGTCAAATGCGTGTTGATATAAATGTGTCCGTTAATAACAATGAAAGAGTGGAGATAAAAAATGTTAATTCTATAAGAGAAGTTGAAAATGCTCTTGAATATGAAATAAACTATCAAGTAGAACAGATAAAAAAAGGCATTTCTATAAAAAGAACAACAAAAATGTGGGATGATTATTCAAAGACTACAAGAGAAATTAGAAAGAAGGAAAGTGAGGAAGATTATAGATATTTTCCAGAACCAGACTTGCCTTTTATCACATTAAAAAATTTTGACTTTAAGTTTAGCACACCCTTTGAGAAATTTAATTATTATTTAAGTATTGGTGTTAGTGAGGAATATGCAGAAGTAATTGTCCGAGATATAAATTTAAATAATTATTTTGAACTATTTCTTTCAAATGGAGGAGACCCAATTGTTGGAAGTAATTTAATTGTAAATATCATAAAATCTTTTGAAAATTTCCCCGATGTTAAAGAACTTTCAAAACTAACAATTTTAATGAAGGAAAATAAAATTCCAAGTCATATAGCAAGGCAGAAATTGTTAGAAATGAAGGATAAACTTAGTGTTGATGAAATTCTTAAAAATTTTGAATTATTAGATGAAAGTGAAGTTAAAAAAATAATAATGGATTTAATTGAAAAGTATCCTCAAAAGTTTGTAGAATATAAATCAGGGAAATTAGGCCTATTAGGCTTTTTTATTGGAGAGGCTAAAAAAATAAATTCCAAAATTGATCCGAAGGTTTTTAAGGAAATGTTTGAAAAAATCAGTCAGAGTTTGTCTTGATTTATTTTATTAAAGAAAGGACAAGCTAATCTTTACGTTGTTTTAATAGGGTGTATGGAAGAAATATAATAAAATAAATACTTTCAGAATTTTTATAAACACTAAATAAAACTTGCTTTGTCCAATAATTGTTGTCAAGTAATTGATTATCAATAACTTATGAAAAATTTTCTGAAACTATATATAGAAAAATATATGTTCCCAGAATTACTGAATAAAGCTTAATTTCAGGGTGGACGGGAAAAATAGAAAAATAAATGGTTCTAAAATTATTAGACACACTAAAATTTTTTGCTTTGTCCAACGGAGGTTTTTAAGGGAGCGAAGTTTTTAAGGCAAAACCTTGAATATAAGATGGGTGGCCAAAATAAGAAAAATAAATACTTTCAGAATTACTAGACACACCATCAAATTATAGACTTTATAATTTTCGCTATGAATGTAAATGACTTTAAAGCTTTTAGAGAAAAGATGAATGAAATTATATTAAAAGAAGGGACATTATCAACAAAGAGATTTTTTGCTCTTGATCATGATGTTTATAATGATGGTAAAATTCCTAAAAAATATAAAGAAATGATGGGTCTTGTTGCTTCAATTGTTCTTAGATGTGATGATTGTATAACCTATCACATTATTAAGTGTTTGGAAAATGGTATAACAAAAGATGAGTTTTTTGAAATTATTGATATTGCCTTAATTGTAGGTGGTTCAATTACAATACCGCATGTAAGAAGAGCAGTTAAAACATTTTTTGAGCTATTGAACGAATACTCTCAGAAACAACAAAATTCGTGATTTCACATAATTCTTCAAAAGAGCATTCAACTTCATTAGTTGTTAATGTGAAAATAATATCTCCATCATAAGAAGTAAAAGATGGTTCAATTGCTCTTGATATTCCGATAACTGAACGTTTTGAAAGCTTATAGCAACCAAGTTTATCAATTTTTGCATTTGTGAGAATACAAACAATTGTAGTATTTATGTTTTCACTAATGCTTAAAAATCTAAATTTTAAATTTTCTGCTAAAAAGTTATTATCTTTTTTAGCACCTCTTAAAATTTTTCCATCTTTATCTATAATATCTCCAACACTATTTACAACACTTAATGCACATACAATTAAATTTTTATATTCATAACAATAAAAACCCAATCCTCCATCATCTTTATATTCAAATCCTGCCCACTTTCCAACAGTAGCACCAAGACCAGCACCAATTTTTCCAATTTTTACATCAAAATTAGCATTTAAACAAGCTTTATATCCATCATCAATTTCAGGAATAATCTCTAAAACTCCAAGGTCATATATAACGGCAGATGGAACAATAGGAACAATAGAAAAGGGTGTTTTATATCCTATATTATTTTCTTTAAGAAATTTAACAACCCCTTCTGCTCTTATAAGTCCAAATGCTGAACAACCTGTTAATAATATAGCATTAACAACATTTACAGTTTTATCAGGTTTAAGTAGTTCTAATTCTCTACTAGAAGGGGCATAGCCAGGACAATAATAACTTCCAATTGTCCTATTAGGGCATAGTATAACTGTACAATTTTTATAATGTCCAATTTTAAAATTTAATTTATTTAGCATTTTCTATAAGTTTTAACATTTCTTCATATAGTTTTTTTGTTAGTTCAACTTGCCCTTTTCTATCATTTGTAAATTCATTAGGCTCTATGGGTTTGCCTATATGAACTTCAAGTCTTTTAATTCTTAAAATCCATAAGAAAGGTTTTAAAAATGCTCTACCATCATTGTTTTTTATATATATTGGAACAATTTTTGCATTTGTATTTAATGATAAAAATGCCACGCCAAGCTTAAATGGTAATAATTTTTGTTTTGTTTTATTTCTTGTGCCTTCTGGAAAAATTGTTATGACTTTGTTTTCTTTTAATTTTTCAATAGCATAAATTAAAGCAGTTTTTGATTCAACGCTTCTCTTTAAAGGAATTGCATTATAAAAAGATATTAACATAGCAAATGGCTTAAACTTAAATAATTCTTCTTTTGCTAAGAAATATGTTTCTCTTGGACTTGCAAAACCAACAACAGGCGGGTCAATATAGCTTCTGTGATTTGGGGCTAAAATTAAAGGACCATTTTCAGGGATATTTTCTCTTCCGTAAATTTTAACTCCAATAATAAATTTAGCAATTGGATAAGCCAATATATATGTTATTTTCCATTTTAATGAACCTTTTGGAAGTTTCATATTAAACTTACAATTTTTTTGGCAACTTCAAATTTATCTAAATTTTTAAATTCAAAAACTTTTTTGAAATTCTTATCCATTATAAAACCTGTCATATTTTCAGATGAAATACTATCTAAGGTATTTGCTACGATAAAGTCTAAATTTTTCTCAATAATTTTATTTTTTGCATTCTCTTCAATTTCGTTTTCTTCTTCAAGAGCAAATCCAATGTACATTCTATTTTCCTTTAAACTTGAAATTTCTCTTAAAACATCAATATTTGGTTTTAAATTTAAATTTAAATTTCCATTTTTTCTATGAATTTTCCCCTTTATACTATCACTTACGAAATCAGAGATTGCAGCGGGTATTATTAGAACATCATAATTTTTAATAATTTCTTTTAAAACATTTAAAAGCTCTTGTGTTCTATAAACTCTTATAAATTTCTTTTCTGGCACATTCTCAATTGAACCACAAACAATAATATCATGATAAATTCCTTTACTTTCAAGTGCCTTATGGATAAAATAACCTATTTTTCCACTTGAACGATTTGTAATTACTCTAACATCGTCTATTGGTTCTTCTGTCCTTCCATATACAAGCAAAACTTTTTTTGTTCTTTTAAATATATAATCTATTATTTCATTTACTTCAAGCATTCTTCCTTCTCCAAAATCTCCACCAGATAATTCTCCATAAACAGGTCCAATAATTTCAATTCCACTTTTTATTAACTTTTCTACATTTTCTTTCAAAAATTTATTTTTCCACATTTCATCATGCATAGCAGGTGCTAATATAATCCTTTTGTTAAATGAAATAGCAACTGAAAGTAATAAATTATCAGCTATACCATTAGCGAGTTTTGATATAAAGTTGGCACTGGCAGGTGCTACTAAAAGTAAATCACCCCATCTTGATATTTCAATATGAAGATTTGAATTAAAAAAATCCTTTTGTGTATAAACTTCTGCATTTGATATTGCTTTGAAAATTAAGGGTCTTATAAATTTTAATGCAGAATTCGTTAAAATAACTTTTTGATTTAGACCTCTTTTGAAAATTTCTCTTGAAATCAGAATTCCTTTATAACAAGCGACACTTCCCGTAATACCAAGAATAATTTTCACTTTTTATATTCTATCTTTTTGTTTAGATAAGCATCCATCGCTATAAATATCGGTTTTGAAGGTAATTTAAAGTTTTGTTCTTTTGACTTTTCAAATAAGAACCTTGCATATTTGGCAGCAACAATAACCGCCTCGTACTTATCATCTATCTTTTTCCACTCAAATTTTTTTGCAAGAAATTTAAAGTTCTTATCCATAGGAGTAAAATTTTAAAGCATTTTTTCAGTAGGGGGGCTTATTTTTCTGTTTCTAACAAGGTGCTTTGTTAAGGAAATATGGAAATTTTAAAGTTGAAAGCTTAATATTGGATACGCCATCAAAGAATGCTTTGTACAATAATTAATTTTAAGCCTTTGATAATCAATAACTTACAACATTTTTAACGAAACTATTGATTTTATAGGGGATTTAATGGTGGTAAAGCCATCAAAGGCAAAAGATGAGGTATTTATAATCAGAAGGCTTATTATTAGGTTGGGTGCGAAAAAAATATAGAAATGAATATATTTTCAAAATTACTAGACACAATAGAAAAATAAAATACCTTATGCTTTAAAATTTTAAATAAATGCTAAAATTAACTAATAAAGTTGAATATGGAATAAGAGCACTTTTAAGATTACATTTGAATGGTTCTTTAACTACTAAGGAATTATCTTATATTGAATTGATACCCGAATCATTTCTTGAAAGAATAATGGCTGAATTTAAAAACGCTGGAATTGTTGAAGGAAAAAGAGGTCCAAAAGGAGGTTATTATTTAAAGAAAAAGCCAGAAGATATAAAAATTATTGAAATTATTGAATTACTTGAAGGAAAATTTGGAATTGTTAAATGTATTGAAAGCGATAATAGTTGTAGTTTTATTTCAATGTGCTTAATGAAAGGTTTTTGGAAAAAGATGAATGAAAAAATTGAAAATTTTCTTTCAAAAATGACATTAAAAGATATTATTGATGAAATGAGAAAATAGTTTTTATTTTTCTCTCTTTTCTTACCCACCCTAAATATAGGCCTACTGCTTTAAAAAACCCAATTTATAAGTTATTGCTGTGTCCAGCAATTCTAAAATTATTTATTTTTCTGTATTTTATTTTCCCACCCACCCTATATTCAAGGCTTCGCCTTTAAAGTACCCATATTTCGGCTATGGGGGGGCAAAGCCCCCCATTAAAACCCCCCTTTAATAAATAATTCCAATAAAATCTTTATAAGTTATTGATAACCAATAACCTAACATTATTTACTAGACAAAGCAATAAGTTATTGGTTATCAATAACCTATTATTTAATGGGGGATTATAGTGGGGCAGATAATAATGACTTATTCACTCATAATCTCTTTACAGATTTCACTAATATGATAGTTTATTCTTTCAAAGTTATTCAAAAGTTCAACATGTATAGAACTGGTTAAAAATGTTTCCTGAATTAGTGCTTTTAATCTTTCAAAATGTTTTTGATGAAACTTATCAAGTAAATTATTTACATAAAATCTTCTTTCAAAACCTTCCTTTGCCTTCACTTTATCAAAATCAAGTAGAGCGATATTCATAATTTGAAAACTAATCATTATTTCCTTATGAAATTCAAGTAAATCTTCAAGTCCTTCCTTTGAAAAATTAATTCCTTCATTATAAAGCTTATAAACATTTTTTGTAATGTTTTTTGTGATAACATCACCTATCGCTTCAAATTCATCAATAATGCTTGAAATTATTTTAACTTTTTTGCTTTCTTCTTCGGTCATTTCAATTTTTTGAAGTTTTATTAAATATAAGACGATTTCATCTCTAATTCTATCAACCTCCTCATCCATTAATTCAACTTTATTTATTAAAGAAGTATTTTTTGTAATCAAAATTTCTGGAATTTTATCAAGCATATTTTCAATGATATTTGACATTTCTATAATTTTTCTATGAGCAACAACAATAGCAATTGAGCTATTATCAAAAATAGATGGGTCGGGTAAAATTCTTGTCTCAATTTTTTCCTTAAATAATTTCTTAAAAATAAATTGAGCAACATTTACAAATGGTAGAAAAATAATTGCTCCAATTATATTAAATAAAGTATGAGCATTAGCTATTTGCCTTGTAAGTGAGCTATCAGTTTTTTCCACAATTTCTATAAAATCATTTATAAAAATAAAAATAATTAAAAATGTTATGAATTTATATATGAAATTTGCAAATGCAATTTGCTTACCACTTGCCCCTGTTTTTAAAGATGCTAAAATCGCTGTTATACTTGTTCCTATGTTTGCTCCAAGTATGATGTAAATTCCACCTTTTAAATCAATAATATTTTGAAAACCAAGTGATATTGCAAATCCTACAACTGCAGCACTTGAATGAACTAATGAAGTAAAAATTATTGATACTAAGATACCAAATAAAGGATTACTATTTACACTTTCAAAGAAGCTTTTAAATTGAGGAAATATATTTAGTGAGTAAGCACTACTTGACATCATTTTTATTGAAAAAAATAATAAACCTATTCCAAATATAGCGTTTCCATAAGCTCTAATTCTTCCTTCCATTCTTTTTAATATATAGCCAATTGTTATAATAAGTGGTGAAATTTCAAATATTCCAAATGATATTAATTGTGTTGTAAATGTTGAGCCTATTCCCGCTCCTAATGCAATACTTAAAGCACTTTTCAAAGATAATAATCCTGAATCTACAAATGATACAAGCATAACATTAATAGCTGTTGATGATTGTATAGCAATTGTTGAAATAATACCTATTAAGAATGAGAAAATTCTATTTTCTGAAAATTTTTTTAGAAAACCTTTAATTGTAGCGCCTGCAAAAGCATTTATTCCTCTATTTAATTTTTCCATTCCATATAGGAAAATAATAAATCCACCAATCATTTCAAGTATTGAAAATAGAATATAAAGTCTATCTATTGCATTAAAAGTAAAATAAGAAAAATGTTCTTCTCTATAAAATATAACTCTATATAAACCTTCAAATTTTGGTTTTGGTGGAATAAATATCGCATAACCAAGACTGTCTGTTTTAACTTTATATTTTTCAACATTATTTGGTGTTATAAGGAAAATGTTAATTTCATAATTTTTTAGAGGTTCATTATTCTCAAGAATTTGAACTCTTAGTGGTTTAACACTTTCATTTGTGAAAACAATTTGATTGTCACCTGAAAGGTCTATTTTATAGATGTTATCATATGGTTTAATAATATCAAAAGCAAATAATAATAATGTCAAATTTGAAAATTTTAAAGAATATAAAATCAGCAGAGATGCTGTGTCCAAAAATTCTGGAATTATTTATTTTTCAAAAGCTTTTGGCTTTAAAATACCCATTTTTTGCTTTGGGGGGCAGAGCCCCCCTAATAATCCCCCCAATAAATCAACAATTTCCTTAAAAATTTTATAAATTATTGATTATCAATCGCTTAACAATAATTACTGGACAAAGCTCAGCAGAGAGGGTTAAAATTACTTAACACTATATTTATTAGACAAGTCAAGAATTAATTTAACAATATCCTTGTAATCATCATATTCATCTAAAAGAATGTTAATATGTCCCATTTTTCTTCTCGTTTTTTTCTCTTTAAAATACCAATAAAAATAACTATTTTTAATTTTAAAAATTTCATTTAAATTTGGTTTATCGACACCAAGCAAATTTATCATTAATGTAGGTTTAATTAATGTTGTTTCTCCAAGAGGTAGATTTAAAATTGCTCTTAAAAATTGCTCAAATTGGGAAGTAATTGAACCATCAAGTGTCCAATGGCCACTATTATGAGGTCTCGGAGCAATTTCATTTATTAGAATATCTTCATCTTTAACAAAGAATTCAATAGCAACAATTCCTATTAAATTTAATGATTTTGAAAGTTCAATAGCAATTTCATATATTTTATTTTCAAGTTTTTTAGGTATTTTAGCAGGTGTTATATTGTAAATTAAAATTCCATCCTTATGAAAATTTTGGGAAATTGGATAAACTTTAATATCTAATTCATTTCTTGCAACAATTGTAGAAACCTCCATTTCAAAATCAATATATTCCTCTATTATTAATTCTTCATTTAAGTTATAAATTTCTTCTAAATTCTCAAAACTTCTTATATAAAACTGACCTTTGCCATCATAACCAAGTCTTGTTGTTTTAACAACACATGGAATAAAATTATTTTTCTTTATTATTTCAAAAGCTTCTCTTCCATTTTCTGCCTTAAAAAATTTTGGAACGGGAAACTTATTATCTAACAAAAATTGCTTTTCATTAAATCTATTTTGTTTTAATAGTAAAATTTCAAGCGAAGGTCTTAACTTTTCCTTCATAAATTCAGCAATATCTATTGGAATATGTTCAAATTCAAATGTTATAATATCGCTTTCATTATAAAATTCAGAATAATTTTCAAATTTAAATAACTTTGCTGATGTTTTTCTTGAAGAAACATCAAAGCTTTTATCTAGGACATTGAATTCAAAACCCATATATGTTCCTCTCAAAATTGTCATAAATCCGAGCTGTCCTCCTCCAAGTATTCCAATTTTCATATTTCTACTAAATTCATATTTTCAATTTTATATACTTTATCAGCATATTTAAGTATTTCATAATCATGCGTTGAAAATATAATAGTAGTTCCAAAATCATTTCTAACTTTATAAAGAATTTCCATAATTGAAAATTTAAGCTTTTGGTCTAAATTTGCAGTAGGTTCATCTGCTATGATAATTTTAGGGTTATTCATAATTGCTCTTGCTATCTCAACTCTCTTTTTTTCACCACCTGATATTTCATATGGTAAATTATCTTTCTTATTTGATATTTGAAAATAATCAAGAATTTCAATTGCTCTTCTTAGGCTATCATTATTTAAAAATTTGTTTTTTATTAAACTTGGAATTAAAACATTTTCCAAAACTGTTAGCTCATTTATTAAATGAGAGCTTTGAAATACAAATCCAATAAATTCATTTCTTAATTTTGATATTTCGTTTTCACTTAAATTTTTGATATTTTTTGAATTTATTAAAACTTCTCCTTCATCGGGAAAATCAATCATTCCTATTAAATTCAAAAGTGTTGTTTTGCCACTTCCAGAAGGTCCAGTTATGGCTATTATTTTACTTTCAGATATTTTTAAATTTAAATTTTCAAAAACAACAATTTCATTTGGATCCTTATAAACTTTCCTTACATTTATTAATTCAATCATTTCTCAAAACTTCTTTTATGATATCCCATTCAAAACCTCTACTTTTAAGAAGTTTTATTAATTTCTCTTTATTTAAATTCTTTCTTGAAATTTCATTTTTTAGTTTTTGAATTACTAAATCCTTTTGGTAATTAATTAATGCTTGTTTTATAATTTCTTTATTATAACCTCTTCTTAAAAGTCCAAAATAAATTTTCTTTTTTGACCATCCCTTTTCACATTTAATTTTAACATAATTTATGGCATCTTCAATTTCATTTATATAACCATATTTTTTAAGCTTTTCAATTACACTATCAATTTCAATATCTTCAAATCCTTTTTGTTTCATTCTTTTTCTCAATTCATTTTCAGAACGAGAACGAAATTTCAATAACCTCAAAGCATAATTTATAGCTTTCATTTTTGTTCAATATCTTTCAGCTTTAATTCATATATAACACCGTACATGTCAGTTGCTTTGACGCTTAAAATACTATAATCCTTTGAGTTTAAAACAAATTTAATATCTTTGTAAAATAAAGTATCAGATAATAGATTAATTTCAATTTTATCATTGAATTTTTTTAATTCACTTTTATATGCTTTTATACCTTCGGTTAAGAAGTAATATGGATTGAACATATAATTTTTTGGTAAAATTTGGATTGATGTATCATTGTTTTGAACTGTCATTATAATCGTATCTCTTAATATAATTTTACTTTTGGTTTCATTTATATTAAAAGTTAATTCGCTTGGTGATTTATAAACTAAGTAGCCACTAAATAAAACAGAATCACTTCTTGAAGGATATTTAATAATCTGAATGAAACTTGCCTTCAAGTAGTTTATAGACAAATACTTTTTTTGAATTTCTTTTTCTAATTGATTAAAAAGAAAAAATAACATTTAGTTTTCTACCCTAAAATCATCTTTTTTATCGTCAGGTCTTTCACTCTTATAGCTTTGGTAAATTCTTGTAGTTATACTATTCCAAACATTTTGAAGTTCTTCATAGGCTTTTTGAATTTCTTCTTTATTGTCAGTTTTTAGACTTTCTTTTGCTTTATTTATCTTTTCTTCTACACTTCTCTTTTCGTCATCACTTATTTGTGAAGAAAATTCTTTTAATGATTTTTCAACTGAATAAATATAGGCATCTACTTGATTTTTAAGTTCAATGAGTTCTGCTCTCCTTCTATCTTCTTCTTCCTTCTCTTGTGCTTCCTTTATCATTCTTTGTATTTCTTCTTCTGTTAATCCAGTTCTTGCATGAATTTTAATATCAGCTTTTTTACCAGTTGCTTTTTCAACAGCACTAACAGTTAATATACCATTTACATCAATATCAAATGTAACTTCTATTTGAGGCACTCCTCTTGGTGCAGGTGGAATACCTGAAAGCTCAAATTCTCCAAGTAATCTATTTTCTCTTGCTATCTTTCTTTCTCCTTGATAAACTTTAATCCAAACACTTGTTTGATTATCCTCAGCTGTTGTATATATTTTCGTTTTCCTTGTTGGTATAGTTGTATTCTTAGGTATTACTACGTCAAATAAACCTCCAAGAACCTCAACACCCAATGATAATGGTGTTACATCTAATAAAACAATATCTTTTGCTCTATACTCACCAGATATAATCGCTGCTTGAATTGCTGCACCAATTGCTACTACTTCATCGGGATTTATTCCCTTGTGAGGTTCTTTACCGAAGAATTCCTGAACTTTCCTTTGAACTAACGGCATTCTTGTTTGTCCTCCCACAAGAATTATTTCATCAATATCTGATGGTCTCAATTTGGCTTCTTCAAGAGCTTCCTTAATTAGTTTAATACTTCTATCTATTAAATCCATAGCCATTGCTTCAAGTCTTGCTCTTGTTAATGTTCTTTCAAGATGTTTTGGACCTGAACTATCAACAGTTATAAATGGAAGACTAATTACTGTTTCATTTTGGAAGGATAATTCTTTTTTGGCTCTTTCTGCTGCCTCTTTTAACCTTTGTAAAGCTTGTCTATCAGCTGATAAATCTATGCCCGTTTCTTTTCTAAATTCTTCAATAAGCCATTCAATAATTCTATTGTCAATATCATCTCCACCTAAGTGAGTATCTCCATGAGTAGCTATTACTTCAAATACTCCTCCACTTAATTCAAGGATAGATATATCAAATGTCCCACCACCTAAGTCATAAACTGCTACTTTTAATTTTTTATCAGTTTTATTTAGACCATAAGCTAATGCAGAAGCTGTTGGTTCAGGAAGAACTCTAACAACTTCAAGACCTGCTATTGTTCCGGCATCTTTTGTTGCTTGTCTTTGAGCATCATTAAAGTAAGCAGGAACTGTTATAACAGCTTTCCTAACAGGCTCTCCAAGATAAGTTTCAGCACTCTTTTTCAAATATCTTAAAATCTCTGCTGATATTTGCTCTGGTGTGTAATTTTTATTTTCAGCAGGAATAAAAACTTCAACTCTGTCATTCCTTCCTCTAACAACCTTATAGGGAACCCTTCTTATATCATCTAATGCCTCATCATATCTTCTCCCCATAAATCTTTTTATTGAGTAAATTGTATTTTCGGGATTAAGTATAGCCTGTCTTTTAGCAGGAGAACCTACAATAACTTCACCATTTCCTTTAAAAGCAACAACAGATGGTGTTAATCTTTCACCTTCTAAGTTATGAATAACAATGGTTTCATCACCTTGCATTATAGAAACAACTGAGTTCGTTGTTCCAAGGTCAATACCCAAAATTTTCTCTGCCATAGCCTGAAAATTTTAAAGCATAAGTTAACCATTTATGGAGGTGTATTTTTCCCACCCTATAATTAAGCCTTTTTCTTAATTTTTTCCAAAATTTCTTTTGAATTTACTTTTAAGTTGTAAATTTTACTAATAAGTTCAATATCATTTTTTAGAACTTGGAAAAATGAACTTTCTTTATAGTTTCCATATTCACTATTAACTTTATATGCCTTTTTATAATAATAAATTGCAGAATCTACTTTAAGTTTTGCTAAATGAATGCTTCCAAGGTTCATAATTAAGAAAGAATTGTTTGGTTTCATTTCAAGTGCTTTTAATGTTAAATAATAGCTACTATCAATATCCCCAATTAGTAATTTAAACCAACCTTTATTCCAATAGTAAGTGTAATTTTTATTTGAAAATTCAAGATTTTTGATTAAATTATTTATAATTTGATTTGCTGAATCTTTTTTTGATAATAAGAAATAGACATAAGCCCTTTCAGGTGTATCTTCATCGCAAACTTTTAAAATTTCTTTTAATTTCCTTTGGTTATAAAGCAATTCACAATTCTTTGAAGGGTCAATAATTCTTAAAATTGAGGAATCATTTATGTTAAATTCATTTGTTAATTTTTTAGCGAGTTCAAAGTCAAGGTAATCAATAGCTGAAGCAATAAGAAATCGTTTTTGGGGTTCATTTAAGCTGTCTTTTAAAGATAATAGAATTTCAAGAGCTTTTTTATTCTTGTCCAATCCCCTCAAACCATAAGCTCTTAATAATTTTATTTTAATGTTAAACTTATTAGGGCAATAATTTTCAAGCGTATCAACAGCAGATAAAAATTTTTCGTATTCATAATAACTCTCATTTTCAAAAGTATATTGAATTGAAGTAAAGATGGTTAATAATTTTTCATAGTCATTACAATTGTTATCCTTTATAAACTTTACGAATTTTAGTAGCTGATTATAAGCTTCATCAAAATTTTTAGCATTTGAAATTAAACCAAAAAATCCATATAAAATAACATAATTATAAATTTCCTTAGCTTTTTCTTTGCTTTCAATTATTGAAATATATTTCAAACATTTTTCCATATAAAAATTTTGACAAGCAAAATCCAAAAAATCAATGGAAAGTTTTCTTAAAAGAAGATAAAATAGTTGGCTTGTATCTAGAAGTTGTGGATAATTTGTAAGAATTGTTATTGCATATCTAAAAGAGCTTAGTAAATTATCACCCACATTAATAGCTTCGTAGTACTTTTTATTTTGGACTAAACTATAAAAACTTATTACTTTACCAATCGTTGTAGTTTCAGGAAAAATTTCCAAAAATTTTTCTATTTCTTTATATTTTTTTTCTTCAATAACACCAAGAAGAGCAATTGATGAAATTTTCCAAGATTTTTTATTTAACTTTACAAATTCCAAAGCTAAGTTGAAACCTGTTTTTTGATCTTCTAAATACTTCAAGTAAATTAAATTTTCAACCTCATTCGGAAATTCCTTATAAGCAATACTTAAATAATAACTAACAGAATCTAATTTGTTTTCATTTAGAAGTGTGCTTGCCCTGTTGAAAGCTTCCGAAGGCGTAATCGCTAAAATTTGAATTATCATAGTTTTCAGTGTCTAAAATGTCTAATTCCTGTAAAAACTAACTTTATGTTATATTCTTTTGCTTTATTTATAACTTCATTATCCCTTATTGAGCCACCAGGTTCAACAATTAAATAAATTCCATTTTCATAAGCAAGCTCTATACTATCTGGGAATGGAAAGAACGCATCACTTATCAAAATACTGCCTTTTGCTTTTTCACCTGCTTTCATTATAGCTACTTTTAAGGCATCAATTCTACTCATCTGTCCTGCTCCAATTCCTACGGTTGAAAAGTTTTTTAATAACAAAATAGCGTTTGATTTAATATGCTTTATTACTTTAATACCAAATTCAATTTGCTTTTTTTCGTCTTCAGTTAAATTATCTCCACTTACAACATTAAGTTCATTGTACAAAATATAATCTTCTTCACATATTAGTAAATCTCCTCCTAAATCTCTTATATAGAAATTTGGCTTTTTGTAATTATTAATTTTTAGAATTCTTCTGTTTTTCTTTTCTTTTAAAATATCCAATGCTTTTTGTGTATAACCATTTGCTATAATAACTTCATAGAAATTTTCATTTAATAATTTTGCTAAATCATCATTAACTTCAAAATTAAAAGCTATAATTCCACCATAAGCAGATAAACGATCACTTTCATAAGCTTTTTTATAAATTTCAACTTCATTACTGCCAATAGCAACACCACAAGGATTATTATGTTTCACAATAGCACAAGCCTTTTCGTTGAATTCCATTACAACACTATATGCACTAAAACTATCAAGTAAATTATTATAAGAAAGTTCCTTTCCCCAAATGTAATCTAATGCTTGAGCAAATCCTTTTATGTAATTGTTAAATAATAAACTTGCTTTTTGATGAGGGTTTTCACCGTATCTCAAATGATAACCAATCCTATAAGAAAAAATTAAATCTAAATCATACATGTTAAACTGCCATCTTCTTAAAAGTTCATTGTATATAAAACTATCATAATCGGCACTTTTATAAAAACCTTTCAATGCGAGTTTTTTTCTGTCTTCTATTGTAAGGGAATTTTTCTTAATTTTCTCAATAACCCAATCTAAATCATCTAAATCAACAATTATTATAACATCTTTATAGTTTTTAGCACTTGCTCTAATAAGTGATATTCCTCCAATATCTATGAATTCAAACAATTCTTCTTCATCTATGACATCTTTTGAAGCAATTGAGAATGGATATAAATCAACAATTACAATTTCTATATTTGGGATATTTTTTTCTTTTGCTTGAAGTTGATGTTTTAAGTTGTTTCTCTTATATAGTATTCCTCCAAATATAATAGGATGTAATGTTTTAACTCTTCCATCAAATAGAGGCTCAAAATTGGTAATTTCGTCAATTGATTTAGCATTTATATTGAAATTTTTTAAATATTCACATGTTCCCTTAGTAGATATAATTTCATAACCTAAATCTATTAATTCTTTTGCGTAATTTTCTATACCTTCTTTTGTCCAAACAGAAATTAAAGCACTTTTCAATTTTATTTCTTAGGTTGTTGTGGTTGAACAGGTAATTGTTTCATAATGTTCCCTTTCTTTATAGCTTCCTCAATTGCTGAACCATAATTAGAAGGCCTGTTTATCATAGCCAATATAAATGATAAAATCATAAAAATAGCACCAATTCCAGCAGTTAATTTTGTGAAAAAGGTAACTGTTCCTTTTGCTCCGAATACTGTTTCAGTTCCTCCAAGAAAACTTCCAAGCCCCGCTGTTTTAGGTTCTTGAATAAGAATAATCAATATCATAAAAATTACAAGCAAAATAAAAATAAAAAGCAAAAACCCATAAAGCATAGTTTGAAAATTTTAAGGGATAATTATTACTCTGTTTTGTGTTGTCTAATAATTCCAAAAATATGCTTTGTCCAGTAATTATTGCTAAATGCTTGATTATCAATGACTTACGAAAATTTCAATAAAACTATTGATTTTATGGGGGATCTAATGGGGGGCGAAGCCTTATTCATAGGGTGGGTGGGAAAAAAATAAGAAATAATCTATATTTCCGAATTACTAGACAAAGCCCAAAAATATCTATTTAAGCTTTAAAATTTTCAATATGTTTCTCTTGGGTTTTGATTTTGGAATTTCATCTTATAGTATATCAAAAATTGATTTTTCTTATAAAGGTTCAGTGTTTTCAACGAAACCAACAACAAATGGAACACCTATAAGCTTTGGTTTTTCTGGAACGTATGGTTTTAGGGAAAGTCCTTTACTTTTAGGATTTGAGGTTAAGTTAAATTCTGGTTCATTAAATACAAAGTGGGATTACTATGGCTTTACATTTGAAAATACAACAAATTTTAATATAACACAAATCAAATTCTTAATAGGTCTTTATTCTTCTCAAAACTTTATATTTCAAGCATTATTTTCTCCGCAAATTGTTAGTTTAACACTTAATGGAGATAATGGAAGCTCAAATGGAAGTAATTTAGGTTTTGGAATAGGTGGGAATATGCTTTTTCCAATATCAAAACAATTTTATATTGGTTTTGGTATAGGTTTTGACTACATTACATCAATTACAACAACTTATAGTGAAAATAGTAATTTAAATGTTATTCCAAAAGAAAATAAAATTATTAGTTTAAGTCTTAAATTTTCGGGGAAGGTGATTTAAAAATTGATTGAGAAACTTGCTCTGATATTAACTGATGGAATTGGACCAGTTAGATATAGAAAACTAATTGAAAAATTTAAAAATGTTGAAAATGTTATTAAAGCTAAAACGGAAGAACTATTAGAAATTATTCCCAAAAATTTAATTCCTTCTGTAAGGAATTTAGATTTTAAAAAAGCAGAGGAGGAGATTAAAAAAGCAAAAGCCCTAAATGTAAAAATTTTATTACTTGATGATGAAAATTTTCCAATGGAATTAAAAAATTATGATTTTACAACACCAATTTTATATGCTTGGGGCAATATAGAACTTCTTAAAAAATTAAAATTTGCAATTGTTGGAACGAGAAAACCAAGTGAATATGGAAAAAACATTGCTTATAAATTTTCAAATGCTTTATCTCAAAATTTGGTTATTGTTTCAGGTGGTGCTATTGGAATAGATACTTATGCACATCTTGGAGCATTTCCTAATACAATTGTTGTTCTTGGAAGTGGTATAGATATTTTACATCCAAAAAGCAATGAAAAATTATTTAAAAAAATTTATAATGAAGGTGGCTTAATAATTTCTCAATTTCCAATAGGAACAAAACCATCAAAGGAAACATTTCCGATAAGAAACTTAACAATTTCTGCTTTAAGCATTGGAGTTTTATTAGTTGAAGGAAGTGAGGATTCAGGAGCTTTAATAACAGCAAAGTATGCTTTTGAATTAAATAAAGATGTTTTTACGGTTCCAAATAGAATAGATGTTCCACAAGCAAAAGGTCCAATTAAGTTAATTAAGGAACATATTGCTCAAATTATTGAAAGCCCCGATGATATATTATTAAATTTTGGTCTTGGAACCAATAAAAATATAAAAGATATTGAATTAACTGAATTTGAAAAAAAGGTTTATGAAAAAATTATTTCAAGGGTTAGTATTGATGAACTTTTAGAAATTTTTCCAAATTATTCAGAACTAATAACCGCTTTAACATCTTTGGAATTAAAAGGATTAATTAGACAAATTGGAAATTCCTACGAAAGGGTTTAAAATTTTCAATTATGAAATTTAGTGAAATTTTTGTCCCAACATTAAGAGAAGAACCACAGGACGCAGAAAATATAAGTCATAAACTATTAATTAGGGGTGGATTTATAAGGCAATTGTCATCAGGAATATTTATATTCTTACCGCTTGGATGGAAAGTTATTAAGAAAATTTATAGAATAATTACAGAAGAAATGGATAGAATTGGAGCACAAGAATTATTTATGCCTGCTTTAACACCTTCAAGTTTATGGAAAGAAAGTGGAAGATGGGATGAATATGGTGATGATATGTTTAGGGTAAAAGATAGGAAAAATAGGGATTATGCTTTATCGCCAACACATGAAGAAATTATTACTGAAATAGCGAGGAAACATATTCATTCATATAGAGATTTGCCTCAAATTTGGTATCAAGTTCAAACAAAATTTAGAGATGAACCAAGACCAAGAGGTGGTCTTTTAAGAGTTAGAGAGTTCTTAATGAAGGATTCTTATTCACTTGATAGCTCTTGGGAAGGACTTGATAGAAGTTATGAATTACATAGAATTGCTTATATCAGGATTTTTAAGAGATGTGGTTTAAAATTTGTCCATCTTAAAGCATCAAGTGGGCTTATGGGTGGAAATCAATCCGAAGAATTTGCTATTATTTCAGATGCAGGTGAAGATGAAATTGCCATTTGTGAAAATTGTGGTTATAGCGCAAATTTAGAAGTTGCTATTTCAAAAATTCCTAATTATGCAGTTTCAAAATATGATAAATTTGAAAAAGTTTTTACCCCAAACTTAAAATCAGTTGAAGAATTAGCCAATTTCCTAAAAGTTGAAAAACAAAATATCATAAAAAGTATTCTTTATTTTGTAAATGATAAACCTTACTTGGTTTTAATAAGAGGAGATTATGAAGTAAATGAAGAAAAGTTAAGAAAAATTATTGGTTCATTTTTATATGCTACTGATGAAGACTTTGAAAAAATAGGTTCTTATTCTGGATTTATAGGTCCTTATGGATTAAAAAATGTTGAAATTATTCCCGATGAATCAATTAAATATATGGATGAAGGAATTATTGGAGCAAATGAAATGGATTATCACTATGTTGGATGGAAAGGAAATTTAGAATTTAATAATTATTATGATGTAAGAAAAGTAAAAAGTGGTGATTTATGTCCAAATTGTGAAAATAAATTAGATGTTAAAAAAGCTATTGAGATTGGTCATATATTTAAACTTGGAACAAGATATTCACAGATTATGGGAGCATATTTCCAAGATAAAGATGGCTCATTAAAACCAATAATAATGGGTAGTTATGGAATTGGGCTTGGAAGGATTATGGCAGGAGCAGTGGAATTATATAACGATGAAAAAGGAATTATTTGGCCTATAACAATTTCACCATTTGAAGCAGTAATAATTGATATTTTAAGAGATGGGACAGCAAATAAATTATATGAAAATTTAAAAGAAAAAATTGATATTCTAATTGATGATAGAGAAGATGTTTCTCCTGGTGTTAAATTCAACGATGCAGACTTAATTGGAATTCCATTTAAAATTATTGTTGGTAGGAAAGTTAAAGAAAATAAAATTGAAATTCAAAGGAGAGATAATGGTCAAAAATATGAAATTGAAATAAATTCAGCTGTTGATCTTATTTTCAAAGTAATAATGGAAGAAAAAGCAAAATATGAAAAAAATTGATATTTATATATTGACGCAATTTGTTAAAGTTTTTTTCATAATTATTTTAGGGGTGATAATGCTTTATATAATTGTTAATTTTTTTGAGAATATTGATAGCTTTATAAATCCTCAAAAAGGCTTTAAGATATTTTCAATAGTTAAGTACTATTTTTATCAAATTCCTTACTTATTTGTCCTAATGCTGCCTGTTGCATTAATGTTGTCCTCGTTTTTTTCAATAGGAGATTTATCAAGAAGATTTGAAATAATGGCAATAAAATCCATAGGTATAAGTATGAAAAGAACTTTCTTAACAATTTATATTTTTTCAATTTTAATGACAATAATTTCGCTTTTTTTGTATCTTGATGTTGTAGGTTCTTGGATGAAAAAAGCTGAATGGATAAAAGCTGTTGAGATTGAAGGGAAAAGAATTCCAAAAGAAAGAACATTTGCTATGAATTTAACATTTGTTAGTGGGAATAAGGTTTATTTCTTTAATAGCATAAGTGCATTAACGAGTTCTGCTAATGGTATTGTTATTATTGAACTTGAAAAGGAAGGCAGGATAAAACGAAGAATTGATGCAAATAGTGGTAAATATGAAAATAATAGATGGATTTTATATGACATTGAAGAAAGAATTTTCAATAGTAATGAAATTCACTTAAATAAAATCAAAAGCAAAGAATATCTTGAAATTGAAGAAAGCCCTTTTGAATTTCTAACTGAAATTAAGGAATTACAACAGATGAATTTGAAAGAACTTACAAATAGAATTGAAAAACTTAAAAGAGCAGGTTTTGAAGTAAATGCGGAACTTACAGAATTTCATACAAGAATAGCATTTCCTTTTATGAATGTCATAACAATTATATTATCACTTCCAATTGCTGTTGCAATAAAAGGTAAAGGTAGAGCTTGGGGATTTGGTATAGCTGTTATTTTTGTTTTTATATATTGGGGACTTTCAGAAGCTTTTAGAACACTCGGGATTGTTGGAAAGTTAAATCCTATTCTTTCAGCATGGATACCAAATTCATTCTTTTTAATAATTGGTATTCCTGGTTGGTTTAGAATTGAAAAATGAACATCATTGGCCATAAAGATATTTTAAAAAACTTAATTTCTATTTCAAAATTTAGTAATATACCGCCACTATTATTTTATGGACAATTTGGTATTGGTAAATCCACAGTTGCTTTATATTTCTGTGCTTTATGTAATCCAAAACAAGAAGAAAAAATTTATAAATTAAATCATCCTGATATTATTTTTATTAGTGTTGGTGAATTAAAGCCTTATGGTCCAAGACCGGAAAATTTTGACAATTTAAAAAATATCTCCATAGAACAAATTAGGAATTTAAAAATTGAATTACAAAAACCACCAATTTATGCAAAAAAAAGAATTGTAGTAATAATGGATGCAGATATGCTCACAATTGAAGCCCAAAATTCACTTTTAAAAATTCTTGAAGAATATCAACATAGAACAACATTCATTTTAATAACTTCAAACTATTTAAAAATTCTTCCTACAATTCTTTCAAGAACCTTAAAAATTTCTTTTAAATGTTTAAGCTTTGAAGAATTTTCAAGTTATGAATACAATTGGAATTACAATATAAAATTGATTTATGATATTTCAGAAGGTTCAATTGGCATAGCGAAGCAATTAAATAATTATCCAATAAATGATTGGCTAAATATATTAAATGAAATAAGAAGTGTTAAAGAGGTTTTAGAAATTTCAAAAACTATTCAAGATTCAAGGGATTTTATAAATTTTTTAAGAGTTTTTAGATTTTATTATAAGAAGAAATATATTGAAAGCTCAAATGAAATTCACTATAAAATTCTTAAACATTCTCTTGAAATTGAAGATTTAATAAAAAGATATGCTTCAATTG
>CBFGJN010000029.1:0-22158 GCA_965649115.1 Caldifarciminota bacterium | reverse complement strand
GCCCCCCTAATAATCCCCCCAATAAATCAACAATTTCCTTAAAAATTTTATAAATTATTGATTATCAATCGCTTAACAATAATTATTGGACAAAGCAATTCTAATCAAATTCCTAATTGGGTAAAAGAAAAAGATATGGATATAACTAAGATAAACTTATGGTTAAAAAATCCAAAGGAGTTTGAAGGTTCCAAAACCTACAACTTATACAAGTTTATAAATTCAGTTATAAAAGTATATGATAACGAGATAGGAAGATTTAACATATATCTAATAGGAGGGTAGTTTATGTTTATCATTATTGGGCTTATAGGTCTATTTGCTGCCTGGTTTTTACCAACTTTCCTTTTAACCCAAGGTTTTCTTGTTTTAAAACCTGATATTGTTCAATCTGACTGGTTGCCTTATTCAAAATGGATCTTTTTCATAAATCTTTTTATTATTGCTTTTTCAGTTGGGGTTTTTTGGTTTTTGAGATATAAATTATATTGGAGTTATAAGAACTCTTTTATTCTCTCCCTTATTATAATTAGTTTATTATTATTTCTTGAAAATTTTGTTTTTAAATTTTCATACAAGTCAGATTATATAGAAAGTGGTGAGGGTTTGCTTTCATTTTTATTTACATTTTTAGGTATTCTTGGTTATCTTGCTGGAATTTTACTAGTTAGTGTTTTTAAGAAAGATATAGGGATATATAGATACAAAATATTTGAATTTTTAAGTTGGCCTTTTTAAAAAGGAGTAAATGTTATGCAGGAGCAAAATTTTGACTTTTTATATATAGGCGTTGGGGGAACAGGTGCCCGTGTTATAGAAAGTTTAGTTTGGCTTTCTTTTATAGGTTATTTTAGAAGAGAAAGAGAAGTTAAATTTTTGCTAATAGATCAAGATCGTGAAAATGGAAATTTAATTAGAGCACAAGAAACTATTAAATTATATAATGAACTTAGGGAAAAAGTAAATATAACTAATAAGGAAAGATTTGCTTTCTTCGTTACAAAATTTGAAGATATTTACCCTAGAAAATCACCCTTTGTTCCATTATCGGAAGGAACTTTTAGAGATATAATATCTAATGAAAGAAAAAAATATGAAAAATTAATAAACTTTTTATATACAAATGAGCAATTAAATTTTGATTTGAAGGAAGGTTTTAGGGGTTTGCCAGCAATTGGAACGTTAAGTGTAGGAAAGGAAATAGAAAACAATTATCAATCAATTTTTGGTAATATAAATAATAATTCTCGTATTTGTATATGTGGTTCAGTTTTTGGTGGAACAGGAGCTTCCATATTACCTATACTGCCAGGAATAATTAAAAGGAAAGAACAAGGTAAGGAAATTAAAATAATGAACATAATGGTTTTACCTTATTTTAAAGTTAGGGAAGGATTGGAGGATAAAATATCTCCTACGGGCTCATCATTTCCTTTCAAATCCGTCCTTGCTTTTGATTATCATGCTTATCTAAATAAGAAAAATTTTGAGGGTTTTGAGGGAGCAGATTATGCTTGTGCTATTGGACTACCAGATATTTTTCAAATGGATAGTGATGAAATAGAATATTCCTTAGGTGGTTCTAGTCAAGAAAATCCAGCTCATTTTATAGAAGCTTTAACTATTATTTTTGCTAAACATTTGGTTGATGGATTTGATGAAAAGATAGAAGAAAAGAGTTTATATCTTATTGGACTTATTGAAGATAATCAGCACTACATCTATAACTTATATGAAGATGATAAAAAAGAAATTAGAGATTTAATTTTAAGACTTGATTCAGGATTACTTGCTTCTGTAATAATTTCTCATTTTATTGAAGAAGATAAGAACAAGAATAAGAAACTTTTAGGAAAATTATTTAAGGAATTTGAAAAATATGAGCCAAATGTTTTAACTTTTGCCCAAAGTTATATTAAATATTACTTTTCGGTAAGATATTCTCTTCTTTCAAAAAGTAGGAGGAAATATAAAGGTCAAATGGATGATTATCAAAAGAAAGCTCTTGAAGAGATTAAAAAAGTGCTTGGAAAGAGGTTTGAACATTATTTAAGTAATGCTTATAGCAAAAGCGAAACCATATTAGACACCTATGAGAATTTGATTAAAAATATATATGGGGAAATTCAGAAGGATAACAAAATAAGACAATGCTTAGAGAAGGTTGAAAGGGGGTGAAAATTATGGCAGAGAGAAAAGTTGTCATTTATACCAAAGCTGAAAGTAGAAGCGATAGGGAAAGTGCTGATAATTTTCTCGTTAAAAAAGATTTTAGTCTTATGGATAGGACCTTATCAAGTGTAAGCAGTAAGGTAAATTTTAAGGAATTATCATTTAGACAAAAGGAACAATTATTATTATCAATTCCTACCCCTTGGGCTAAAACTTTTCTATATGGAAAATTTTTAGAAAATATAGAAAAACCTGAAAGTGAAAAATTTTTCTTACATGATTTAATCTCTAATGAAATTTCAGGAATTTTATATACAATTGCTTTGCATCCAGAAAAATTAAAAGTTGAAAAAGTTCATCCAGAAAACGAAGAAATTTTCAAGGATCCTCAATTTAAAAGACTATTTGGTAATGTTGAAAATATAGAAATTCTACTTTTTGAAGAAATTCCGATAGCTATCTCTAATAAAGAACTTTTCTTAATACCTAAAATTATTTATTCACCTGATGAGCGTAAGGAAATAAATCCTGATCTTGGAAACGAATTATTTAAAGATCACTTTTTAAATCCTATTAACGAATTAGATGAAAAAAAATCAAAGGAATTTTATAAATTTATAAGCCTTCTAATAAACTTAAGAGAAATTTTAGATTATGGCGATAATTTTTATAGATTTTTAGAAAAATTGATTAAGCAATTAGGAGAAAAGTTACCCGAAAGAGTAAAAGAAGATGAAATAACAAAAATTATCGAAAATATTAAAAAAGATGAAGAAAAATTAAAAGATTATCCTCTTGAAACAATTATAAAATTTTGGAGGGGATTGAAACATGAAGAAATATCAGATTATTTAGCAAAGAAAGTTTTCGGAATAGATAATTATAAAGTTATAATTTTACCAAATCAGAAAAAAGAAAATAAATCAAGAATAATATATCAAGGTTATAGTTATACCAAAACGGATTATGAAAAATTAAAGAGAAATAAATCTGATATTGAAAGGGAGAAAAATGTGAAATTCATATCGGTTGAAGATTATTTTTCACCAAAACTTATAAGAATTGATTCAGAGTATCTATTACCGATATTATATAGAAAATTGATAGATGATGTTCAAGATAAAGATGTTATAGATAAAATTTTAAAAGGAATGAAAGTTGAAAATGATACCATAAGAACGAATTATGAAGAATATGAAGAATTAATTTTTGAAAAGAGTTATATTGAAGTAAATAAATTAGAATCTAATAAACTAATTGTAATGCTTTATCCTTGGGTTAAAGGTTTAGATGAGTATTACCTTTTTGTTTATGTTTCTGATGATGTATCAAGGAACTTGATAAATGAGATTGAAGTTTATCCAAAAGATATAATAAATGGTTCTCATACCTTGGAAATAAAAGATGATAACGATATAAAGGGGAGAATATGGGTATATAAATTAGGAAATTTGCCTATATTTATAGGTTTTAATGGCAGAGACACTGAAAGTGTATATTATGTAAATAAAGATTCTGTAAAGGATGTTTCCCCTACAAAATCAGATGTCATTTACTTTGCTGTTGATATAGGAACAACTAATACAATAATAAAGTATAAAGAAGAAGATAAAATTGGGATCTTTGATTTTGGAATTAAAGATGAACTTCTAAAAGTTCTTATTCCCTCTAACATTTCCAAGGATTTGGAAAAGAAATTGGCAAAAGTTTTCTTATTAGACAAAACATTTAATGTTTATAAAGATATTTTTGGTAATAGTGATAAAGGATTTTTCAGAACACTATTATATGTATTTGATTACAAAAAAGAAGAACCTTTTCTTTCAAGCCATATCTATTTAGGTGAAGAAGAGAAAGAAAGTGGAAGAATACAATCAAATATAAAATGGAATAAGAAAGAGGAATTAAAAAAGTACATAGAACAATTAGCATATTTCATAGATGTTTATAGAAAATTCAAAAACTCTAAGGAAATTAAAATTATTTATTCTTATCCTACATCTATGGAAAAAGAAGATATTGATTCTATTTATAATGATTGGAAGTCGGCATTAGAAGGAAAGATTAAAGATAAAGATTTAAAAGAAGTTTTGAAAAGTTTTCCCGAATCAGTGGCTATATTCTATTCTAGGGATCGTAGAGGAGCTGATCTTGGATGTGCTATTGATATTGGAGGCGGTTCTACTGATTTTTGTGTTTGGTCAAGAGGAGAGATAAAAGGGCACATTTCTATTAAATATGCAGGTGAAGATATAATAATAAGAAATATAAGGGAATTTTCAAGCTTATCTAAAGAAGAAATAAGAAATTATCTTGATAAGGGTAAGTTTTTAACCGATATTATTAAAGATGAAGAAATGAAACAAAAAGCAAGGATGTTAATAGCTTTATCCTATATTAACTTATTTGCTACAATTGGTTCATATCTTAGATATTTACAGTCTAAGTTAGAGGAGGTAAATAAAAACTTTTATGTGGGTTTGCTTGGAAATGGTTCAAGAACTTTAAGGTTCGTATTTAATGGGAGGGAAAGAAGTGTTATAGAGAGGATTTTTGGTTCTTTTTTAGATAGTCCAAGTTTTGTAATTGATTTTTCGTATTTTCCGAAACATGAAGTTGCTGATGGATTATTGAATATGACTAATAGCAATCAGAAAATTGATAATGATATAAAACAAGAAATAGACTTTTTCAATGATATTAATAAGGAAGAAGCAGAAGACCGCTTGAAGTATTACTTTAATACTGTGAAACAAACTTTCAATAGTTATTTTGAGGAAAAAATTAACATTGAATTTCAAGATGTGTGGATAGAATTTAGAACAAGTGATGATGCTCAATATCTCTTAATGGATAATGGAGATATTGGAAAGGAATTGAAAAAGAAAGGAAAACCTATAACATTGAGTTTTGGTGAAAAAATTAGAGAAATGTTTTCGAAAGCTTTAAAAGGAGGTTAAAAATGATAAGAATTCTTTCCTTTTTTATCTTTTTCTTGTCTTTTGGTGTTTCTTTTGCTCAAAAAGAGAAAACAGGGAATGAAAAAACTAAAAATGTAAGTGAGTATGTCATTGATACATCATTTTTGAAAAGTGTTATTAAAGAACAAGAACAGAAACAGGACAAAAAATTTTCATTTATAATGATTATTAATTATATTCTAATTGGTTTAGCTAGTTTGAATTTAATAGCATTAGGTGGTGTATTAGCATTAATTTTCTTACAAAATAAAAAACAACGTAAAAATAAAGAAGAGTTACAAAAATTTTTAAATGATATAAAGGGGAGGTTAGCGACTATGGATGGACAAAGGTTTGATGGAGAAAAGCTTGAGAAATATCTCAATAAGAAATTTGAAGAAATTATAAATTTTCTAAAAGGACAATTACCTGATGTTGATACTCTTAAAATCAAGGAAATAGTTAATGATGCTATTAAGAAAATTCAAGAAACCTTACAGGAATCGCAAAAATATGACCAAATTATTAGTAAAATAAGTGAAGTTAAAAATGATGTTAAGAATTTAGAAGATAGATTAAAAACTACAGATTCAAAAGTTGAAAGGGAAATAAATCAATTAAAAGAACAGATAAATGGAGTAAATCAAAGTGTTAGTAATGTTGAAAAGCGTATTGAAGAAAAGGTTGATAAAAAAGTATCTGAGGTAAAAAAGGAAATAGTTACAAAATTTGATGAAAGAGTTAATAAGATAGAGGATAATCTTCAAAGAATCTATGAAATAATAGCAAGAGAAGAAAGAAAAAAATTAGAGGAAAAATTATATAATTACACGTATCCTGAATATTTACATAAAAGAAACCTTCATGAAATGAAAAAAAACATTAAAGAGATTATTTACTTCAAAGCAAATTTAGAGAAAATACCTGTTTATATGCCTGATGTTCTCTTTGTTGGTTTCAATCTTAAAGTACTAATGGACTTTGAAGGAATTCCAGGTAAAACTATATATTTAATTATACCAGTAGCAGGCGTTTACAAATCACCACCCAATAGAATGAAGGAGTATTTCCCAGAAGGAACATATAAATATATATCAAAATATTATGATATAGCTTTTGATGAAGATACTGAAAATTACGAAGTTGAAAAGTTTGCTTTTCTTGAAAAAGATGATAATGGAGAATATAAAATTCTTTTAAGAGGTTTAATAAGGAGGTAAAGTATGATTAACTTCATTATTGATTTTATGGGTTTTTTATTTTTATGGTTAATATCTAGCTTTTTCATATTACCTAATATCGTATTTTTTTCAGGTGATGAGTTTATAGTTGTAAGTTCAGTTTTGCTTTTCCTACTTTTGCTTTTTATATATTTTGAGGTTATATCTTATTCGCCAAATCAGAAAAATATAATAGTTATGAGAAATATAAATTCAATTTTTGTAATAGTTGGTCTTTTTGGAACATTAATAAGTTTAGCATTTTCATTCTATGGATTATATAACCTTGTAGGTGGAACACAGGCAGAAATAACGTCAAATTTAAAGAATTTACTATCTCAGATAAAACTGGTATTTATACCAAGTATATTAGGTGTATATTTTACGATATGGGGAACTTTGAAATTAACTATTATTGAAAGAATTTATTTTTCACAGAGTTATGAAGTTGAAAATTTTAACGATTTAGTATCCAATTTGTCAAAATTAGAAGAATTAGCTAAGGTTTCCGAACAATTGGAGAAATTTAATTCAACTATGTCGGATTTAAAGGATATATTTGAAAGGTTATATGAAGTGTCCAATAATATCAGAAAAGGTATAAATGAATTGTATAATTTGCCAAAATTTATAACTTCGGAATTAAACGAAACGATTAAAACTATAAATAATATTCTTATAGTATCATTAGATAATGTTGGGAAAAGTATAAATGAAGTTAGCAATAGGTTAGATGAAATGATTGAAAAAATAAGCAAAACATATCAAGTTTTAGATAATGTGAATGAAAAATATCAGAAATTGGCAGAAGCTATAAACCAAACTACAATTATTATGAGTGATTTAAACAATAAAGTTAATGATTTATTAAATTTCACAGAAGAAATTAAAAATCTAAATCAAAAATTAGATGAACTTAATGTTAATTTAGTTAGTCTAAATCAATTTACTAATAACTTACCTTCAACCATAGAAAAAATCTACAACACTTACATTCAAACATTTAGGAACCTTGAAGATACAATAAAAACTGACTTACCTTTAAAACTTAAATCTATTGAGTATTCTTTTAATAATTTTAGAGAAACAATTGATGAATTTAATAAGAAATTAGAAAAATCTATTGATGAGTTAAAAGAGATAAAAACTATTAGAGAAAGCCTTGAGAAAGCAGTAGAGGAAGGATTAGAAAGTGGAATAAGTAAGTATCTTGGGGAACCTATTAAAAATTTGAATGATTCATTATTACATCTTAGTAATCAATTAACTTTGTTTGAAGAGATAGTGAAAGAAAAAATAGGGAGGATCTCTGAAAGCGCCAACAATATATCGGAAGCTATCCGAGAATTGAAACCCTTAATTTTTTCTATTGAAAAATTGGTGAAAACTTTTGATACTCCAATTTTATTTAGGTTTGCCCTTGGTAAAAAAGGAAATGAAATTAATAAAAGAAAATCTTAATTTTTGGCCTCCTTTTGTAGATTTTATGCTCTTTTTGGTTCTTTTAGTGATTTTTGCTTTTTCAGTAGCTTATAGTTTAATAATTCTAAAATATGTTGATATTACAAAAGCAATATCCTGTCAGGAAAAAATGAAAAATTTACTCCTTCAAAATTCGCAATTTACTAAAATAGACTCATTAGAAAATGCTTATACTATTTATTTTAATGATAACTATGGTGAATACTATATAAGCCTTATAAATGAACTCCAACTTCAAAGAATAAGAGTTAGCACTGGCCTTCTTTTTGATAAAAATGATTATAGAATTTCAAAAAGAGGTTATAGCATTCTTAAATATCTTGGAAATGCTATAAGATCAAATCTTGATTGTATTCAAAGAATTCAAATAGAGGGACATGCTGATACAGATCCAACAACGAAATTTAGATCGAATCTTGAACTTGCTGGATTGAGAGCATTTGAAATTTTTTATTTTTTAAAGGATTCTATTGGGATATCTCCTTCACGATATTTAATATCGGCGGCTTCATTTGGTGAGTATAAACCAGTTAATCGTTATGAAGATAGTTATTTTGATGAAGATAGCCTAATATCTTCAAATAGTAATGAAGAAAAGAAATCACTGAATAGAAGGGTAGAGTTTTTGATATTTTATAAAAAGAGATGATATTTTATTTAGTTTTAAGCTTACAAGATAGCATACATTTTGTAGTTTATATTAGTGAACCTCCTTATTACATAACTGATAAAAGAAATTATTATTCTGCTATTAGAGAAGCAATTGCATATTGGCAAGATAAAGGTTTCAATATAAGAGAGACAAAGGATTCAACAAGGTACAATGTTTTAGTACAATGGATAAAAGAATTTGGACCTGAGAAAGCAAACTATGAAAGAATTGGACAAGCAGTTATTTATGTTGCTCAAATTGGATTAGGAAGTAGTAGTTGTGATGGTAATTGGAGACCATTTAACTATGAAACAATTGTTAAAATTGCTACTCATGAATTGGGACATATTTTAGGATTTTCGCATACGAACAATCCTAATGACATCATGTATCCATATACTAATACGAAACTTGAATATGATTATAATTTCAGAAGTAAAATTAGAACAGGAGAATCACTATTTTTAAGATTTTGTTCATTGGAGAAAGCTGAATACTATGTTAAAGTTGAAAGTCAGGAACCAATGAATTTTATAGTTGTTCCTAATGAAAAAGAATATAAAAATTATCTTGAAAGAAAAAAGAATAAAAATATAAGAGTTAATTATGTAAAAAATTGTTATGAAACAAAAACAAGAATTTTTGAAAAAGTATGTGTAGTTGATGTCTCTGGGGGGTTAATTATAGAGTTTCCGTATTCTTCATTACCAAAAATATCAAACATAAGTGTTTTTATACAACAAAAATAAACATTCATTAATTTATAGATAGGTTTTATATAGTTTTAAATCCTTGATAATCAATAATTTATAAAAGCTTTAATGAAACTATTGATTTGCCTAGTAAATAGCGTTAAATTATTGACAATAGATAACTTATAAAATTTTTATGGAAATTATAGATTTTTCGGAGGGTTGTAAAGGGGATCCATCCCCTCCCACTGCCGAAAAATGGGTATTTTAAAGGCGAAGCTTTTATTTTAGGACGGGTTGGGAAAATATATATTTTAGAATTACTAAACAAGGCAAACAAAAATTGCTTTGTCTATTAAATGGTTATAATTTCTTCTAACCATTAATTTTACACCTTAAAATTTTCTAAATGATAATTGCTCAAATAAATTCAAAACATTTAATTTATAATTTTGAGCAATTTAAACAAAAGACAAAAACAGAAATTATACCTGTTCTTAAATCAAATGCTTATGGTCATGGAATAAATGAAATTTTTCAAATTATTAAAGATAGAGTTAAAAAAATAGCAGTTTTTGATTTAGAAGAAGCACTAAAATTAAAATTTAAAGATACTCTTATTTTAAAGCCAATTTATAATGAAGATGAAATTTATTTAGCATATAAAAATGATTTTATATTTAATTTATGCTCTTATAGACAGCTTGAGGTTATAAAAAAATTGAAAATAAAGCCAAGAGTTGAGATTGAAATTGATACAGGAATGAATAGAACAGGAATATGGTATGAAGAATTTGAAAAATTCTATAATGAAGTTAAAAATTTTGTTAAAGTTGAAGGTGTTTATTCTCACTTTTCTAATGCAGATAATGAAATTGATGATTTTAGTTATATTCAATATGAAAAATTTATAAGCGTCGTGAAAAATTTAAATGTAAAAAAACATATATCAAACACATCAGCATCATTAAGATATAACTATTATCTTGATTTTATAAGAATTGGATTAGGATTGTATGGAATATATCCATCAGAATTCTTAGGAAAATTTTTGGATTTAAAACCTGTTATGAGTTTGAAATGTGATGTAATTCAAGTAAAATTTGTAAAAAAAGGTGAAACTATTGGTTATTCAAGAACATTTAAAGCAGAAAAAGATATGAAAGTCGCTATTATATCATTTGGTTATGCAGATGGTTTTCCTATTGAAGGTAGTAATTTATTATATGTCTTTGCAAAGAATAAATTTAGAAAAGTTCTTGGAAGAATTTCAATGGATAGTTCAGTTATTGATGGGGATGATTTACAAGAGGGAGATTTGGTTGAAATTTTTGGAGAAAATATAAATGTATTGGAAATATCAAAAAAATTAAATAAAATTCCATATGTAATTTTAACATCAATTGGGAATAGGGTAAAGAGAATGGTTGTTTAAGTTCTTTGATTATCCCTACTTCAAAATTATTGCGAGTACAATAACAAGTGTTTGACTTAAAATTAAACCAATAATCCATTTTAGTAAAGAGTTTTTCATAACTTGTAATTTAATTTCAATTTCAGCTCTTAATTTCTCTATTTCTAATTCGGTCATAGTAAAATTTTAAAGGAAAAAGCTTATAAATTATTGTTGTTTCCCACCCACCCTAATAATAAGCCTTCGGCTTATAAATGCCCATTTTTAGGCTTTGGGGGGCTTTGCCCCCCATTAGACCCCCCATTAAATTAATAACTTCTTTAAAATTTTTATAAACTATTGATAATCAAGGACTTATAATTATTTATTGGACAAAGCAAGCTTTTTTAGTGTGTCCAATAATTATGAAATTGTTTATTTTTCTTTATTTTCCATCCACCCTAATAATAAGCCTTCCGCTTGTAAATGCCCATATTTTCTGCTTCGGGAGGCTTTGCCCCCCATTAGACCCCCCTTAAAATCAAGAATTTCAGCAACTTAATATGATTTATTGGACAAAGCAGTTGTTTAATGCTTTTTTCCCTTTTTATTACTTAACTTCTTCTTGAATAGATAATTTCAATTAAAATAACAATAATGAGTAAAATTGCTAATAAACTACTAATATCTTTTACTTTGGGAAGTTTGTTATTTTGGATTTCATAATAGTCATTTAAGCTTTCTTTCCTATCAACATTTGAACAAATTACAATTTTGTCTTCATCTGAAAAATAAAATCCAACATCGTTTATTAAAATACTATTAGTTTGAAAAATTGTTCCATCAGGTGTTCTAATTCTAATAATTTTATCGAAATTAATTCTTTCATTAGGACTTGAATAATAAACCTTATAGTTTCCAATTAAGTTATTTAAAAAATTTTCAAACCAAATAGCAAGTTTTGGATTCAATAACAATTCCTTAACATCAATTCCAATTAAAATTAAATTTTCTTTTCTATAAATAATATCCTTTGAAAAATAAAGCATTACACTATCAATAACAACACCATTAAGAATGTAATTTCTCTTTATTTCAAATGGGACATCAAAATTATCAAAAAATACAATTACTTTTGAATTTTTATTTAAAACACTTCTAATAGGAAAATTCTTTTGATCAATGAATATAAAATCATCTCCTTCCTCTGAATTGAAAATAGAATTTAAAAATGATGAAAGTATTTTATAAGTTGTTTTATCTGAAAAAATCCTAAACTTTATGGTCTTTGATGGTTCAAAAAATGCATAATAATAATTATCATAATCTAAACTATCCAAAGGTAGTAGTTTTAATTTTAAAAATCCCGTTTTAACATTCAAATTCGTAATTTTTGTAATGGTATCAAAAATTGGTTTTATGTAAATAAGTTTTTCATTTTCGTAAATTTCAAGAGTTCCATTTAGTTTTGTTTTGACTATTAAAGTATCTGAAATTTGTTTAACATCAAGAATTGCTCTATTTTTTGAAATTTCACCTATTTTATATTTTCTATAATTTCCAAGAGATAAAAAATTACTTTTTTGAAAATCACTAATAACAATTGAGTTTTCTAAATTTATTTTTTTGAGAATTTCAAAATTTAGTGTAGATAGCATCTGATTTGGCATCTTTTCATAAATTTTATCAGAAATATATAATTTTTTGATATTTGGATATTCATTTGAAATTTTTTCAATTTTTTCTTTAAATGGTTTTGTGCTTGCAGAAACATCTATAACCATTAACGAGGGGATTTTTTCAATGCTAATATATGGTTTTGAAAGTAGTAAGATAATTATCAAAATTATAAGAATTCTTAAAATTATTAAAATTAGGTCAGAGATTTTCTTAAATCCCTTTTCTTCTTCTTTTATTATTTTTAGGATAAATATGTTTGGAAAAGGTTTTTGTCTTCTTATAATGTTGAAAATTAAGTGGATAATAATTGGAATGATTGTAAGTGGTAAAAGATATAAGAAAAATGGATATGAAAAATTCATTCTTCTACAAGTTCAATTAATGTTTTGAAGTACTCTTTTGGGTCTAAAAATAGAACTTTTTTGGCAGTTATTCCTTGTTGAATGTCAGTTATACATTTAAATTTTTCCTTATATTTTTCAATATTCTTAACTTTTAGTGCAAAGTGATGAATTCCTCCTCCTCTCTTTCTTATAAAATTACTAATTTCAGAATTTTCATTTATTGGTGAAATAATTTCAATTTTAATGTTTTCAAGTTTAAAAATTCCAACAATTATTCCCCTCTTTTCATCTTTTTCAATAATTGGTTCAACTTGTAATAATTCTTTATAAAATTCTATTGCATTCTCAAAATTTTCAACTGCAATAGCAATATGATCAATTTTCATAAAATAATAACTCCTTCTTCAACAGGCTCAAAATGAGAAATTTTCATCCAAAAACTTGCTCTTCCTTGGGTTATTGATCTTAATTGTGTAGCATAACCAAAAATTTTTCTAAGTGGAATAATTGCTATAACTTTTTGTAAAAATTCACTATATTGTTCAATAGATTTTAAATGTGCTCCTCTACTTGATAAATCAGAAGTTATATTTCCTACAAATTCAGAAGGTGTTATAATTTCAACTTCAACAACAGGTTCTAATAATATACCGTTAGCTTTTCTAAATCCTTCTTTAATACCTTTCAAAACAGCTAATCTTAATCCAAGTGGTGTTGTCCATTGATTTAAGAAAACATCTTCTATAATAATTTCAACATCTACAACAGGATATCCTGCTATTGGACCATATCCTAATGCTTCATTTATACCACTTTCAATAGCTTTGATAAATTCATCATTTAAATTAACTAAAATTTTATAATTATTTCCACTGCCTCTTTCTCTTGGAATAATTCTTATTTTTACTTTTCCAAAATGTTTATTACCACCAATTTCCTTTTCTTCTTCACTAATAATTTCAACCTCATTCAAGACTGTTTCTCTATAAGTAACTTGCGGTTTTCCTGCTCTCACAGGAATTCCAAAATTTCTATTTATTCTATCAATAATAATTTCAAGATGTAATTCTCCCATTCCTGATAGGACCATTTGTCCTGTTTCACTATCCTTTTTTAGTCTTAAACTTGGGTCTTCATCTAATAAAAATTTTAAAATTTCTTCAAGCCTTTCTAAATCCTTACTTGATTTTGGCTCAATTGCAATAGAAACGACTGGCTGAGGATATTCAAGACCTTCAAGTTTAATTGGTTTTTGAATATCAGATAATGTATGTCCTGTTAATGTATTTTTAAGACCTACAATTGCTATTATTTCACCTGCTCTTGCAAAATTTACAGCATTTTTCCTATTTGAATGCATTAAGTAAATTCTTGTCGCTCTTTGTTCTTGATTTGTATTTACATTTAAAATTTTTTGATTAACTTTAATAACACCTGAATAAACTCTTGTATAGAATAATTCTTGAAGGCTTTCAGGGTCTACTTGAACTTTAAAGACAAGACCACAGAAAGGTTCATTTTCAGATGGATACCTAATAATTTTTTCGTTTGTTATTGGATCTATTCCTTCAATTGGAGGAAGGTCAATTGGAGAGGGCAAATAATCAATTATGGCATCAAGTAAAGGTTGAATTCCTTTATTTCTAAATGCAGCACCCATAAGAACGGGAACTAATTTTAGTTCTAAAACAGCTTTTCTTAAAGCATTTTTTATAATTTGAGGATTTACAAATGAATTTTTTTCATATTCTTCAATAATTTTTTCATCAATCTCAGATAAATTGAATATAATGTCTTCATAAAATTTTATTTGTTCTTCATTAAATTCTATATCTTCAATTCTATAATTTTGTCCGATTTCATCAATATCCCAAATATATGCCTTTTTCTCAATTAAATCAATAACACCTACAAAATCATTTTCAATTCCAATTGGATATTGAATTAGAATTGGTTTTATCGTTAATCTACTTTTCATTTGTTCAATTACTCTAAATGGATTAGCTCCTATTCTATCAAGTTTATTTATAAATGCTATTCTTGGAACTTTATATTTATCAGCTTGATGCCAAACAGTTTCACTTTGAGGTTCTACACCTTCAACTGCTGAAAATATAACAATTAATCCATCAAGAACTCTTAAACTTCTTTCAACTTCTATTGTAAAATCAACATGTCCAGGTGTATCTATGATATTTATTCTATAACCTTTCCAATATGTAGTAACTGCTGCTGAGGTTATCGTTATACCTCTTTCCTTTTCTTGAATCATCCAGTCTGTTGTTGCTGTTCCCTCATCCACTTCACCAATTTTATGAATTCTTCCTGTGTAAAATAGAACTCTTTCGGTTGTGGTAGTTTTTCCTGCATCAATATGTGCAGCAAAACCTATATTTCTAATTTTACTAATATCATAATTTTCATTCATAAGGTTTTAAAATTTTAAAGTTTAGTGAGAAATTGTAAGTGCTTTGTCTAGTAATTCGGAAATATAGATTATTTCTTATTTTTTCCCAACCACCCTATGAATAAGGCTTCGCCTTTAAAATGCCCATTTTTAGGCTTTGGGGGGCTTTGCCCTTTAAATCAATATTTTTTATATATTGACTTTAAAAATTCCTTTATTGAAAAACCTTTTGGAACTTGATAAATAATTTTATATTTTTCTAAATCTAGTATATCGCTATTATGTAAAGCACCTCTTGAAATTAAAAAAAATTTACAATTTTCAACTTTTTTATGATAAACATATATTTCAGCAGGAAATTCACGAGAACACACATATTTTAGATTATAAATCGTTTTATACAAATTATTTTCAATTTTTAATCCCCAAATATCCAAAACAAATTTATAAATCAAAATTACAAATTGAATAATCAAAAATGAAATTCCAATTTTTCTAAAAAATTTATTTTTTTCTAAGAAAAATCCAGCACCTAAATTTAAGAGAAAGTTTGAATATAAACTTCTTAGAGGAAATGGTGGAAAAATTGAAAAATTATAAAGAATTGGCATCAAAATTCCAAGGATATATAATAGTCCGATTTGTGAGAAAAAACCAAGGAGTGAAAATGGTGTTTGATAAGTTATATTTTTATAAAATTCAAAAGCATTTGATACATTAGTCCCAAACTTTCCGAAAAATATAAATTTTTCATAATCAAAAAAGAAGAGATAGTAAATAAAGCCAAATATAAGAAATGTAATTAAAAATTTTATCAAGTGTTTTCTATTAAAGAATAAAATAACAAAAAACCAAGTTAAAAATTGAACTTTAAATCCAAAGATTGAAAATGAAAAAGTTATAGCACTTAAAATGGGTTTATTTTTCAAGGATAAATAAAGGGAAATTAAAGCAAATAAAAATGCTAAGTTATCGGGGCGGATTTTAAGACTTGAAAATAACATATATGGTGAAATAATACTTGAAAGAAGAATAATACTTTTTGTCCAATTTGAAAAATTAAATTCTTTTACAATCAAGTACATAAAAATTATATCTAAAATTCCCACAAAAAAATTCATTATCCAATAAGCTCTAAAATTCATATCAAAAATCATTACTATTAAATTCCACATTGGTGTTAATTCTATTTGGTGAAAAACCGATTAAATGTTCATTTAAAAACTCTATATCTTTATATGTCCAAAATAATGCATCCATATTTGAGCCACCAAGCGAATCATTATAAACAATAGCAAATTTAAATAATATAAAACGAAATAAAAAGTTAATTGTATATACAAATAAGCAGATAAGAAAAGTTATAAAAAAGCTATTTACCATTCTAAACAATTTTTGAAAAGTCTGCAAAATAATCAAATATATTCTTAATTGAGCTAATTAGTGCTAATCTATTATTTCTTATTTTTTCATTATCAACCATTACAAAAACATTATCAAAGAAATTATCAATATAACTTTTAGCTTTTAGAAAGAACTCAAAAATTTCATTATAACTTCTGTTTCTTAATGAATTTTCAATAAAATCGCTTTCTTTTAGAATATCAAATAGCTTCGTTTCATACTCACTTTCAAATAACTCACTTTTAATATCAATTAATAATTTTTTGTCCTTAATAATGTTATGAAGTCTTTTATATGCAGTAGTTATTTCAGAAAGTTCTTTTGGCTTTTTTTCTCTATAATGTTTCAAAAATTCTATTCTTCTAAAAATTTCATATATATTATTTGGTTTTACACTAATTATAGATGAAACAATATCGTAATCATAATTTAATTTTTCAATAAAATAATTTTCAAGTCTTGAATAAATAAAATCCTTAACATCTTCTAAGTTGAATTTTAATTCATCTGACAGAATTTCAAAAACTTTAATGAAATCAAAGTCTATTTGAAAATTGATAACAATTTCAAACAATTCATAAGTTGTTTTTTTTAGTCCAAGTGGGTCATAATTCCCTTTTATTTTATATCCCGTAGATAAAATTGATGCTATTGTATCAATTCTATCAATAATTGAAAGAATTGGACCTTCTTTGGTTTTTGGAGGTTCTAATAATGTACTATCATATATAATTTGAACTACTTCTTCATCTTCTCCACTTAATTTTGCATAAATACTTGATATATATCCTTCAAGTTCAACAAATTCTTTACCTTCTCTGAGGATACTTGTTGCTAAATCATTTTTATATAACATAATTGCTCTTTTCAGTTTATTTTCATTTAAATTCATTTGAATAATAAAGTAATTGCTTAATTTTGAAACTCTTTGAACTTTTTCATAAACACTTCCCAATCCTTCCAAAAATTGAATTTCTTTTAAATCTTCAAGATAAGATATTAGTGGTTTTTTTAGGTCATTTTCAAAGTAGAATTTAGCATCTTCAAGTCTTGCTTTTAAGACCTTTGATAAATTTTTTTTCATCTCATCATTTACAAAATTATTAACAATAGCAATAAATTTATTTGTAATTTTCCCATTCTCAAAAAGTGCAATATATCTTTGATGAGATTTCATAGCAGTAATTATGATTTTATCAGGAAGTTTTAAATAACTTTCATCAAATTCACATAATGCTAAAAAAGGATATTCCACAAGTCCATTTATTTCCTTATATAAATTTTCATCAAAATATGCAGAATAATTTACTTTTTTAATTTCACTAATAATTTTATCATATCTTTTTTTAGCATCTACAATAACGAAATTTTCTTCTAAAACTTTTTCATATTCATCAGCACTATTTATTTGAATTTTTTTATTTGATAAAATTCTATGACCATAAGTCCAATTTGAGCTTTTTATATTTAAAAAATTAAATTCAATTACTTCCTTTCCATAAATGCATAAAATCCATCTAATTGGCCTTATAAATTTAAAATTCACTCCTTCAAGCCAAAACATACTTTTCTTAACATTAATGCTTCTTATTATATCCTCAAATTTTTCAGAAATTAATTCTTTTAATGTTTTTCCTTTTACTAATTGTTTTCCTGCTATGTAAAATTTACCATTCTTTTCAACTTTATATAATTCATCAATTGAAACATTTATAGATTTAGCAAAACCAATTAAACTTGGTGTAGGTTTTCCTTCCTTAAAAGCCAAATCATAAGGTGGTCCAATTTTTTCTACAAATTTGTCTTGTCCTTTTTCAGATAAATGATAAATAATAATTGCAAATCTTCTTGGTGTTGAAAATAGCTTATAATTTTCAAATTGAAAACCTTCATCTTTTAATAATTTTAAAAGTTTTTCTGAAAATTGATTGGTTATTCCTTCTATTTCAAAAGGAGGCATTTCCTCTGTCCCAATTTCTAATAAAAAATTTCTCATTAGGATTTAAAATTTTAAAGTGAAAAGAACTTTTAATAATGCTGTTTCTAATAATTCTGGAATTATATTCATTCCTATATTTTTCCCACCTACCCTAAAATCAAGCCTTTGGCTTATAAATACCCGTTTTTATGCCTTGGGGGGCTTTAAATCTATAATTTCTTTTTTGTCCTTTAAAATTTTCAATATGTCCTTGACTAAGGATAAAAAGAGAGAAATTATTGAAAAGTTTAAAATATCTGAGAATGATACTGGTTCTATTGAAGTTCAGATTGCTTTATTAACAGAAAGAATAAACTATCTAACTGAACATTTAAAAGTTCATAGAAAGGATATTCATTCAAGATATGGTCTTCAAAAACTTGTAAGTAAAAGAAAAAAGCTTCTTAAATACCTTAAAAGAGAAAAGCCTCAAAAGTACTATGAAATTATTGATAAACTTGGAATAAGAGGCATATGATAGAAATAGGAGGAAGAATACTTAAAATTGAATTTGGAAAAATTGGAAACTTAGCGAGTTCAACAGTTATATCAAGTTATGGAGATACTGTTGTTTTAGTAAGTGCTATTTGGAAAAAATCAGAAGAAAAAAAGGATTTTCTTCCACTTCTTGTAGAGTATAGGGAGGGTGCTTATGCTGCGGGTAAAATTCCCGCCGGATTTATAAAGAGAGAGGGAAGAGCAACAGATAGAGAGATAATAATTGGAAGAGCAATTGATAGGTCAATAAGACCTCACTTCCCAAAAGGTATGATAGATGATGTTGAAATTGTAGCCTTATTATTGTCTTATGATAATGAAAATCCACCTTATGTTCCTGCCATTATTGGAGCAAGTTTTGCTTTGTGCTCATCTGAAATTCCATTTAATGGACCTGTTGGGGCTGTAAGAATTGGAATGATTGAAAATCAATTTATTCTTAATCCTACAATATCTCAAAAAAGTGAATTTGATTTATTATTAGTTGGAACAAAAGGCGGATATATCCATATGATTGAATTTGGTGGAAAAGAAATAGATGAAAGCACTTTGTTATCTGCTATTGAGTTTGGTATTCCTTATATTGAAAAAACAATTGAATATCAAGAAGAATTATTAGAAAAATTTTCAAAGCCAAAATCAGAGCCTACAATTATAAAAGCAAGTGATGAAATATATAATGAAGTTTTAAGTTTTAGAGAACAGATAAAAAGTGCTATTTATGTTCCTTCAAAAGGGGAGAGAAATTTAGCTCTTGAAAATTTATATAAAGAAATAACTCAAAAGTTATTGGAAAAATTCCCTAATAGTGAAATTGAAATAAGTGAAGCATTAAATAGATTATCTTCAAAAATTATGCGTGAGGAAGTTTTAAGAAGTAATGTAAGAGTTGACGGAAGAAAATTAAATGAAATTAGACCAATATCCTGTGAAGTTGGAATTTTACCAAGAACTCATGGTTCAGCTTTATTTACAAGAGGTGAAACACAAGCTCTTGTTATAGCAACACTCGGAACAAAAAGAGATGCCCAGATATTATCTGAACTTGAAGAAGAAGAATTTAAAAGATTTATGGTTCATTATAATTTTCATCCATTCTCTACAAATGAGGTAAGAGCTTTAAGAGGTCCAAGTAGAAGAGAAATAGGTCATGGAGCATTAGCTGAAAAGGCTTTAAGTTATGTTATTCCCGAAGAAGATAAATTTCCATATACAATAAGACTCGTTTCTGAAATTACTCAATCTAATGGCTCGACATCTATGGCAACAGTGTGCGGAGGGACACTTGCTTTAATGGATGCTGGTGTTCCTATCAGTTCTATGGTTGCTGGAATTTCTATCGGTTTAATTCTTGAAAGCTATGAAAATTATGTTTTACTTACAGATATTATAGGAATGGAGGACCATTTTGGAGATATGGATTTTAAAATAGCTGGGACAAGAAAAGGAATAACAGCAATTCAATTGGACATTAAAATAAAGGGTCTTGATTTGAGAATTATAAAATCAGCTTTTGAGAGAGCAAAAGAAGCAAGAAATTATATTCTTGATATTATGTCAAAAACTATAAGCGAACCGAGAAAAGAAGTATCAAAATTTGCTCCAAAAATTATTATTACTAATATACCAGTTGAAAAAATTGGAGATGTTATTGGACCTGGTGGCAAGGTTATAAGGAAAATAATAAACGCTACAAATACAAAAATTGAAATTGATTTTGATACAGGAAAGACACTAATTTCTGGACCTGATTATGAAAATGTTAAAAAAGCGAAGGAAATGATAGATGAAATTTTAGGAGAAATTGAAATTGGTAAAATTTATTTAGGAAAAATAACAAGAATTGAAAATTATGGTTTATTTGTTGAAATTTTACCTGGAAAAATTGGACTTGTTCACATTTCAGAAGTAGAAGACAAACCAATTAAGGATTTAAAAAGCTTATTTAAAGTTGGTGATGAGATAATGGTTAAAGTTATTGATATTGATGAAGTTGGAAGACCAAAACTTTCAAGGAAACAAGCGTTAATTGACAATACAATAGATGAATAAAATTTTGCCAAGAGAAAAATTAAAGAAGTTCGGTGTAAAAAATCTAAAAGATGAAGAGCTTTTAGCAGTTATAATTGGAACAGGTAATAAAAAAGAAAATGTTTTTAAACTTTCAAAAAAAATTATTGATTTATTTGGCTTAAAACATTTAAAAGATGTTAGTATAGATACATTATTACAAGTTGAAGGTCTTGGATTGGCAAAAGCTTCAAGGATTATTTGTGCAATTGAGCTTGGTAGAAGAATGTTTTCAAATTTTAATAATGAAGTTATTAGAAGTTTAGATGATATTTACAAAATTTTAATTCCTTATACATATGAAAATAGTGAAGTTTTAATAGCAATTTTACTTGATGGACACAAAAGACTTATAAGAACTGAAATGTTAGCAAAAGGAAGAAAGAATATTGTGAATGTTCATTTTAGAGATATTGTTGAAGTTTGTATTTTAAATAATGCTTCATTTTTAATTTTAGCTCATAATCATCCTTCTAATAATCTAAAACCAAGTATTGAAGATTTAGAATTTACAAAAAAATTAAAACAACTATTAAAACATTTGGAAATTGAACTTTTGGAACATATTATATTTTCAAGAAATGGTTATATTGGTTTGATTAATGATTTATAAAAGGTGCTAAGAGGCAAAAGTAATAAACTTTAAAATTTTAAAAGTTTATTATAAATGGGAAGGATTAATTTAGAGAAAAACTTAAAGTTATTGGGAAATGATTTAACATTTTTGGATGTTCCCGAACACCAAAGAACAAAGCATGTCCATAGATTACATCCATATTTGGGGAAATTTATCCCCCAACTCGTGGAGGTTTTTTTAAAAAGGTTTTTTAAACCCGGCGATACTATACTAGACCCGTTTTCCGGTTCCGGGACAACCCTTGTGGAAGCCAATGTTTTAAATATAAATTCCGTTGGCATTGAGTTGTCCCCTTTTAATGTATTAATCCAAAGGGTTAAAACCCAGAAGTACGATTTTAAAGTTTTGGAAAGGGAACTCAAGGATGCGCTGAGGAGATTGGAGAGATTTATTAGCAGAAAACCCGATATTTTTGATGGTTTAAGGATTGATAAGGTTAGTGTTGCTTTGTCCAATAAATAATGTCAAGGGGGGTTTAGGGGTTAAGAATTTAGGATTTAAAATTTTGGAATGGGGAAGGTAAATTGGCAAGAATATAACAAGGAATTGGTAAGGAGGGGTGAAATATG
>CBFGJN010000028.1:0-23116 GCA_965649115.1 Caldifarciminota bacterium | reverse complement strand
CATATTTCACCCCTCCTTACCAATTCCTTGTTATATTCTTGCCAATTTACCTTCCCCATTCCAAAATTTTAAATCCTAAATTCTTAACCCCTAAACCCCCCTTGACATTATTTATTGGACAAAGCAGGAGATTTTTGCTTTGTCTAGTATCTTAATGAAATTATAGTTTTTATGGGGGGCGAAGCCCCTCAAAGCAAAAATTGGGGGTTTTATAAGCGGAAAGGCTTAATCACTAGACAAAGCAAATTAGTTGTGCTTTGTCCAGTAAATGTTTATGAAAATTTTTTGAAATTATTGATTTTATTAGGGGTCTAATGGAGGGGCAGAAGGCTTAATTTTTGGGTGGGTGGGAAAAATAAAGAAAAATAGATACTTTTTTGTCCAATAAATAGTGTTAAGCTATTCACTGGCAAAAAATGGGGTATTTATTAGTTGTTAATTCATCCTTTATAATTTTCAAACTATGGAAGATAAACTTTTAGAATTTGAAGACAAAATAAAAAGAGGGGAATTTATAGAAGCAGATGATTGGATGCCTGATGAATATAGGAAACAACTAATAAGGCTTATAAAAATGCATGCTAATAGTGAATTGATGGGAGCACTACCAGAGGGTGAATGGATTCCGAAAGCACCAAGCATAAAAAGAAAATTACAACTTGTTTCAAAAGTTCAAGATGAAGTAGGACATGCTCAAATGATTTACAGAGTTGCAGAAGATTTAAGTGGCATTAGTAGGGAAGAAATGCTTGAAGAATTAATATCAGGTAAAGCAAAATTTCATAATGTTTTTCATTATCCTGCTGAAAATTGGGCTGATGTTGCTATTATTGCTTGGCTTGTAGATGGGGCAGCACTTGTTACTCAGGGTGCTTTAACTCAGTGTTCATATGGACCTTATGCAAGAATTATGAAAAGAATTTGTTGGGAAGAAAGTGTTCATTTAAAATATGGTGAGGAATTGGTTTTAGAACTTGCAAGTGGAACTAAAAAACAAAAGGAAATGCTTCAAGATGCATTAAATAGATGGTGGTTTCCAATAATGCACTTCTTTGGTCCTCCTGATGAAGAATCACCTAACACCAAACAAGCAATGAAATGGAGAATTAAAATAAAAACCAATGATGAAATGAGACAAGAATATCTAAAAAGATATGTTCCTTTAATTAGAGAAATTGGTCTTGAAATTCCTGACCCTGACTTACATTACGATGAAAAATCTGGAAAGTGGATAACAGGTGATTTACACTGGGAAGAATTTAAAAGAATTTTAAATAATGATGGTCCTAAAACAAAAGCAAGATTACTATTAAGAGAACATTATTTTAAGAAAACTTCGATTATTAGAAGTTTATTGGCATGAAAGTTTTTGAGGTCTTTGCAAGAAGAGAAGTTGGTGGTTCTATGGTTCATATATCAAGTTTGAAAGCTCCTGATATTGAGACTGCTATCATCCTAGCAAAAGAAACATTTGGAAGAAGAGGAGATGTACTTGAATTTTGGATTATAGATAGAGATCATATATTATCTAATAAGGATTTTGATGTTCCATCTGGTCCTATTATTCCAAAGCCATATAGACTTGGTGATTATTATAGAAGAAATTTAAAATTAAGACAAGAGATTAAAAGTAAGCTATCAAAATAAACAATGGATATTAGGAAGCTTGATGGTTATAAATATAAAAATTATTTTATTAAACTTGTTAGGTTTGAGAAAGGTAGATTTAAAGAGGAAAGGAATTTCATTTTTTCATTATATAAAGATGAGCAGATTATTGAAGAGTTTTTTCTTTATGGAAAAATTTTCTTTGGAAGAGAATATTATAGACCTTGGCTTGAAATTGCCTATAATGAAAATTTTAAAAACTACGAAATTATTATGAATTTTATAAGACCTTTCTTAGAATTAATGCCAAACAATTGTCATGTTATGATAAATTATGACTTTGATATGTATAAAATTTTACTTTATAAAGAACCTAATGAAACATGGATTGGTAAATTGCTTTTAAGTTGTGGATTTAAAAACTTAAAAAATTGGTATATTCCAGAAGGTTATAAGGAGGGCTTTTATAAACTACAAGGTGAAAAAGGAGGTTAAAGATGATGGAGCTGATTCTAATAACTAAAATAAGCTCTGAGTGTGTGAATATCGCTGATAATGAGAAAAGACAAGAATGTATTCTAAGAAGTGAAAGAATAATGGACAGTAAATATATAACTGCTAATCCTAATCCCAATAATCAAATTCTATATAAAAAACCAACATCTAACTACTTGCTCGGAGGTCCTCTAAATGAAAGCTTTACAGGAACAACATTTCCACCTACTGGATGGCAAGTTTATAACTTAGATGGCGGGACTCAGACATGGGTAAGATATACATCAAATTGTAGAACTTCACCTGCTTGTGCTGCTGTTGCATGGGAAAGTTCAACACTCACCAATAATGACTGGCTTATAACACCTGGACTTATTTTACAAAATGTTTCATTATCAAATCCAACACTTTCTTTCTATTATAGAACATCAACTACAACAAATATAAATCCTAATGATTCATTAAATTTATATATATCAACTGATAATGGGAATACTTGGATAAGAATATGGCAATGGAATGGAACAGGAACTACAACTGCTCAATTGGTTCAAATACCACTTAATACTTACATTAACTCATATCCTGCAACTATACTTTTAAGATTTGCATTTTTTGATAATACATCAACTGCTAATGCTACTACTGATTACTTTAATGTAGATTCGCTTAAAATCATTGATGGCTCATATGTATTCTTAATTGAAAGCTGGACTGCAAGCACGATATTTTTAAGTGCAGGATATGATACAACTAATGCTACAACTACAAGAAGATGGCAAAGAAGAACAACTGCTTGTCCATTTACAGAAGCAACTACTGCATGTGCAGGTTATGCTTATACTGAAACAGGAACAACAACTGGCTATGCATATTTAACATCTCCAAAAATTTATATCTCACCCAATTTAATAGGATTCTGGTATCAATCCTACAGCACTTCTTATGTAGATTCTTTTGAAGTTTATATCTTAACATGGAATAATATGCCATCTTTACCTACTCCATCTGACTTTATAAATTTTGGTATTTTAATAGATAAGAAATATCCAAGAACGGGAACAACGGGAACACCTTATATTTATACAGCATATGATTTAAGGGCTGATGGAGGAAATGTTAATGATACAGTTTATGTAGCAATAAGATATAAAGCCCTTAATCAATGGAGACTATACATAGATGATGTAGTTTCTTATGGAGCCAATACGCCCGATTTACCACCTACAATAACTTTATTAAAAGGAGCAGTTTATCACTTTTATAATGGTATTCCTGATACGATTAGAATTATAGCAAGTGATCCTGATAACCTACCAGGCTTAAATTGTCAAGTTGGTTATAGATATGTTATCAATTCAAATCAGGAAGGTAATAGTCCAAGTGGTCCATTTAGTGAATATAATATGACATTAACTGACAATAATCCAAATGTTTATCCTGATACATTTATTTACATAATAACTCAAACTAACAGAGGTTTAAGAGGAAATTACTATGTAAAGTGTACTGATGCAAGTAATAAAACATCCTATATACCAAATGGAGCACCAACATCCAACTGGTACATTTACAACATAATGCCAACCAATAGATTTGCTCAAAAATATGAATTTACTGATGAACTAAGAATAAGAAGTGCCTTTTATAGAAATAATATAGATGTTCAACCTGATTTACTACTTGCACCTGATTCTTTGATATGGATTGATTCATTAAGACTTTGGAATAGAATTTATTGGCATCAAAATTCTACAAGTGCTAATAAAAGAAATAAAATTAAAGCTTATTTAGACCTTGGAACATGTCAAAATAGAAAATCAATCGTTTGGTTTGGAAATGACTTTGGATATTTTCATGATGGAAGTGGAGCAACTGACAGAGATACAATTCTTACAAGAAATTATTTACATTTTAGATATGTCTCTGATGATTGGACAAGTGCTTCTGATGTTTCAGATACAATTCTTGGAATTCCCTCAAAGCCCATTTTTGGAGATATGAATTATCAAATATATACAAATGACCTTTTCCCAGATGATATAAGACCTCATCCTCTTGGTGATGAAAATACTTCTGTTGCTACATTATATGTAAAGAACGGAGATAGCACATTAGCTTATCCTTCAAATCCATCAATTGCCTCTGTATTTTATAATGGTCTTGGATATTATTCAATAGTTGGTTCATTCGCTATAAATTATGTATCAACGTACGATGCTAATGGTCAAAGCAGGGTAGATACATTAATTAGAAGAATTCATAATTTCAATCCTGTTTCAACATGTTTAAATGAGGTTCAAGCTTATGATAATTCTTATAATTTAGCTGTTGATGGAATTACACCTGACACATTAAAAGCGATTTTAAGAGTAAATGACCCATCTATAACCTCTTCTTCTGATTTAAGAGTTTATGGTTATTATAGACCTTATGGTATTGGCTCATTTACAAAAGTTTTGGCAATTTACGATTCTTCTAATTCTAATGGATATTTCTTCCATATAAACATCCCTGTAAATGAACCTGCTTCTTATAAAAAAGATTCATTTGAAGTTTATTTTACTGCTCACAAGTTAAACTATGGTGTTTATGGACCTGCTAATTTATCAAATACTTCAAAAGTTATTTACGAATATGATGTTTTAAATGCTCCTACAAACTTACAAGTTATTTATAGAGATTTAGATAGTGCTAAATTAACCTGGAATCCACCTGCTTTCTTAAAGAAAAATAATAACAAAATTTTAGCATTTCAAAGCTATGTTCTTGAATATTCACAAGATAATGTTTTATGGTCAGTTATTGCTACAATAAATGATATAAATACAACAAATTACACCCATACTTTTGGAGCACAGGCAGATAGTGAATATATTAAGTATTACAGAATTAAAGCAGTTTATACATCTGGTCAATCTCCTTATGTTTATGCGAGCACAATTTACGATATAAGAGCTCCAAGGAAACTTTATTCAGATACATTTAACTTTAATATCTCTGGAAGCACATTAAATACAGGAGTTAAGGCCTTATTCAAGGACTTTTCACCATTGAAATATGATACAATTTATTATAGAACGAAACTAACTTCATGGACATCATCTTCTCACGTTTCAACCTCGGGTGATACACTTATTTATAATATCTCAGTAAGTCCTCTAACGATTTCTGATACACTTTGGTTTTACTTTATATCTGCAGATACATTTAACAATGTAAGAATAACAGACACAACAATTATTCCAATTGTTGCAACTATCCTTTCAGATATACCAAAGAAATTTGACATTATATATAAGAATGGTTTATTAACATTTGCTCTTCCAAAGCAATCATTAATTAAACTTCAAGTATATAGTGTTTCAGGTAGAACGGTTATAAATATAAATTCAAATTATCCCGCTGGATATGTTAGATTTGACCTTAATAAACTTCCAAAAGGTGTTTACATTATTAGAGCAGAAACTGAAAATATAAAGAAAGAATTTAAAACAATTATCATTAGGTAATTTATAGCCCCCACTCGGGGGCTTTAAAATTATCAAACAATGATAGAAAAACTAAATAAAGTTTTAAATAAATTGCCTCCTGAATATAGAGATATAATGAGAGAAGCATTTGAAATTTTAATTGAAGAAGTAATAAATACTATTATTAAAGATAATGAAAGAATATGGCAAACTATTGAAAGAGTATGGCAAGCTATTGAAAAATTAGAAAAGTCAATCCAAGAGATGAGAAAGACAATAGAAGAAGGCTTTGAAAGACAAGAAAGAGAAAATCAAAGAATATGGCAAACTATTGAAAAAGTATGGCAGGCAATTGATAGATTAGAAAAATCAATTGAACAAACAAGAAAAGATATGAAAGAAGGATTTGAAAGACAAGAAAGAGAAAATCAAAGAATTTGGCAAGCAATTGAAAAACTAACACAAGCAATTGACAGATTAGATAAAAAAATAGACAGAAAAATAACATCACTTGGAGCAAGATGGGGATTAATGGTAGGAATAAAAACCATTATTGAAGATTTAGGTTATGCTGTTGAAAATATCGTATTCTTTGATGAAGAAGGATATGTCTTTTTAAAGCCAAGTCAAGTAGAAATAGATATAATCATTAAAGATAGTAAGAAAATAGCAATTGAAATAAAATCATCAATTAGCGAAGGTGATGTTTCAGCATTTGATTTGCTAATGATAAAGCAGTCGTTATTGCTAAAAGCTTTGATATTGAAATCGTTGAAGAGTTAAAAGAATAACATGGAAGAGATTCTTAAAGAGTACATAGACAAAATTAAATCTCACTCTGAAAAGTATCACTGGGTAGGTATTTACTTATATAAAGATGGTGTATTAGAGCTATTTCCTTACTATATAGGAAGACCTACACCTCATACTAAAATTCCAATAGATAAAGGAATCTGTGGAGCTGCGTTTAGAGAGAATAAAACTTTAATTGTAAATGATGTTAGTAAAGATGAAAGGTACTTAGCTTGTTCAATTTGGACAAAATCTGAAATTGTAGTTCCAATAAGAGATGAAAATGGAAATGTTCTTGGAGAAATAGATATTGATAGTGATTATTTGAACGCATTTGATGAAAGCGATAAGGAATTTTTAGAAAGTATAGCAAAAGAAATTGGAAAAATCCTTTCTAATTCTTCTTGACTTTGAAGTTTTAGACTTAAAAACAACAATAAAAAACTATAATGCAATTTTATTGGGTGAGAAATTTGTCATTTTAAATAATGTTCCTTCTCTAAGATTTGATGAATTCTGTGGAATTATCTTGACAAAAATGGAAATTGAAAAATTCAATAATATCATTTTAATTTATCGTGGAAAACATAGAAAGGAAGAGGTTTTAAGGTCATATTTTGAAAACAATTTAGAAAATTTAAATAAAACGTATTTTGGAATTATTTTTGACATTAGCACTAAAAAAATTATTATTTTTGGAAGTTTTTATTTTTATAAAGAAAGGTTCAAAGAAAGATATTTTTTATGGACTGATTTTGAATTATTTTATAAACTTTCGGAATGGACAATAAACGAAAAATCTGCTATTGATTTTATAAAAAAATTTAAAAGTGATATTATTGAAATGAAAAATAAGTTGATTGTTTTTAGCTTGAACACAGGAAAAATAGAATTCTTTTCTCTAAATTCATTAGATAGAAGAAAAACTTTTAAAAAATTTAAAAAAATTCCAAAAATTGAAAAATTCTACTATTACTTTCCTCCTCAAGACCTGATAATTTTTGAAAATTTAAAATCATTAGAAAAATTACCAATAGCAATCCATTCATTGTATCAAATTGAAAACATTTATAAAAAAAACTTTGAATTAGATTTTGAAAAACAAGTAAGGACAAATCCTCAAATAAGGACAATTATCAATCAAAATTTTGAAAATTTTTATAATGCTTATAAATTTTTCAATTTAAATAATTGGTTAATTGACTTCCTATTCAATCCCATCATCATTTATAGAGCCTTTGTTCTCAGAAGTATCATTTCCAATTTTAGGCTCTGAAATAATGTACCACTCTTTGTTTTCTTCTATGTTTATAACCTCATATTTTAGGTTATCATATTTTACTCTAAAATAACCTTTTAAGGGATTTACTTCAACAATTTCTCCAATTCCATTAGGCGTTTTAACCTTTGCCCCCATTTTTGGAAGCTTATTATATATTTCATCGTAAAAATCAAATTCATAAGCAAGACAACAGAATAATCTTCCACAAGCTCCTGTTAGTCTTTCGGGAGCAGTAAATAAGTATTGTCTTCTTGCCATATCTATACTTATAGATGGCAATTTTCCTTTTAAAAATGTTTTACAACAAGCAATTAAACCACAAGGTTCAAGCCAACCAATTTGACCTGCTAAATCTCTTGCCCCAATTTGATTTAATTCAACACGAACATGTAATAATTTAGCAAATTTAGAACCAAGAATATGTAAATTTAATTTCTTATCTGAAATATAATCAACTTTTAATACCCCTTTATCAACATCAATTTCAAAATTAGCAAGTTTAACATTTTCATATCCCATCTCCCATAATATACCTTTTATCATATTTTTCATAACCTTTATAATGTTATCTTTATGTGCTCTTCTGTAATGGACAATTTTATTAATTTCTTTTGAAACCTTTTGATTTATACCTCTTACTTTTACAAGTTTTTCATAATTTTCATTTTCTAATTTTACCCAAAGAAACTCTCCAAGCTTAAAATTATCAAGTTTTGGATGAAAATAACTTTCTGGAATTTCTGAACCAATTACTGAAACATCTAAGGTCTTTATATTTCTTTCCATCCCTCTAAAACCTCGTTTATATATTGCTTTATTTTTTCTTTTATGATTCTAAAAAACTCTTTTGCTTTTTCAAGGTCTAAAATTGAATAGTCAATTTGATTGTTGTCAATTAAGATGCTTCTTGGATTTGGATAGACAATTAAGGAGTTAGGTTTATAACTTTTATAAATGCCTTTTATATCATTCAAAGCTTTTGGATAAGCATAAATTAGCATTGATAATTCATCAATTCCAGCATGACCCTTATTTTCTTTAAAATAATCAATTTCTTTAGCTACTTCCCACCAATCAATGATAGCAATTTTTAAATTAAATTTTTTATGAGCCTTAAAAGAAACTTCTTTTAAAGCAATCGTATTGCCAGAATGACCATTAAATATAAAAATCTCCTCAAATCCATTTTTATAGCAGGAAGATAAAATATCATAAATTAATAATTTAAATGTCTTTTCTGATATACCCATAGAACCACAGTAATAATCAATCGTTTTATTTATTCCATAACTTACAATAGGAAGAACAATAGCAGAAAAATCATTTGCCAATTCTTCCGCTAATTTAAAAGGTATAAAGTTATCTGTTCCCAGGGGAGCAGGTCCATGGGCTTCTATTGTACCAACTGGTAAAAAAACTTTCTTTATATTTAGTTCTTTTAGTTTAAAATAAGATATCGTTTGTAATTGCAAAGTTCTAAAATTTTAAAGCAATAAGCAAATGCTGTGTTAAATCCCCAAAAAAATAAATAATTCCAATTAAAAATTTTATAAGCCTTTCTGCCTAAATAAACCTTTAAAATTTTCATATTGAAAAGAAAATTCCTTTTATGTCCTCCTTGTTATTACGAGGTGAAATATGATTTTTCTGATGATAATGAATACTATATCTTTTATAAGGGAAGAACTGTTAATCAAAAAAATGCCTATAAGCAATGGTTTAATGTTTATTTAACCTACTTAAAATACAAAATTGATATTGAAATAATTCCTTCAAAAGAAAATTTACCTGAATTAACATTTGTTGGTGATTCAGTTTTTTTATTTAATGATAAGGCAATAATAAGTAATTTTAAACATAAAGAACGACAAAAAGAAGCAAATTACTTAAAAGAATGGGCTTATAAAAAAAATTTTGAAGTTATAGAACTGCCTAAACATTTAACATTTGAAGGAAATGCAGAAGCAATATATTCATATTCTAAAAAAACTATTATCATGGCTTATGGTAAAAGAACAAGTTATGAAACAAAACATTTTATTGAAAAAATTTTAGGAATTAAAGTTATTCCAATAGAAACTTATAAATTTCATCTTGATATTTGTATATTCCCAATAAATGATATTGTTATTTACGCGGAGGGAACAATAAGTGAAAATTCAATTGAAATTTTAAAAGAAAATAAATTTCATTTAATAAAAGTTCCTAATGAATGGTCATTTGACTTTGCATTAAATAACACTTATTTTGAAGATGTTGTTTTTTGTAATAAGTCAAAATTTCAAGAACAATTAGCTGAATTATTTATGAAACTTGGCTATAAAGTTGAATTTTTTGATTTATCAGAATTTCATTTAGTAGGTGGTGGTGTAAAATGTTTAACACTTGAACACTATAAGCCTTAAAATTTTAAAACTATGTCTTGGTTAATAATTTTTTTATTATTGTTTTTCCTGATTTTTATTCTAACTGGAATAAAAATAGTTCCTGAATATGAAAGGATTGTTATTTTAAGACTTGGTAAAGCACTAAAAGAAGCAAAAGGACCCGGAATTGTTCTTGTAATTCCTATAATTGACTATCCAATAAAAGTTGATTTAAGAGAAAGAGTTTTTGAAATAGCAGAACAATCCTGTATTACAAAAGATAATGCTCTCATTAAAGTTGATTTTTTAATATATTTAAGAGTTATTGACCCTGTTCTTTCAGTAATAAGTGTTGAAAACTTATATTTAGCAACACAAGGACTTGCTACTACAACATTAAGAGCAATAATTGGTGATATTATACTTGACGATGTTCTATCAAAAAGAGAAGAAATAAATCAAAAATTACAAATGAGAATAGACGAAGTAACACAAAGATGGGGAGTAAAAGTAACAGCTGTTGAAATTAGAGAAATTATTCCTCCAAAAGAAATACAAGAAGCTATGACAAAACAAATGGCAGCGGAAAGGAATAGAAGAGCTATGATAACCGAAGCAGAAGGCATTAGACAATCAGAGATATTAAAAGCAGAAGGAGAAAAACAATCACAAATTTTAAGAGCGGAAGGTGAAAGACAAGCTCAAATTTTAAGAGCAGAAGGTTATGCATTAGCCTTATCAAGAATTTATGATGTCGCCAAAAATATAGACCCTAATACAATTGCTCTTGAATACTTAAAAGCTCTTGAAAATATATCAAGTTCTTCTTCAACAAAAATTATTTTCCCTTTGGAATTGTCAAACATCATTTCCGAGATATTAAGTAAGGTAAAAAAATGATTAAAATTTATAAAAGTTCAGACAAAGCAAATTATAGAATTGCTTATGGAGAAAGTCAAGGAATAGATTTAGCAAGTATAGAAAATGTCTTAATTGAACCATTAAGTAGAAGATCAATTAAAACTGGAATTCACATAGCTTTACCAAAAGGAACATTTGGATTTATAAAAGAGAGAAGCTCAATAGCATTAAAAAAGGGATTATTTACACTGGCGGGAATTATTGATAACTCTTATAGAGGAGAAATTATTGTTGTTTTATATAATTCTAATAAAGATGAACATATAGAAGTTAAGGAAGGAGAATTTATAGCACAACTTTTAATTGTTAATGTTTTAGAACCTAAGGAAATAATTGAAGTTGATAATTTGGATGAACTTGGAAGAACGATAAGAGGAGAGAGAGGTTTTGGAAGTAGTGGATAAATTAAAAATTTTAAAAATTATTAATGCTTCCAAAAAAGGAAAAACAATCAAACAAATTCAAAAAGAAATTGGTGAAAATGTACCACAAAGATTAATAAAAAGAATTTTAAAGGAACTTGAATTAGAAGGTAAAGTTTTAATAAAAAATTCAAAAGTTTATTCATTAAAAAAATTAAATTTGATTTTTGGAGAGTTTGAAAGGAAAAAAAATTATGGTTTTGTAAATGATATTTTTATTCCACCAAAGTGGTCAAATTTGGCAATTAGTGGAGATCTTGTTATTGTAAAACCTTTAAAGAAGGAAAGTGGGAAAGTTGTTGGTAAAATTATAAAAATTGTCAAAAAAAAGAATTTATTTATAGGGACATATAGAAATAAGAAAATTTATCCTGATGACAAATCTCTTGGAATATCTATTGAAATAACGAAAAAATCAAAGAAATTGAAAATTGAAGAAAATAGTAAAGTTTTATTTAGACTTATAAGAGGGAAAAAACTTAAAGCAAGTATTGTTGAAGTAATTGGGAAAATTGATGAACCTGATGTTGACCTGAAAGTTGTAATCAAAACTTATGATTTACCGACAAGTTTTAGTAAGGAGGTTGAAAGTGAAATTGATAAAATTTCTGAAAAAATAAATTTTAAAAATAGAATAGATTTAACAGATGAAATTATATACACAATTGACCCTATTGATGCAAAAGATTATGATGATGCAATAAGTGTTAAGAAAGAAGGGGATTATTATATTCTTGGTGTTCATATAGCAGATGTTTCACATTATGTAAAATTTAATAGTGTTATTGATATTGAAGCAAGAAAAAGAGCAACAAGCGTTTATCTATTAAATTTTGTAATTCCTATGCTTCCACACAAATTATCAAATTACTTATCATCACTTCAACCATTAAAAAATAGATATGCATTTTCAGTTATTATGAAAATAAATAAAAAAGGTGAAATAGTAGAAACAACATTTTTTAAGAGCGTTATAAATTCAAAAGCAAGACTAACTTATGAAGATGCACAGGCACTTTTAGAAAATAAAGAACCTTGGACTGGCGTTAGCAAATTTGCTGATGAAAGTTATATTAAAATAATTAGAGAAAATTTAAAATTGGCAGAAGAACTTTCCGAAATAATAAGAGAAAAAAGAGAAAGTGAAGGGAGCCTAGACTTTGATTTACCTGAGCCTTATTTTATTTTTGATGAAAATAAGAATATCATAAACATAATTCCAAAAATTAGGTTAAAAACTCATAGGATTATTGAAGATTTTATGATAAGTGCAAATGTTAGTGTCGCTAATTTCTTTTCAAAGAACAATATCCCTGCTATTTATAGAGTTCATGATAGACCAGACCCTAAAAAAATTAAAAATTTCATAATAATTGCTCAAAATTTATTAAATATCCCAATTTCAATTCCCGAAAAAATTACCTCACTTGAAATATCAAAAATTTTAAAAATGGTAAAGAACTCCGATAATGAAGATTTGCTAACTTATTTATTATTAAGAAGTATGGCAAGAGCAAGATATTCAACAAAAAATATAGGACATTTTGGATTAGCACTTAAAAACTATACTCATTTCACATCTCCTATAAGAAGATATCCTGATTTAATAGTTCATAGAATTCTTTATTCTGCTTTAAAAAATAAGATAAATAGGAGTGATGAATTTTTGGAAATGCTTGAAGACATAGCTAATCATTGTTCAAATATGGAAGAGAAGGCTGATAATGCAGAATGGGATTTATGGGAATATAAAAAACTTGAGTTTATGAAAAATAAAATAGGTGAAATTTTTGAAGGTGTTATTTCTGGATTTTCTGATGAAGGAATATTTGTTGAAATAAAGGAGCATTTAGTAGAGGGAATTGTTAAATTTGAAAATTTGAAAATTGATGAAAACAAATATATTGCTTTTGTAGATAATAAGATGTATAAATTGGGACAAAAAGTAAATGTTAAAGTTGTTAAGGTTATAAAAGAATTTAAGAAACTAATTTTAGATTTTGCTCTATAATTTCCAAAATTTCATTTAAAACATTTGGTTTATCAACAAGTTTTTTATAGGTTTTTTTCTTCTCAATTTTTATTTCTTTTGGACTTTTAATAAATTTTAATATACCTAAATTTTCAAGATATTCATCAACACCACTTTTAATGCCTTTGAATATACTATAAGTTGGAGTTCCAAGTAATGCACTTTCTCTATTCATCGTTCCTCCTGCTGATATTGTAAGGTCAGCCCAATATAGTAATCTTGGTCCATCTAAAACTTCATTTGGAATTATTATATTTTCATTAATTATTTTTTTTAGCTTTAATTCGTTTATCTGTTCTTTGTTTCTTAAAATTAAAATGACTTTGCATTCTTTTGAGACAAAATTTAAAATTTCAAAAAATAATTCATTCTTTTTATAATATAGTGAGCTTGTTGCAGGTGGTCTTATTACACAAATTGGTAAATCTCTTCTAATTCCAAGCTCTAACATATAATCATTATTATCGGAAAAGTTCCAAAGATAAATTTCTTCCTTCAATCCATTATAAAATTTAACATTTTTAGCACCATAAAGTTTCAAATAATTTTTTTTAAAGAACTTTGGAACAACTACTAAATCTGATAATCTAAATGCTAAATGGTTAGCGATTTGACCTTCAAAGTCCATAAAAGTTATATTTTTTATTTTAAGCATTTTACAAGCAACTATCTGATGATATGAATTATGAGACAATCCTAAAATAACTTTTTTATCTTTTATAAAATTTTTAAGTTGATTTGCTCTTTTAAATAAACCAAAAAATTTTTTTATCTTGCTTTTACCATCATGCCTTCCAATAACTTCAAACTCTAAATTAAATTTTCTTGCAAGTTCAATTGTTTGTCCAAAGTCTCTAACTGTTATAATAACATTATTTAATTTTTCTATAATTGGCTTAAAAAATAAAACATGAGGTGAATTTGCTAAATCAATCCATATCATTAATATCCTTTAAAATTTGGTTTCCTTTTCTCAATAAATGCTTTTATTCCTTCTTTGAAATCTTCTGTTTTCCCAAGAACTTCTTGGTACTGCGCCTCAAGCTCTAAAACTTCATTAAAATTTAATTCATAAATTCTATTGTAAAATCTTTTTGAAATAGCATAAGCTTTTGTTGGACCATTTGCTATATTTAATGAAAATTCTAAAATTTTATTTTCAAATTCATTATCTTCAAAAATTTTATTTATAATTCCAAGTTCTAATGCTTTCTGACTATCAAATATCTCATTAGTCCATAATAATTCAAGAGTTTTTGAAATTCCAATCATTCTAACAAGAAAATATGAACTTCCAGAATCTGTAATTAAACCAATATTACCAAAAGCAAGTGTAAATTTAGCACTTCTTTTAGCAATTCTAATATCACCAGCAAGAGCTAATGATAATCCTGCTCCTGCACATGTTCCATTTATTCCAACAATTATAGGTTTTTCAATTGTTCTCATTTTTAAAATTAATGGATTATAGTTATTTGCGAGATGTTCATAAAATGAAAATTTTTCTAAATTTTCAATATCTTTCAAATCTTGACCCGAGCAAAAACCTTTTCCTTCACCTGTTAATAAAATTGCTCTTATTGAATTATCCTTTTGAGCTTCTGAAAAAGCATTATTTAATTCTTTAAGCATTTTCGTAGTTATCGCATTTAGACTTTCAGGTCGGTTTAATTTAATAACAAGAAGATTTTCAACTTTATTTAAAATAAGTGTTTCCATGTTCAAAATTTTAAAGCTTGATAAAAATTAATAAATTGCCCAACCAAAAACAAGAAAAGATAGAAAAATACATACCAACCAACTTTTGCAATGAAACGATCGATTTAATGGGGGCAAGGCCCCCACTGCCGAAACATGGGCATTATTACTAGACACAGCAACTAAATTCAAAATAAAACCTTTAAAATTTTCATTATGTCTAAAAGAATTTTAGTTACAAGTGCATTACCTTATGCTAATGGTCCTTTACACATTGGACACTTAGCAGGTGCATATTTGCCTGCAGATATATGGACAAGATTTAAAAGACTAAAAAATGAAGATGTTATTCATATATGTGGTACAGACGAGCATGGTGTAGCAATCACACTTTCTGCAAGAAAAGAAAATAAAACACCAAAAGAACTTGTTGATTTTTATCATGAAAACATAAAAAGAACATTTGAAAGAATTGGAATTGAATTTGATAATTTTTCAAGAACAACAAAAGAAATTCATTATAAATTATCGCAAGAATTTTTTTTAAAAATTTACAATAAAGGATTTATTGAAAAAAGAGAAGTTAAACAATTTTATTGTGAAAATGATAAAATGTTTCTTCCTGATAGATACATATTTGGAATATGTCCTTATTGTGGATATGAAAAAGCAAGAGGAGACCAATGTGAAAAATGTGGCAGATGGCTTGAACCTACGGATTTAAAAGAGCCCAAATGCTCAATTTGTTTAAAAGAACCGATTTTAAAGGATAGTTTTCAATACTTTTTTAAATTGAATGAATTTGAAAAACCATTAAGAGACTATATTGAAAGTAAAAAGAATAAGTGGAAGGATAATGTTTTAAATTTTGTTAATAATTGGCTTAAAGAAGGATTAAAACCGAGGGCTATAACAAGGGATTTGGAATGGGGGGTTCCTGTTCCTCTTGAAGAAGCTAAAAATAAAGTTTTATATGTATGGTTTGATGCTCCAATAGGTTATATCTCTTCAACTATTGAATGGAATAAAGAAAAGTGGGAATTGTATTGGAAAGATAAAGACACGAGAATTGTCCATTTCATAGGAAAAGATAATATCGTCTTTCATGCTATCGTTTGGCCTGCTATGCTAATGGCAGAGGGTTCATATAATTTACCTGATGATATTCCTGCAAATGAATTTTTAAATTTAATGGGTGATAAAATTTCAACAAGTAGAAATTGGGCATTATGGGTTGATGAATTACTTGAAAAATTTGACCCTGATTACATAAGATTTTTTATTGCTTACATAATGCCAGAGAATAAAGATAGTGATTTTAATTTATATGAATTTAAGGATAGAGTAAATAATGAACTTATAAATAAATTTGGAAATTTAATTAGTAGAGTTATGGGATTTATAAATAGATTTTTTGATGGTTATATTCCCGATATTGATTTAAATGATGAAGAAATAAAAGAATTTGAAAACTTCAAAAATTACATAATTGAAGTTGAAAATTATATTGAAAACTTTGAATTTAGAAAAGCCTTATTTACAATCATTTTAGCAGTTGATTTTGTAAATGCTTATATTGACAAAGTAAAACCTTGGAATTTAATAAAGTACGATGAAGTTTCTACCAAAAGAAAAATATATTTAATTGTTCAATTTATAAAATCAATAACAATAGCATTTGAACCATTTATTCCATTCTCCTCCAAAAAAATTTTAAACTCCATAGGAGTCAAGAATTACAATTGGGAAACTGCTAAAATTATTTTAGAATCAATAAAAAATTATAAAATTTCTGATATAGGAAACATTTATAAGAAAGTTGAAAATAGTGAAATTGAAGAAATTTTAAATATCTTAAATAGCAGGGTTGTTAAGGATTACATAACTTATGAAGAATTTTCAAAAATTGATTTAAGGGTTGGTAGAGTTATTTCTGCTGAAAGAATTGAAAAATCAAAAAAACTATTAAAACTTATCGTTTCCTTAGGAACTGAAAAACGACAAATCGTTGCAGGTATTGGAAATGAATATAATCCGGAAGACTTAATAAATAAAAATGTAATTATTGTTTCAAATTTAGAGCCCAAAAAAATTATGGGCATTGAAAGTCAAGGAATGCTATTAGCAGCAGGTGAAAAACCAGTCATATTGACAACAGAAAAAGATGTTGAAGAAGGAAGCAAGGTAAAATGAAGTGCTTATTATTATCTCCAAAAAACTATCCAATTGAAAATTATTTAAATTTCTTTGGAGATTTGATAGAAGTTAAATTTATTGGAGAAAAAATAAATCCTAAAAATTACAAAGGATTAATTTTAATTGGTGGTGAGGATGTTAATCCTAAGTTTTATAATGAAGAAAATTTATTTAAGGATTTAAATGAAATAAATAATGAGAGAGATTTATTTGAATTTGAAATGATAAATGAGTTTTTGAATGAAGAAAAACTAATTTTTGGAATTTGTAGAGGAATTCAAGTTATAAATGTTTTTTTTGGAGGTTCATTATATCAAGATTTACCATCTCAACTTAGCACATATATTCATAAATTTTATCCTGATAAAACACCAAAAAATATAGAAGTTTTAAATAAGGATACTTATCACAAAGTAAAAATTATATCACAAAATCCTATATTTGAAATAATGGAATTTACTGCAAATAGCAGACATCACCAAGCAATTAAGGATATTTCAAGCGAATTTTATATATTTTCAATATCAGAAGATAATGTAATTGAAGGAATTTTTCATAAAAAACTACCAATTTTTGGCGTTCAATGGCACCCAGAAAGAATAAACGAAAAATATAATTTTTCATCTAAAAAAATTTTAGAATTTTTGAAAAATGTTAAATTTTGAAGCAATAGAAACATTCTTAAATAGTAGAAGTGAATACATTTTTAAATTTTCAAGAATTTTAAATATGTACAAAGAAAGATTTAAAGTTAGTTTAGATAGAAAAACTTTAATGAATTGGGAAAATAAGGATTTTTTAATGAAAATAAGAAGAAATTATGAATTTTTAAAGATGAATTTTTATAATTTAGTAAAAATTTTTTACGAAAAAACGAATTTAGATATTTTTGAATTTCAAGTTTTACCTTTTGTAGGACTTGGCTATTGTAATGAATGGACTGAAATGGATAATAACAAAATTTATAATTTTTTGCCACTTGAAAATATAAATTCAATAAAGTCCTTAATTGCTATTATTTATAAGAATTATGCAATTAGTTATATTTTAAGCTTAAACAAGAACTTACAAAATACAAGTTTTTACAATAATTTAAGAAATTTAGTCCTATATGGCTTTGGAAATTTCATCGTTAATATATGTTTGAATGAAAATCCAATAATTTCAATTTGGTTAAGTCAAAGGTCAATTTATAAAATCTGGTTCCTTGATTTAAAAAAACATCTTAAATACTATTCATTTAGATTTTTAACTGAATTAAATGATGAATCATTTGGTCAATTTTCAGATTGGTTTTTAATTTCAAGAAAAGGACAATATGTTGGTTATGAATTCTTTCAATTTTTAAAAAATGATTTTAAAAAAAGCATTAATTTAAATTTAGAAGCTTATAGAATTAAATTTCTTGAATTTTATGAAAGTATCAATTAAGGAAGAAATAAAAAAAAGAATTTACGAGTTTGGTTTTGATTTGGTAGGATTTACCGATACTGAAATTCCTGAACATATAAAAGAATTATATATCTATTGGATTGAAAAAAATTATTTTGCAGATATGAACTATATGAAACAAACGATGGATAAAAGATTGGATATTAAAAAGGTTTGGAAAGATACAAAAAGTGTTATCGTCGTAGGTAAAAATTATTATAAAAGTGTTCAATATAAAAATTATAAAATTTCAATTTATGCACTATCAAAGGATTATCACAAAGTCATCAAAAAGAAATTATTAAAAATTTTTAAGGAACTTTCAAAAGAATTCAAATTTAATTTTAAAATTTATGTTGATACGGGACCAATTTTAGAAAAAGTTTTTGCTCAAAAAGCAGGTCTTGGTTGGCAAGGCAAGAACTCAATTTTAATAAATCCAAAACTTGGTTCATATATATTTTTAGGTATTGTTTTATTGGATATTTATTTAGAACCTGATGAGCCATTTATTTATGATTTTTGCGGAAAATGTAATAGATGTATAAATGCTTGTCCTACAAATGCAATTTTAAATAATAGAATAGTTGATGCTAATAAATGTATTTCTTATTGGACAATTGAATATAAAGGTAATGAAATAAAAATAAAATTTAAAGATTGGATTTTTGGTTGTGATATTTGTCAAATTGTTTGCCCTTGGAACAATAAAGCAATTGAAACAGATTGGGAGGAATTTAAAATTACAAATATTTTGAATTATTCATTAGAAGAGCTATCAAATTTAAATGAAAATGAATATAATGAATTATTTAAAGGGATGCCTATAAAAAGAGCAAACTATAAGAGATTTAAAAGGAATATAAGACATATAATTAATCTTCAAGACTAATTCTTAAAATTAAACCATAAGTGTTTTCTTTCCAAAGACTTTCAATAAATAAATTTGAGCTGAAATGAAAATCAACATATAATCCACCAAATAAATTAAAACTTATACCAAATTTCAAATTAAAAATGTCTTCAATAGGATTTTTAAATTGATTTTCAATATAAATAGCATTTAAATAAGGCTTAATAAGAATATCTTTTCTTGGATAAAATTCATAAAATGTTTTTAAGTATAAAATCCATTCAATGGGCGAGCCAAAGTTTCTAAAAATAGAAAAATTAAAGAACTTAAAACTCAAATTAGCATTCACTGTTTGAACTTTTGAAAATGAAAACTTAAATGTATCAAAGGGAACTAAATTTTTATAATATGTATAAGAAAACTTCAAAAAATTATAATAAATTTCAATAAAGTGTCTTTGAGAATTATAAATCGTATCGTTGAATTCAAATGGATAATACTTTGAGCCAATTTTAACAAAATTTAAATTTAAATTAAATTCATAGTTTGGTTTATAGTAGTTCTTTTTAAAATTATAATAAATTCCAGCATTTGCTTTTAGTAAATTTTTACTAAATCCCAAATTAAAATAACTCTCCTTTTGAAAATCAGAATATATAAACTTTGAATAAAAAATTTGAAAATAATATAAACTCGTATCATTAAAAATTTGATAGTTAATTTTTAGGAAATTTGAAATCCCAAAATATAAAAATTGTAAATGTTCATCAAGCTTAAATGTTTCAAAATAACTTAAATCAATGTTTTGATAATCAAAACTTAAACTTGCTTGTTTAAAATTATCGTTATAATCGTAATTTGAAGATATTAGAAGTTTTTTTATAAATCTTGTAAAACCTATACCATATTGGGAATAATTACTTTTAGGATATTGAATTGAATACACTGTTGAAATTGGAAGGCTATCAGTTTTTAATACTTCTTTTCTTAAAAAAAGTCCATAATCATAACTTCTAAAAACTTCAACATCTTTAATAATAGGTCTTTGAAACACATAATTTAAATTTTTTGAAATAAAGGGATTTAATCCCCACAAGCTAAATGGGATATAGATCAAGGTATCCATAATTTCCATTAATTACAACATCACCCTTTTTAAAATTAATTCTGTAATTAAAAATTGGACCATCATAAACAAATGTATGAAATTCTCCATTCTCTCCACAAATATCAACATTTTTAGGAATATCTTTTATAAAATTTTTATCAATTTCTCTTGATAAGAATGAAATATCTAAAACTCTTAAATCAACACAAACAACAATTGCTTTAAATCCAAGTTCTATGAATTCATTTATTAAATTTTCGCTTTTTTCTTTCCATAGTGGAAAATATCCTTTCATTTCAATTTTATTTAAATTTTTCTCTCTATAACTCCTTATGTCTTCTAAAAATATATCTCCAAATCCAACATATTCAATACCTAAATTTTTATAAAATAGCATATTCTCTTCCATTATTTTTTCATAAGTTTCATTTACGCAATTTTTTGGAATATAAATTAGATGTAATGGAATAGAAAGCGCATTTGCTTGTTCCATAATTAACTCTTCTCTAATTCCATGAATAGAAACTCTATTGTAGTTCTCTGTTATTGTTGTTATAAGTGAAATAATTTTAAATTTCTGTTTTTTAAGTCTATAAATACTAAGACAACTATCTTTTCCACCACTAAAAGAAAAAATTATGGGTAAAGATTTTTCCATTTCCATTCTCCATTAGATAAATAATAAAGTGTTCTTTGATGTAATCTATATTCTCCCTCTTTCCATATTTCAATCTCTTTTGGAATTAGAATATATCCACCCCAGTGTTTTGGTTTTTCAACTTCTTTATTTTCAAAAATTTTTTTATATTCATCAAATAATTTTAATAGTTCTTCATAACTTTCAAGTTCTTCTGATTGCTTTGAAATATAAGCGGATATTTGAGCTAATTTTGGTCTCGTTTTAAAATAATTTATTGATTCTTCTTCACTTAATTTTTCTACAATACCTCTAATCCTGATTTGAATTCCAAGTCCTTCCCAATATATAACAATGCAAGCTTTTGGATTTACCTCTAAATCTTTACCCTTTTTTGAATTGTAATTTGTATAGAAAACAAAACCATTATCCCTTATTTCTTTTATCAAAATAAACCTTCCATCAGGTTCATTATTTCTACATGTACAAAGAACAGCTGCATTAGGATATTTTAAATTCAATTTTTCTGCTAATTTGAAATATTCTCTTACTATTTCAATTGGATTTTTCATAAAAGCCTAAATTTTAAAACCTATTATAATTACTTCTATGCTGTGTCCAATAATTCTTTATTTTCCCACCCACTCTGAAATTAAGCCTTCGGCTTATAAGTGCCCGTTTCTTGGCAAGGACTGATTATCAAAGACTTAACAATAATTATTGGACAAAGCAAAGTTTTTATGTTTTCTGAAAATATTTATTTTTCCCACCTTACGAAATAAGCTTTTAGCTTTAAAGTGCCCCTATTAAGGTTTAATCATTTTTCTTTTCCTATCCCTTATAGGGACGATAAAAACTTCCAAGCGACCCTGCTGCTCCTTATAGTGGATTATGTTTCAATCCCTTATAGGGACGATAAAAACCCCCCTAAACCACAAATTTATGAGTTTTTATTGTACCTAGTTTCAATCCCTTATAGGGACGATAAAAACTCCATATTATCAACAATAACAACAGCACAAGTAGAAGGTTTCAATCCCTTATAGGGACGATAAAAACTAATTTTGATGATATCTATTATATTTTCTATTATCTGTTTCAATCCCTTATAGGGACGATAAAAACCCGTGCCTTGCCTTTTACCCCTTGACCACCTTACGACGATGTATATAACAAGTCGTCCAGCACCAAAATTTTAAAGCATAAGTTTTCAATTTTTCAACCTCCATGTTCGGACACCTACCCCCCACCTCTCCAAATGAAGATTTTTATATCCATAATTAGCTAAATTATGTTTTATAAATCCTTGATTATCAATAACTTATAAAAATACCCCAAAACTCTAAATTATTGACTATCAATAACTTATTAAATTTTTTAACTTTTGAAAGGGGGTTTCCGAACACTATCAATTAAAGATGCTATCTATAAAAACTTTAATTCATTCAAATTAAAACTTGGTAAGTATTTATTAACTTTCATATAGGTGTCGGCTTTGAAGACTATAACTAATTTCTATTATCCTGACAAATTATGAAAGTATATTGAAAAACTCTTATAAATAGACAAATTATAAAGATGAAATTTTAAATATATTTTACTTTAATTTTTAAAAATTAAAACACCTTCAACAGAATTAACTTTTAGGATAGCCTAAAATTTTAACAAAAAATTTAAGTTATTGGAAATAAGCAACTTAAATGAGATTAAAATGACAAATTAAAACTTCAAAAAATTGAATTTTTATTGAGAAAGCGATAGAGGTAAAGCTATTAAAATTTTAAATTATTGATAATGAATAA
>CBFGJN010000027.1:0-23376 GCA_965649115.1 Caldifarciminota bacterium | reverse complement strand
AATTGAAGATTTAATAAAAAGATATGCTTCAATTGAAGCAAGTTTAATTAGTTTATTTTCATTTTCAATTGCAAAGTTTTAAAAAAAGTAATTATATTTAAAAATCTGTTTGAAATTATTGTTTTTATGGCGGCTTTAAGGGGGACAAAGCTTATAAGCCGAGGACTTAAATTCAGGGTAGAATCATATTTTTAGAATTATTAGACACAGCAAATCTATAATGCTTTGTCTAATAATTATTGTTAAGTGATTGATAATCAATTACTTATAAAAAATTCATTGAAATACTTGAAATAATGGGGGGATTAAGGGGGCGAAGTTTAAGCCGAAGGCTTAATTACAGGGTGGGCGGGCAAAGAATAGAAACAATCTATATTTCAGAATTCTTAGACAAAACACAAAAGATAAGGTTCTGCCTTTAAAATTTTAAACTATGATTAAGACATTTGAAAGAAAAGTTCAAAAGGATAGTGAAGGTAAAAGACTTGATATTTATTTAACCATTAGTGGGATAGGACTTTCTAGAAGTAAGGTTAATGAACTTATAAAGGAAGGGAAAGTTAAAGTTAATAACAAAGTAATTGATAAACCATCATATAAAGTTAAAGCAGGTGATTTTATTTTCGTTGAGTATGAAGTTGAGGAAGAAAAAGAAATAATTCCAGAGGATATTGAAATACCAATCGTTTATGAGGATGATGAAATAATTGTTATAAATAAGCCACCTGGTATTGTTGTTCATCCTGCAAAAGGACATTTTAGAGGAACGATAGTAAATGCTGTTTTAAAAAAATTATTAGAATTTCAAACAGATAGAAAAAGGCCAGGGATTGTTCATAGACTTGATAAAGATACAAGTGGATTAATGGTTATTGCTAAAACACAAAATTCAGTTAAAATTTTAGCAGAACAAATTCAAAAAAGAATTATGAAAAGATATTATAAGGCTTTCGTTTGGGGAACGAGTATAAAAGATAAAGGAACAATTATAGCACCTATTGGGAGGCATCCCGTTGATAGGAAGAGAATGACGATAACACCATTAAATTCAAAAATAGCTATTACACATTATAGAGTTTTAAAAAAATTTTCAGAAATTGCTTCACTATTAGAACTTAAACTTGATACTGGAAGAACACATCAGATAAGAGTCCATATGGAATACTTAGGTTATCCTATAATTGGAGATGAAGTTTACAGTGGTAGAGATACAAGAAAAATTTTTAGAATAGTTCCATCAGTATATAAAGAAATTGTAAATGAAATTTTAAATACAATAAATAGACAAGCACTTCATGCGTACAAATTATCTTTTATTCATCCTTCAAAAAATGAAGAAATGACTTTTGAAGTCCCATTTCCTACAGATATTGAAAATCTTTATATAAAGCTTTTAAGTATAAATCAAACTAAAAATAACTAAATGTACGCTTTGTCCAATAATTCTGAAAGTTCTAGCCTGAATTTAAGCCTTCTGCTTATAAATGCCCATTTTTAGGCTATGGGGGGCAAATCCCCCCTTTAAATCAATAATTTTCTTAAAATTTCTGTAAGTTATTGATAATCAAGGACTTATTATCATTTATTGGGCAAAGCACTAAATGTACCAAATTACACTTTCTCTATCATATCTTTCTTTCAACTTTCTTAAAAATTCATCAATTAATGCTTCCTTATTTTGATAATTTAAAACTTTAAGATAAACATTAAAACGAATATAATTATCTGCAAATTCAAGGAATTTAAAAGATGGTTTAAAGCTTTTATCAATGTTAGTTGAATTATTATAAATTTCTTCAAGAACTTCTAATGTAATTTTTTCAATTTTTTTAATGTCATTAAAATAGCTAATTTTTATTGGTAGTGAAATAATTTTTAAATCTTTCAAATTCTTATAATTTATTAGTATAGAATTAAAAAGCCTTAAATTCGGGATGATAATATATGTTCCATCAGGTTTTTTGATAATTGTATTTAACCAGGTTATGTCTGATATTGTTCCTTCTTCGCCATTTTCAAGTTTAACGCAATCACCTATTTCTAAATTTTTTGATATAATAATGTTTAGACCTGCAAAGAAGTTTGAAAGTGTTCCTTGTAATGCAAGAGAAATGGCAAGTGCTCCAATACCAAATGTTGTAATAAAATGTATAATAGGCACATTCCAAATATTCAAAATTGTAATAAATCCCAAAGTATAGAAAATTAATTTTATGATGTCAAAAACAAATTCCGAGGGAGGTAAAATGATATTTTTTGATCTAACATAAATTTTTAAAAATCCAATAGTTAAATTTGATATAACTAATGCTAATGAAAAAACAAAAATTGAAGCATATAACTTTTCAAAAATTATTCCATATTTAAATTGAGAGAAATGAAAGAACAAATAGGTCAAAAAAGACAGTATTGCTAATATACTTCCAAATCCAAAAATTCTTCTTAAAATATCAAAATAGAAAGAACTTCTAAAAATAAATAAAAAAAATGACCTTAAAATTATAAATACTACAAAAGCTATTGTGAGAATTATTGAAATTTTTAAAATTGTTTCCAAAAGTTTAAAATTTTAAACCATTTAGTATATGCTGTGTCTAGTAATTCTGGAAGTATAATTATTTCTTATTTTTCCCACCCGCCCTAAATAAAAGCCTTCGGCTTATAAATACCCGTTTTTTGCCTTTGGGGGGGCAGAGCCCCCCTAATAATCCCCCCAATAAATCAACAATTTCCTTAAAAATTTTATAAATTATTGATTATCAATCGCTTAACAATAATTATTGGACAAAGCAGTAGAAAATTGCCTTGTCTAGTAATTCTGAAATATAGATTATTTCTCATTTTGCCCGCCCACCCTGAAAATAAGGCTTCGCCCCCCTATAATCCCCCATAAAATCAATAATTTCTTTAAAAATTTTATAAGTTATTGACTATCAATCACTTAACACTATTTGCTAGGCAAAGCTATACATTCCCTATAAATACCCAATTTTTTGCCTTTTGGGGGGCGAAGTAGTTCCAAGCATATTTTTTATAAGTTATTGATTAACGAGGACTTGACGCTATTTATTGGACGAACCATTTAGTATAGATCTTGAACTTTAAAATTTAACTATGAAGGAATTAAACTTGAAGGTTGAATGGGAACCAACAGATGAAATCATAAGAAACAGCAATATATATAAAATTTTAAAAGATGAAAACTTGACCTATGAAGCTTTCTTGGAAAAATCGTTTAGCGATTATGAATGGTTTTGGAGAAGGTTTTTTAAAGATATAGATTTTAAATGGGATAGAGATTTTGATAAAGTTATTGATATTTCAAATGGTAAGGAATTTCCGAAATGGTTTTTAAATGGAAAATTGAACATATCAAAAAACTGCCTTGATTATAATAATCTAAATAAAATTGCTTTAATATCAGAGAACGAGGAAGGGGTAGTAAGAATTTATACTTATGGTGAGCTTCTTAAAGAAGTTAATAAGTTATCAAATGCACTTTTAAATTTAGGTGTAAATGAAGGTGATAGAATTGCTATATACTTACCATTTATTCCTGAAGTTGTTATAAGTCTTTTAGCAATAAGTAGAATTGGAGCAATAGCTGTTCCTCTATTTTCAGGTTTTAGTGAGGAGCCAATTAAATTAAGATTGAATATATCAAAAGCAAAAGCAGTTATAACTGCTGATGGATTCAAAAGAAGAGGAAAAATTATTAGAATGAAAGATATTCTTGATAGAGCTTTATTGGATTGTGAAAGCGTTAAGTTTGTTATTGTTTATAAAAATTTAGGAATTGAATTAAATTTAATTAAAAATAGAGATTATCTTTGGGATGAAGTTTGTAAGGATGAAAAATTTGAACCAAAATCATTTGATAGCGAAAAACCAATTATGATCATTTATACATCTGGAACTACGGGAAGACCGAAAGGTGCTTTTCATACCCATAATGGATTCCCAATAAAGTCAGCACAAGATATGTTTCATTTATTTGATATAAAAGAAAAAGATATTATTACTTGGATTACAGATATTGGTTGGATGATGGGACCTTGGCTTATATTTGGAGGATTAATTAATCATTCAACAATTTTTATTTACGATGGTGCTATTGATTATCCAAATGAAAATAGAATTTTTGAACTTATTGATAAGCATAAAATAACAATTGTTGGTATTTCTCCTACAATTATAAGGAGTATTATGCCAAAATCAAATCCTAACAAATATGATTTAAGCTCTTTAAGAATTATTGGTTCAACAGGAGAACCTTGGAATGTTGAACCTTGGAGGTGGACATTGAGAGAAATTGGCAAAAGTAAGATTCCAATTATAAATTATTCAGGTGGGACTGAAATATCGGGTGGAATTCTTGGATGTGTTGTTATTAAACCACTTAAACCTATGAGTTTTAATAGTCCAAATCCTGGTGTTTTTGCTGATGTTTTTGACGAGAATGGAAATTCAATAAGAGAAGAAATAGGTTATCTTGTTGTTAGAAATTTAAATCCTGGTATGACAAGAGGTTTTTATGAAGAGAATGAAAGATATATTGAAACTTATTGGAGTAAGTTTAAAGATGTTTGGTATCATGGAGATTTAGCATATATTGATGAAGATGGATTTTATTATATTCTTGGAAGAGCTGATGATACCCTAAAAATAGCAGGAAAAAGAGTAGGACCCGCTGAAATTGAAACTATTATTGTTGAGCATCCAAAGGTTAAAGAAAGTGCAGTTATTGGAATTCCTGATGAAATTAAAGGACAAGTGCCAGTTGCTTTTGTTGTTTTGAAAGGAAAAGAAGAAAATTTAGAGAAAATAAAAGAAGAAATCAAGGATATTGTTATTAAGAAGATGGGAAAAGCATTTGCATTAAAAGAAATTTATTTTGTTTCAGATTTACCTAAAACCAGAAATGCCAAAATAATGAGAAGAGTTATAAGGAATGCTTATTTAAATGAACCTCTTGGTGATATTTCATCTCTTGTAAATCCAGAATGCCTTGAAGAGATAAAAAATGTTAAATGAGGAATTTAGGAGTTTTTTAGAGAGACTTAAAATACTTATTAGTAAAAATTCAAAGCTGATAAAAATTACTTTAAGTAATGTTTTTACTTTAAGAATTATTGGGAATAAAACTCATGGCGATTTAGCAGAGATAGCACTTGTTGAGTTTATAAATCAATATATGTACGATTATAAAGCTGAGCACATAGGAAAGAAAAAGTTTCGCTCAAAAGAGGCAGAAGAAGATATTTTGGTAATTAACGAAGTTAATAAAATGCAATTTTTAGTAAGCATAAAAGCTTATGGTCATGGTCCTCTTCAACTTTCAACAGATAAGGAATTTAAGATGTTTCCGAAATTGGACAATTTATTTAAACAAAAGGGGACAGATATTTTAAGAGGAAATAAAGAAATTAGACGAATTTTAGAGAGTGAAGAATTTAAACATCTGGCACATTTAAACGTTTTACCATTAATTTACGACGAAGAAAATAAAAGATGTGCGATTATGGTTTTTGACTTTGAAAGGCTCCTAAATGATGTTGAAATAATAAAGCTTGAAAGAGGTGAAGGAAAAAGAAAATATCCAGTTTTTAGATTTTACAATTCTGATGAAAATTATATTTGTGAAGTTAGGTATGGTGGTAAGGATGCAAATGCATTACAGAGAGGATTTTGGACACATACGCAAAAAGCAGAAAATTATTTTCAAAACATAACTGGATGGATTGATTATTCAGATAACGAAGAACTTATAAAATTGATTAGTTATTCTCTTGTTTCTTCACAAGAAGGTCATAAAAATGCTATTAGGTTTCTTTTAGAAGATATAAACAAATTAAAAATTATTCAAACCTAATTATGTCTTTATTACTTAATGTTAAAACAGAAGGTCCGAAATACATAGGCTCAAAAGAAAAACTTATTCCATATATTCTATTTTTAGCAAGGCAAATCAAATTCAAAACTATTTTTGATGGTTTTTCGGGAACTACGAGAGTTTCACAGGCATTCGCTAAATTAGGTTATAAGGTTATTGCTAATGATATTGCTATTTGGAGTAAAGTTTTTGGATATTGTTATCTAATTAATAAGAAAGATAGGAATTATTACAAACCGATAATAGATTATTTAAATAGCTTAGAGGGGAAATTTGGGTGGTTTTCAGAAAATTATGGAGGCGATCCCAAAAGAGGTGACTCTAAAAAACCTTGGCAAATTCACAATACTATGAAATTAGATGCGATTAGAGAGGAAATTGATAAGATAACAAATGATGAAATAGAAAAATCAGTTCTATTGACTAGTCTTATTTTGGCTTTGGATAAAGTTGATAATACAATAGGACATTTTTCCTCATATTTAAGAGATTGGTCTAAAAGGTCATATAAGAATTTAAAATTAGAAGTTCCTAATTTAATAATTTCTGATGTAGAACATGAGGTTTATAATGAAGACATTTTCAAGTTATTGGATAAAATAGAAGCGGATTTGTCTTATTTGGACCCACCATATGGTTCAAATAATGACAAAATGCCTCCTTCAAGAGTTCGTTATCAAGCTTATTATCATATTTGGACAACAATTATAAAGAATGATAAACCTGAATTATTTGGAAATTCAAAAAGAAGATATGATAGCTCTGATAAAATTTCCTATTCTCCATTTGAAGATTTTAGGAAGGATGATAATGGGAAATTCATAGCTGAAATAGCAATTGAACAGTTGATTAAAAGAATAAAATCGCAGTACATTATTTTTTCTTACAGCACTAATGGAAGAGTTCCAATTAAAAATTTGATTGAAATTTTTTCCTCTTATTGTAGAATCCTAAAAGTTCTTGAAATTAACTACAAAAAGAATGTTATGAGCTATATGACTTGGACTAATAAGTGGGTTAATAATAATGAAAACAAAGAATTATTGTTTTTGATGGAAAAAATAAAATAGCAATAATTACAAAACTGCCAAATTAATTGATAATCAATAATTCGTGAAAGTTAGCCCCCTTTCCGGAATATGGGGATTTTAAATCTGAAAGCTTATTTTAGGATGAGTGAAAAAATAAGAAATAATCTGCTTTGTCCAGTAAATAATGTTAAGTAAAAAGCCCCCCGAAGCCGAAATATGGGTATTTATAAGCCAAAGGCTTAAATATAGGGTGGGCGGGGAAAATATAGGAATAATCATATTTTTAGAATTACTAGACAAAACAGAAATAATCTGCTTTGTCTAATAATTATTGTTAAATTCTTGATTATCAATAACTTATAAAAGCTTTGAGGAAATTATAGATTTAAATGGGTATTTATAAGGCGAAGCCTTATTCATAGGGTGGGTGGGGAAAATATAGAAATAATCTATATTTCAGAATTACTAGACACAGCAAAATAATCTGTATTTAATGCTTTAAAATTTCAAAATTATGGATTACAAGAAGAAAGGCAATTATAAGCCCGAAACACTAATTTTAAGTTATGGTTATGTTCCAGAATGGTCAGAATATGCTTTAAAACCCCCCATATATCAAACATCTACATTTGTCTTTAAAAGTGCAAAAGAAGGAAAGAAATTTTTTGAAATTGCTTATGGATTGAGAGAGAAAGAACCCTCTGAACAGATTGGTTTAATTTATAGTAGATTAAATAACCCTAATCTTGAAATTCTTGAAGATAGATTAACACTGTATGACGAAGCAGAAGATTGTGCTGTATTTTCAAGCGGAATGTCAGCAATTTCAACAACAATTCTAACATTTCTTAAACCCGGTGATAAAATTATTTATTCAACACCTTTATATGGTGGTACATATTATCTTTTTGAACATTTTTTAAAAGGTATGAATATAGAAGTTTTTAAATTTTATGTAAATGATGACGAAAATAAAGTGATGAATTTAATTTTAAAAGAAAAACCAAAAATTATTTATATTGAAACACCAACAAATCCAACAATACAAATGATTGATATTGAAAAATTTTCTAAAATCTCAAAAGAAATAAATTCAATTTTAATAGTTGATAATACATTTCTTGGACCGATTTATCAAAAACCATTGAAATTTGGTGCAGATATTGTTATTTATTCCGCAACTAAATATATTTGTGGTCATAGTGATGTTGTAGCAGGGGCAGTTGTTGGATATAAAAATTATATAACAGAAATTAAGAAAACAAGGACATTTCTTGGAACAATAACTGACCCAATAAATGCTTGGTTATTATTAAGAAGTCTTGAAACATTAAAAATTCGTTTTGAAAAACAAACTGAAAATGCTATTAAAATTGCTCAATTTTTAAAGGAACATAAAAATGTTAAAAAAGTATATTATCCATTATTTTCAGAAGGGAAACAATATGAAATTTATAAAAAACAATGCCTTGGACCTGGTGCTATGATTTCATTTGATATTAATGGAAATGAAGAAACTGCATTTAAATTTTTAGATAATTTAAAAGTTTTTAAAATTGCTGTAAGTCTTGGAGGAACAGAATCCCTTGCTGAACATCCTTGGTCTATGACACATTCAGATATTGAAAATGATGAAAAATTAAAAATTGGAATAACTGAAAGTATGATTAGGCTTTCAATTGGAATTGAAGATGTTGAGGATTTAATAAATGATTTAAAACAGGCACTTGATAATATATGATAATTGCTATTGAGACATCAACTCAATTTTTATCTATTGCTATTGCTAGTAGTTATGATGATATAATTTTAGAATTAAACTACTTTCGTCAGTTTTCCCATTCTGAAATGTTAAATAAAATTTTAGATGATTTAAAAATTGACTTTTTGAAAATAAATGAAGTTATAATTTCAAGGGGTCCTGGATTTTTCACTTCTTTAAGAATTTCACTTGCGTTTTCAAAAGCTCTTAAAATTTTTAATGAAAATATAAAGTTCAAAGCAATAAGTTCTTTAAAAAACATAGCTTTTAAGTTAAAAGGATATAAAGTTATACCTATTATAAAAGCACCAAAAAACATGGTTTATGCTTGTGCATTTGATGAGAATTTTAATTTGATTTTAGAAGAAGGCGTTTATAATTTAGAATTCCTTAAAAATGAATTTGAAAATTTTATTATATTAGAAGACCTTCCAAGTGCAAAAAATCTCATATTGCTTTCAAAATTTGAAAATGACATTGATATTGAAAATTTTCAGTTAAATTATATAAGAGAGCCAGATGCAGTTTATAATAAGAGAAGCTAAAAGAAGCGATTTAATAAGGATTGCGGAAATTGAAAGACTATCATTTGAATTTGAAGGCTGGGGATTATATTTTTTGGGAAAATTTTTGGAAATTCCTTATAATAAAATTATCGTTGCAGAAAGTGATGAGGTTCTTGGATATTGTGCATTTTCTGATGAGGGTGAAATTATTCATATAAAGAGCATTGCTGTTCATCCAAGTTATAGAAATAAAGGGATAGCAAAATCTTTAATTAAAGAAATTATTAAACTCAATAAAGATATTTATTTGGAAGTTAAGGTCAGTAATCAAGTTGCTATAAAATTATATGAAAGTATTGGTTTTAAAAGAATTGCCCAAATTAAAAAATTTTATTCAAATGGCGAAGATGCTTATAGATATTTTTTAAAATGCAAATCAAAATAAAATCACCGTCAAAGATAAACTTAGGATTATTTATCCTTTCAAAAAGAGAAGATAACTACCATGAAATTTTAACGATATTCCATAAAATTCCATTTTATGATGAAATTGAAATTCTTGAAAGTAAAAAACTTGAAATTGAATTTATAAAAGATGGAAAAGTCTTTCAAATTGAAAATAGCACGATTTTAAGAGGAATAACTGAACTTTCAAAATTAGTAGGAAAGTCATTTAATTTGAAAATTAGAGTTTTTAAGAGAATTCCAATAGGTGGTGGTTTGGGTGGTGGTTCTTCAAATTGTGCTGAAATTTTAAAGTTTTTAAATAGTTTTTATAACTTAAAGTTAAGTAAAAATGATTTAATTGAAATTTCAAAAAAAATTGGTTCAGATGTTCCTTTTTTTATTTTAAATGAAACTTGTGCTATTGGTAGAGGAAAAGGAGATATTTTAGAACCATTTAATAGCAATTTAAAATGTTTCATAAGTTTATTCTTTCCAAACAAAAGCTTATCAACAAAAGAAATGTATCAAAGAATTAGGTTTTATGATGATAAGAATGATGCAGAGAAAAAAATATTGAATATAAAAAGAGCAATTGAAGAAAATAATTTAGAGCTATTAAGAGAAAATTTCTATAATGCTTTTGAAAATGTTTTAGATGAGGAGCTTTTGAACTATAAAAAAGCAATTGAAAATTTGAATTTTGATTTGGTTTTTTTGAGTGGAAGTGGTTCAACATTTGTTGCTTTGAGTAGGAGCTTTAAACTTTTCAGCCTATGGATCGCAGAAAATTCCTAGCCTATATCGGAAGAACAGCTGTTGTTTTAACATTTTTAGGTCAAGCATTTGCTTATTTTAGATCTCTTGTTCCTAATACCTTATATGAGCCTCCCAAAAAATTTAGAATAGGTTATCCAAAAGATTATCCAGAAGGTATAACATTTGTAGCTAAATATAGACTATTTGTTGTTAGGGAAGGAAATAGTTTTTGGGTAATTTCAGCAGTTTGTCAGCATCTTGGTTGCACTGTTAATGTTGTTCCACCAAAACAAGATGTAGTTAAAATAAAAGGTCAGGAATATAAACAAAAATGGGAGTTCTTTTGTCCCTGTCATGGTTCTCAGTACTATGGTGAGGGAACAAACTACGGAGGACCAGCTCCAAGACCACTACCTTGGTATAAACTTGATATAGGTCCAGATGGTCAGCTTGTTGTAGATACTAATACCGAAGTTGATCATAAGTTTAGACTTGTGGTTGAAAATCTTGGATAAAGGAGGTTAAATTATGAACAAAATAAAGGAAATTTGGAGAAGTTTAACCTGGTCATTTGATCCAAAAGATAAGATAGAGGCAACCAAAGCAACAAGTAAGAATTTTTGGCTACATTGGTTCCCGGCACGTGTAACTTATAAAAGTATGTCTTGGACATATTCATTTTGGCTTGGGACAGTTCTATTTTCGCTTTTTCTTATTCTTACAATAACTGGTGTTATTTTAATGTTTTTATATATCCCATCTGCTGAAAGGGCATATTGGACGATTAAGGATTTAGAAAATTCTGTAAGCTTTGGTTGGTTTTTGAGGAATGCTCATAGGTGGGCTGCACACCTTATGGTAACAACGGTATTTTTACATATGATGAGAGTGTTCTTTACAGGTGCTTATAAAAATGGAGGAAATCCTGAATCAAATAGACCATTAAATTGGATTGTTGGTGTAATTTTATTAGTTTTAACACTTGGTTTGTCTTATACGGGGTATTTATTACCATGGGATCAATTAGCACTTTGGGCTATTGTAATAGGTGCTAATATAGCGAAGTCCGTTCCACCTGAAAGTATAGTTGGAAAAAATTTATATTTCTTCTTAGCAGGAGGAACACAGATAGATCAACCAACATTAATTAGATTTTATGTTTTACATTGTATATTCTTACCTTTGCTTCTTTTAATTCTTTCATCTTATCACATGTGGAGAGTTAGGAAAGATGGAGGATTGGCTGTTAGTGAACAGTACAAAATTGAAGCTAAAAAGTTAAATAAAAGATTAATTCAAGATGAATATACAACATTTACAATTCCATTTATGTTTAGAAGAGCATTTTTAGTATTCTTAATAACAACAGCTATTGTTCTATTCTTTACAATATTTGCTAAGGCACCACTTGAAGAACCTGCTGACCCTACATGGACACCAAACCCAGCAAAAGCGCCTTGGTACTTTTTATGGATACAGGAATTAATAGCAATAACTACTATTAAAATTGGAGATTTTACAATAAATGGAGGATTTATTGGAGGTGCTTTAATTCCAGCTCTTCTTGTTTTCCTTTGGGCTATATGGCCTTACTTAGATAAAAGTCCGGATGAAGCAACAGGTGTTTGGTTTCATAAAAGTAGAATAATTCATAATGTAATTTTTGCTATTATAATGCTTTATCTTATTGGAATTACTATATTTGCTATGTATTTCAGAGGTCCATATTGGCAAGTTTATTGGCCTTGGAGATGGCCTGAAATGCCACATATGTTCTAAAAAGGAGGATGATAAATGGAAGAAAAAAAGGAATTTGTTCCCGATAGGTACTGGTACGATTCTTTGTGGATATATCTTTTTGGTTTTATTATCCTTATATTTATGGGTATTGTATTTTATCGTTCTTTAAATCCTGAATGGAAAAGTTATCAGAAGGAGTTTAAAAAAGTTGTTGAAAAAAAACTTGGTCCAGAGGTTGCCAAAAAAATAGATTTTGGTATTAAGCAAATTTGGAATCCAGATATTATGGGTCCAAACATTGCAGATAGATGTATAACTTGTCATATGGGTGTTGAAATTAAAGGACTTGAAGGTGAAGATGTTCCTGTTGTATTTAGGACACATCCTAATCCTGATGGAATAATGGATAAACATCCAATTGAAAAGTTTGGTTGTACAAGTTGTCATGGTGGTCAAGGACCAGCTCTAACTGTAAAGCAGGCTCATGCAGGAAAAGGTGTTAGGTGGTTATGGCCAGTTTATACAAGACAAATGCAAAAGCATTATAAAATAGAAGAAAACAGGCTTGTAATGATTCAAATAAATTGTAATCATTGTCATAGATTTGATAAGGAAACGCCTGGTATGGATTATATAAATTTGGCAAAACAAATCATTCAAGAGAAGAATTGTCGTCAGTGCCATGTTATTGATGGATATGGTGGGAATATAGGACCAGCACTAACATATGAAGGAGATAAATCGCATGAATTATTTGATTTTTCACATGTTGAAGCAGATTTGGAGGAAAGAGAATTACCAAAAACTGTATTTACTTGGCATATACTTCACTTTGAAAATCCACAAAAAGTTGTTCCAGGAAGTGTAATGCCAAACTTTGGATTTAGTGATAAGGAAAAAATTGCCCTTGCTATGCTTGTTATGTCTTGGAGGAAAATAAAGTATCCTGTTGAATACTTATCAAATCCTGATAAGTACTATGTTCTAAAATTGATTGATGAAGGTAGAATAAAAGCAAAAGAAATTGAATTGGTTTCAAAAGTATCTTTAAATAACTTAGATATGAAAAAGCAGGATACAATGAAAGTATCTTCAACTAATTTAACAGAATTGGGAAAAAAATTATTTAGTGAAAAAGGTTGTAATACATGTCATAATATAACTGAACAAAGGCTTGTAGGTCCAGGTTTAAAAGGTGTTGCACAAAGAAGAACAAAAGATTGGATAATAGCTATGATTTATAAAACTGATTCCATGTTAAATAATGACCCAATAGCAAAACAACTTCTTAAAGAATATAATAATGTTAGAATGATACCTCTAAAACCTGTTAGTAAGGAAGAAGCAGAAGCAATATACGAATATCTAAAAACATTAAAATGAAAGGGGACTTTTCGGTCCCCCAAATGTTCAATAAAATATCAAAGAAATATGAGTTTCTTAATCATTTATTTTCATTTTACTTAGACGAGTATTGGCGTGAGAAAGCAGTTAAATTATTAAATGATGGAAAAATTTTAGATGTAGCAACGGGGACTGGTGAAGTCATAAAAAAAATTGTAAAACATAAAAATTATAAAGTAATTGTTGGCGTTGATTTGGCAGATGAAATGTTAAGAAATGCTGTTTTAAATAAAAATTATAAAAATGTTTTTTATATTTTTGCAAGTGGAGAAAAATTACCATTTAAAAGCAATTCATTTGATAGTTTAATAATAGCATTTGGAATTAGAAATATATCAAATAGAATTTTGGCTTTAAAGGAATTTTATAGGGTTTTAAAGGAAAAAGGAGTTTTAGTAATTCTTGAAATGCTTGGACCAGAAAATTTTTTAAAATATCCTTTCTTCTTTTATCTGAAAAATATAATTCCTTTTATAGCAAATTTATTTACATCTCAAAAAGAAGCATATATTTATCTTTACCAATCTGTTAAAAATTTTCCAAGAAGAAAAGAATTTAAAAAAATTATTGAAAGTGTAGGTTTTAAAAATGTTGAAATTGTTGATTTAACATTTGGTGCTTGTACGATATTTAAAGCAACAAAAGAAAAAAATATCATTTAAACTATGAGCTATTATTAGTGCTAAAATATCATTAGTTTTAGCAAAATATAAATAAAACATTATTGACCATATTGAAATTTGAATGGCACCTAAAATTCCCCATATTGGAATATGAACAATTAAAAATAAAAAAAGTGAAATCGTTGATGAAATAAACAAATTATGAAAAAAGCTATTTAAAAAAATAACCAAAAATCCTCTATAAATAACTTCTTCACTTATACCGGCTATTAAACCTGCTAAAATTCTAAACAAAAAATTATATTTTTTAATTTTAGAAAGGCCTTTTAAAATTTCAAAATTAAATATAAAACTTGAAGTTAGAAAATAAATTACACTTGAAATGAATAAAATAATTCCGAAAATAAAGCTTTTTAACTGAAAATTAAAATTCATTTGAAAGCTGATGATAATTATTATTGCTAACATTAACTTTAAAATTGTCCAAAGAACATTATTTTTTATAAAAAACCTTAAAATTGTTAAGGTTATTATAAATGAGAAAATTAAATAAGCAATTACCATTTAAAAACTTTTAAAAGTTTTTTAATTATTCCATCTTTTCCTTTTAAATTTTCCAAATAATTTTTTGTGATTTCATAACCTAAGTCAATTAACTTCCTCGTTTTATCAAAATCAAATATAGATAAATTATAAGGACATTCTAATGGAATGTAATGAATTTTTACTTTTTTGTTCTTTGCAAAGTTTTCTTGTTCTTCTATCCTTTTTTCAAGAAGGTAAGAAATTGAAGCATTTATTAAATTAAGAATTTTAAAAATTTTAAAATCTTCCCTTTTGCCTTTAATGTGAAGTGCCCATATTTCTTTTGAGCCTTCCTCAATTGCAACTTTGTATGGTAAATTACTATAAAATCCTCCATCTATTAAATCCATATTTTTATATTTATACGGTGGAAAAAATGGAATAAGTGCAGTTGAAGAAAGAATAGCATCTAAAATTCTCTCATATTTATTTTTGCCAAAAATATATTCTTTTCCTGTTTTAAGGTCAAGGGCAATAATATAACATTTTAATTTTAATTCTGAAAATGTTTTAACTGGTGAATTTTTAACAATAAATTCTCTGAATTTATCATTGGAAAATAAACTTTCTTTGTTTCTTAAAAAATTAATAAGAGCAGAAATTCTAACATTTCCAAATATATCTTCTTTTTTTACATTTAACCATATTTTTTCAAGTTCTCTAATTCCTTCTAAGTTTGGTTTATAAGCAAAATAAATACTATTTAAAGAGCCAATTGAAACTCCTATTACCAAATCAAAATTAATGTTATATTCTAGTAATGCTTTAAGAGCACCAACTTGAATTGCTCCCTTATTTGAACCTCCACTTAATATAAGGGCTCTCATCTTGACTTATAGTAGTACTTTTGTTTATATCCGTAGTTTGAACTTAAATCAAACCCATTTAAAATATAAGCTTTAATTTTCTCCTTTTGTAATCTCAAAAGTGCTTCTTTTAAATTTTCATTTGGTGTTAAATTTATTCTTAAAACAAAAATGAAGTTTTCTAATTTATCAGTAATAATTTTCGTTTCAGCAGTTCTTAAAATAGGTGGTAAATCTAAAATAATAACATCAAATTTATCTCTTAAAAATTTTAAAAATTCATCAAATTTATTATTTGAAAATATTGCTATTGGGTCAATAAATGTTAATCCTCTTGGAACAACAAATAAATTTTCTAAATAGTTATAAATTAAGTTCTCAAAATCAGAACTTAAAATATCAGATAAACCTAAGTTTTTTGACTTCCCTGTTATTTCCGTAATATCCCCCTTTCTTAAATCACAATCTAAAAGAATAACGTTTTTATTCATCATAGCTATGGTACTTGCTAAGTTTATAGAGATATAGCTTTTTCCTTCACCTTGAATAGAACTTGTAATTCCAAATAGTTTCAGATTATTTAACGAATTTTCCAAAACGATAATTCTAAAACTCTCCAAATATATATGTCCTTCTATAATTTTTTTATAATCCCTGTTTTTTAAAATGTTTAAAGGAAGATAGTTTTCATCGGAAATTTCTGGAATAATATATGCTTTTTGTATGCCAAACTTTGCCAAATCATCTGCACTTCTAATAACATTTGATGTATAATTTTGGATAATAACTACAACTATTGAAAAAAATAGTGAAAATATAATTGAAAACATTAAGTTTCTTAACCAATTTCTTCCTTTTACTTCAATATAAGGTTTTTCTGTAAATTCAAGAATTTTAAAATCAGGAACAATTTCTGATTCTTGAATTTTTATTTCTTCCATTCTTTGAGACAATATCGTTATTATATCTTCAATAGCTTTTTTTCTTGAAATTAGGGTTATTGCTTCCTTTTCAGTTTCAAATGTTGATGATAGTTCATTTTTAAGTTTTAATTCATTCTTTCTTAATAGATTTAATTGAGATTGTAAATTTTTTATCCTTTCCATAACTTTTTGCTTTAAGTTATCCTTTAATTTTTTATAAGCGTTATAAACTGAAATATATTCATAACTGCTATTTCCAAACTTAACAAGCAATATATTTAAAGTATCTTTGAAAATTAACAAGTCAGTTATAGCTTTTTGTATAACAGGGTCAGATGTTATAATTTCATTTTCATCATTAGGATTTTTAAGCCAATCATTTAAAGATTGAATTTCAAAGACCAAGGAAGTTTGTTTCTTTTTTATTTCAAAAAGCTCATTTAAGAGAGGATTTTTTGAATCATCTAATGATAAGTTATTCATCATTTGAATTTGTCTTATTTTATAGTTTAAGTTATCAAGTTCAGATAAATAGTTTTCAATTTGTTTGCTAATAAAATCCTTGCTATTTTTGAACTTCTTCATTTTTTTATTTAGGTTATATTCAATTAGAAAATCCTTGAATTTTTTGCCGATTTCATTAACAAAGGGTTCTGTTGAATATAATGATACGGAAATAATTTTAAGTTGTGATTCACCTATGCCCATTATGTTGTTTTGTTTTTTATTTCCGATAATTTCATCAAGGGAATATGTGACAATTTTCATACTTGATAAAAAGTTATTATAAGCATCATATAAGTTTAAACCTTGTAATTCAACATATCCATCTATTGAGCTTTTTATAAATATATCTCCATTTTCATTTGTTTTTATTTTATATATCTTTTGCGGTTCAATTGGAGTATTTGCAATAATGTCATAAATTATTAAATTTTTTGGTTGTTTTGAGACAATTTTAAAATTATAATTATATTTTTTGATAAAACCTTCTATTAATTCCCTACTTATTATATCCGCTATTATAATTTGATTATTTTGTTCATCTGATGAATAAGAATATAAATATGGAAGTAAATTTTTACTTTCTGTTTGGACTGGCTCTGAAAAAATTTTAATTTCAGAAATATAGGTTATCCAAGTTTTTTCAAAAATTGTAAAAACAATTCCTAAGAATATAAATACAAACAAATTTATTAAAAAAATCTTATAATTTTTTGAAATTATTGTTAATAAATTCAAAGCTTATTTATTTGCTCCTTTTTCGGAAAGGTATATATTAACTAACTGCTCTGCTAAATTCTTCTCTTTCTTAAATATGAAAGATGTTGTATCGTACTTTACAGGTGGTGGAAAATCCGCTGGAATTTTGAATATATCATCTGTAATTTTTGGATTTTCATCAACTTTTATAGCTTCTACAAAAATTTTTTTTCCCGTTTCGCTTATAACTTCACTTCCAAGAATGATATTATTCCATAGAAAAATTCTTATATCTTTACCTTGAACTTTATAAAATGTTGTTTTTTTGCCAGCGATATCTTTCTTTGTTGGCATTTCTACAATAGCAGCAGCATAAATAAATCCAATTGACATTTCCTTAGCAAATTGACGCATAAGTGGTCCTAGTTTTTGTTTCGTTTTTGGTGAAGCAGTATCCCATATTGAAGATAAAACATAGTACATGGCATTAGGTCTTATTGAGCCTTCCCAATCGTACTCAGTGCAAACTAATTGTTTTATACCACCAACTTCTTTAACCTCTTTCTTTTGTTTTATACAATAAGGATTTCCTGGAACATATTCACCTTTTAATGTATCATAATAATAAATACCTCTATTTTCATCACTTGTATCTCTAACTATTTTATATTCAAGACATTTACAAGTTGATTTATAATTTACAATTTCAGCAGGAGATATTATTTCAATCTTTTTTAAGGGAACATTTTGAGCTCTTGTTTCTTTACTTCTAAACTGCCAGTGTCCATAATCTTTAAATATAAGTGTTTCTTTTCCTTCTTCTTCACCGCTGTACTTGTATTCAATAAAGCCTTTTTCAATAGCATAGGGTCTGTAAGCATCTTCAATTTTTGCTTTCGTCCAATCTATCTTTTCACCTTCGCATGCTATAAGAGAAAAGAAAATTATGTACTTATAGCTTTTCATAATCACCTCCTTCATAAGCTTTTATTTTATTTACTCTTCTTTCGTGTCTTCCTTTAAGAAACTTAGCATTTAAAAAAACGAAGACAATCGTTTTAGCTTCTTCATAACTTACAAAGTCTGCTGGTAATGATAAAACATTAGCGTCATTGTGTTCTCTTGAAAGCCTAGCAAATGTAGAATTAAAACATAAAGCAGCTCTTATACCTTTAACTTTGTTAGCAGTTATATTTGTTCCTTGACCTGTTGAGCATATAAGAATACCAAAATCAAATAAACCTTTTGAAACACTCTCTCCAACTTTTATTGAAATATCAGGATAATCAGAAGATTCCTCAGAGAAAACACCAAAATCTTGATAATTTATGTTAATTTCTTGAAGATAATTTTTAATTACTTCTTTTAGTTTATAACCTCTATGATCCGAACCAATAGCAATTTTCATAAGAGATTGTTTAAAATTTTAAAGCATTACTTGCTTCGGTGAATGATGTTAATTAAAACTCTTGAATTTTCGGGGGGAAAGGTTTATTTTTTAGCTTTGTCTAGCAAATAGTGTTAAGTGATTGATAGTCAATAACTTATAAAATTTTTAAAGAAATTATTGAATTTAAGCCCCCCATAGCCGAAAAATGGTTATTTTAAAGCCAAAGGCTTAAATATAGGGTGGGTGGGGAAAATATAGAAATAATCATATTTAAAGCATATTTTTTAATCATTCTACTTTAAAATTTCAAGCCTATGAAGGAAACCTTAAATTTGCCAAAAACTGATTTTCCAATGAAAGCAAATTTGCCAAAAAAAGAACCAGAAATTCAAAATTTTTGGAAAGATATTAAAATTTTTCAAAAAATTTCTTATGAAAGAAATTCTCAAAAATTTATCTTACATGATGGACCGCCTTATGCTAATGGTCATATTCATTTAGGACATGCAGAAAACAAAATTTTGAAAGATGTTTTCAATAAATATAAGGCACTTAAAGGTTATAGTGTTCCTTATGTTCCCGGTTGGGATACACATGGTCAGCCAATTGAAAATGAAATTATTAAGAAAGATGAAGAAGTTTCAAAGCTAATAAATGACCCTGAAAAATTGAAAGATATAAATGTTAAATTAAAAATTAGGGAAAAATGTAGAGCTTTTGCAAGAGAGTGGCTTAACATTCAGAGAGAAGAGTTTAAAAGATTAGGAGTTTTTGGAGATTGGGAAAATCCATATATTACTATGGATAATTTATATGAAGCGATTGAACTTGAAATTCTTGCTAAATTAGTAGATGAGGGTTATATTTATCGTCAAAGGATGCCCATTCACTGGTGTTATCATTGTAGAACTGCATTAAGTCTTGCAGAAATTGAATATAAAGAAAAAGAAGATCCATCTTTGTTCTTTTTAGTAAAAGAAAAAGATAGTGATTTATATATTTTAGTTTGGACAACGACACCTTGGACACTTATTTCAAATAGAGCATTTGCCTTTTCAAAAGATATAAAGTATGTAATTGTAAAACATCAAAACTTAAAAATTGCACTTGCGAAGAATCGTTTAAGTGTAATTGATGGCGAATTTGAAATTTTAGAAGAGGTTGATGGAAGTTATTTTGAAGGGAAATTATTTATTAATCCATTATTTGAAGATTTATTATCACCTGCTGTTTTTGGAGATTTTGTAAGTGTAGATGAAGGAACTGGTATTGTTCATATAGCACCTGGTCATGGTAAGGAAGATTATGAATTATCAAAAATTTATAATTTGGAAGTCTTTTCTCCAATAGATGATTTTGGTAAATGGACTGATGAAGCGGATAATCAAACAAAATATCCTTTAAATGTGAAAGGATTAATTTATTATGAGGGTGGAAATAGAGCAGTTGAAAGACTTAAAGAAAGAAATTTATTTTATAAACTTGAGAAAATTCTTCATAGTTATCCATTTTGTTGGAGATGTAAAAATCCATTAATTTTTAGAGCAACAAGTCAATGGTTTTTAAGTTTGTCTCATAAGAATTTAAGAGATAGGGCATTATCAAGTATAAAAAATGTTAGATGGTATCCACCAGAAAGCATAAATAGAATTTATAATTCTGTAAAAGAAAGACCGGATTGGGTAATTTCAAGACAGAGAGTTTGGGGTGTTTTTATTCCTTCAATTAAATGCTTAAATTGTAATAATTCAATTTTAGATAGTTCAATAATAAGAAATGTTGCTAAATTAGTAAAAGAAGAAAGTTCGGATGTATGGCTAACTAAACCAATTGAAACATTTCTTCCAAAGGATTTTAAGTGTCCTTATTGTTCTTATGATAAATTTGATAAAGAATATGATATTCTTGATGTTTGGTTTGATTCAGGTTCAACTGGTTTAATCGTTTTAGAAAATTATCCATATTTAAATTTTCCATCAGATATGTACCTTGAAGGTTCTGATCAACATAGAGGTTGGTTTAATGCATCTTTAATTCTATCTATGGCAATTAAGAATAAACCACCATATAAAATTGTCATTACCCATGGTTGGACATTAGACCAGTACGGTAGAGCTATGCACAAGTCTCTTGGAAATGTTATTTCTCCATTTGAAGTTATTGATAAGTATGGAGCTGATGTTTTAAGACTTTGGGTGAATTCTGCTGATTGGAGTGAAGATATTAGACTTGGAAATGAGATATTAAATAGAATTGTTGATGCTTATAGAAAAATAAGAAATACTTATAGATTTATGCTTTCAAATCTTTACGACTTTTCAAGAGAGGATTTTGTTCCTTATGAAAAGCTTTTAAAAGTTGATAAGTATATGTTAAGTAGATATTCAAGAGTTATAAAAGAGGTTGAAAATTACTATGAAAATTTTGAAACACACAAAGTTTTTAGGATTTACTACGATTTTATAAATAATGAGCTTTCTGCTTTTTATCTTGATATTCTAAAAGATAGATTATATACTTATAAGGCAAATTCAATTGAAAGAAGATCTGCTCAAAGTGTAATTTATATAATTCTCAAAGGACTTTTAGTAGCCTTTTCACCAATCCTTTCTCACACTTGCGAAGAAGCTTATCAGTATTTACCTTTTAAAAATTATGAGAGTGTTTTTCTTGAAAGTTTCCCAAAAATTGAAGAAAATTGGAAAGATGAAAATTTAGAAAATGATTTTAAGAAACTTTTAGATTTAAGAGAGAAGACGCTTGTTGTTCTTGAAAGAGCAAGGCAAAATGATCTAATAGGCTCAAATTTAGATGCACTCGTATTTTTAAGTACAAATGATAACTTTTATAAAAATTATGAGTATGAATTGAAAGAAATTTTAGGTGTTTCACAATTGAAGTTTGAAAGAGGCGGAGAAATTTTAATGGAATTTGATAATTTATTAATTGGTGTTTCACATGCCCTTGGCAAAAAATGTGAAAGGTGCTGGATGTGGTTTGAAAATTTAAGTGATAGTATATGTGATAAATGTAAAATTGCTTTAAGTTGAAACAAAATTCACCCCCTATAAAATCTATAATTTCCTTGGGGGGATTTAGTTGGGAGGCAGAGCCCCCAAAGGCAAAAGTTGGGGTATTTATAAGCCGAAGGCTTGTATTCAAAGAAATAGATTTAAATTTAATTTATTCTTATTTCTATCCATTTGAACTTTTCTTTTAATTTTGGATTTATTATTATGGCTTTTGATATTGCATCGCATTCAACCGCTTTATCACAAATTAAAAGAACTTTTCTTCTTTTCTTAACAAGTTTTTGGCTTTTTGGATCATAAATATGAAATTTTTTTTCAATAGGTTTTATTGTTGAAGATATAGATATTGCTTTGTTTTTTATCTTAAAATTTCCAAATGTTTCATCATAAAGGTTTAATTCGTAGTTTTGGGAATATATTGAACTATTGCCAAAATTTATATAAAAGGTATCAATACCAAAACTTAAAATAATAGCCCTAATTTTATCTACTAAATAACCTTTTGCAATTCCTCCTAAATCAATTATTAATCCTTTTGGGAAAAACCATCGTTTTTCTGAAATTTTAATTGGAAATAAGCCTTTTGATTTGTAAAACGGATTAAATAAACTATCAGTTATTTGAATATAATTTAATGATAGATTTAGGATTTCATCAGTTTCATCTTCAACAATTATTGTATCATTATTTGCGACAAAATTATCGTAAAATTTAAACCAAATTCTGTTTAAATAGTTAGCATACTTGAAAGCAGAATCAATTGCAATTTCTGAATTTGGATTATTTTGAATTATTCCTATTTTTAAAATGCTTCCCATTATAAATTGTGCTCTTAGTAGCAATTCCATATTTTGAAAATTATAAGGCTTATTTATAAGACACTATTATTGTTTTAATGGGGAGAATTTAAGGGGGACGAAGCCTTGAATATAGAGTGGGAAAAATATAATAAAATAAACTAGACATAGCAGGTAGAAATGCTTTGTCCAATAATTATTGTTAAATCCCTGATTATCAATAACTTATAAAAGCTTTGAGGAAATTATAGATTTAAACGGGTATTTATAAGGCGAAGCCTTATTTTCAGGGTGGGCGGGCAAAATAAGAAATAATCTATATTTCAGAATTACTAGACAAAGCAGGTAGAAATGCTTTGTCCAATAATTATTGTTAAGCGATTGATAATCAATAATTTATAAAATTTTTAATGAAATTATAGATTTTATGGGGGGATTATTAGGGGGGCTCTGCCCCCCAAAGGCAAAAAATGGGTAT
>CBFGJN010000026.1:0-23725 GCA_965649115.1 Caldifarciminota bacterium | reverse complement strand
AGCATACCTCAAACGAATGTCAATTGCCACAAACCTCCACCTTGTTATTAGTCAAATTAAAATGATAAATTAATAAATAACTCTTAATCAATAACTTAATTAAATTATCTAATTCTAATTCGCTAAATAAAATTCTTCAAAATTTTAGGTTTGTGACTCTTGCTTCTGATAAGCTTTTAAAATAAAAAATTTTATAAGTTATTGAAAACCAATAACTTAAAATATATCTAAATTCCTTATAAATACTAAATTTTAATTTGCCTGATTAAAATTAAAGTTTTGAAAAATGGAAATTTTTAAAAAAGAGGGGGGTTTGTGACAAGGTCTAAATTATTGATAATCAATAAGTTATTTAATTTATGCCTTAATTTAGCAAATTAAAAAGTAAATTTATAAAAGTTATTCTAAAAATAAAATTTAATAATTTATCAATTTAAAAAAATTTTAATTTGATTTTTTTAAAACAAGAAAATTCTAAAAATATATATTCTTCTATATTTTGCCTACCCTGAATTTAAGCCTTTGGCCATGGGAACTCCGCCCCCATTAAAACTATAATTTTCTTAAGTCGTTAATGCTCAAAGATTTAAAACTATTTATCGGACAAAGCACAAAAAAAACTATTTATTTAATTTGTCAATTTATTAACCTTTTGCCTTAAATTGTCTAATTAAAATAAAATTAATTTGATTGGTTGGAAAAAGCCTTTACTTAAAATAAATTTAAAAGGATAAAATTACCATTAAATTGTTAAGTTAATAAAAATCCAATTTTAAAAATAATTTGAAATTTGATAAATTAAATAAAAATATAATTTGACTAAATAATGTTATCAGTTAAATTCTTTGCTATACCCAAAATCGTTTTCTTAAGTCCTTTGTAATTTTCTACTTGATAAAAATAAATTGAATCTTCTTTTTCATTTATAACTTCTTTAAGCTCAAAAATACATTTTTCTAATTTTGATGCTGTTATTTCGCCCTCAAAAACACTATTTTGAACCCAATTAAAGTACTTTCTTAAAATTTTTCTAACCTTATTTAGTCTTTGTTCATCAGCAATATCATAGGTAATAATAAAGAACATATTACCACCAAATTTTTAAAGGTTCATATATCTCATCACCCAACAAATGTTTCATAATTTTATAGCATTCAAGCCTAATTAACATTCTATAAGAAACTTTTCTTTTCAATTTTCTATGTTTTATTGTAGATTTTAGTTTTTCTTCATATTCCTTAATAAATTTTCTTTTTCCCTCATCATTTAAATAACAATAATTTAATTCCTTCAAAAAGTCATTTTCGTTAATTATGTTAAGATTTAAAATTCTTCTAATTATATTATCAACAATAATTGGCTTGAAAATTTCAGAAATATCAAGTGCTAATGAAAACCTTCTTTCAGAAGGTTCGTGTAAATAACTAATTGTAGGATTTAATTGAGTTATATAAATTTCAGAGATAATAGTCGCATATAAAAGTGAATTCCCAAAAGAAATTAAAGCATTTATTGGGTCAAGTGGTGGTCTTCTTGTTCTCTTTTCAATTTCAAAAAATTCATTATAATAAATTTCCCTTATTCTTCCTTCTATATTCATAATTTTTTCAATATCATTAGCAATTTCTAATTCTTTGAAAATTTTTTTAACTTCTTCAATTCTTTGAGAATTTATTTCTTTTAAATTTCTTAAAATGTTAGAAATTGAGCCTTCAATAGTTTTCTTTGCTAAAAACAGTCTTTTGTCAAAATCTAAATAGTGTTCAGCCTGTAAAATTAATAATTTTCCTGAAATATACTTTTCTCTTGGAAAGAAGCTTCCTGAATAATAACCATAATAATTAAAAATGTGAAGGATAATTTCATTTTGACTTAAAAAATTCAATAATTTTGTATTTAAGGAAACTTCACCAAAAAGGTAAATATCTCTAACATTTTCAACAGGTAAAAATTTCTTACCTTCACTTGTCTCAAAAACAATTGTATTTTGTTCTCTATATAAACTCCCTGATTTTAAAATATAATAACTCCTATCCATAGCAAAAATAAAAATATGCGCACTTTTTACAATATGGTTTATTTATAACTTCTGGCGGTTTCTTCAAAAATTTAATTTTTAAAATTTCATTTAAAGCATTTTGGATTTTTTCATTATCTGAATTTTCTAAATAAACTTCAATTTTTTTTAGAAGTTTCGGATAGTGAATAATTCCGTATTTTACATTTATCCCTTTATTTCTTAAAAACCAAATGTAGTACTTAACTTGGTAAATGTGAGCAGTTTCAAGTGATTTTCCTTTTTTAACTTCATGAATAATAATGCCGTCTTCAAGAGTTATAAAGTCTATTTTTATTGGTTCGTAGAAATAACTTGTAATTTTTTCCTCTTCTCTGTAAAATTGTCTTTCAATAATTTTACCAATTTCAATAAATTCCGATGTATGCTCAAAACTTATTTGCTTTGAAAATAACCATAACTTTCTTTTACAAACTATATAATAAGCAACTTCAACTCCTGTAATGTACATCTTATTTAAATCAATAAATGATTGAATCATCTTCAAAATCCTTAAAAATTAAACCTTTTTCCTCGTCATAACTTCCATCAATAATGTAAATTCCATCAAGCCAAGAAAATAATTTTTTTCTCCAAATTTCATCTTCAACATCAATTTTATAATTTAATTTTTTACTTAAATCCAAACTTCTCCTATATGGAATAGAAACAATAAATTTCATCAAAATGTCTTTTTTAAATTCTAAAAATGAATTTTTATGTTTTATAAATTTTCTAATTTCATTTTTAAATTCTTCTAATTTTTCTTTTATAATAACATCAACATTATAAATCTCTCTAAAAATTCCTTGAGCTTGACTTCTTTTTTCTGACATATAACTACTATCAATAACTTCAAGTGTTTCATAAAATTCTTTAATATATTCACTATCAGAAGGAATTGATTTGTAAAAGTTATCAACAAGTTTGAACTTGCTGTATTCACTGAGCTCAATCACTAACTCCTCATTGATATTATTGATCCACTCATCATTTTCAATAATTTTTTGTAGTATATTTTCATTTTCCTTACTCTTCCTTTTCCTGCTTGATTGTTCTATTCTTTGTGAAGGTTGAATTAAATTAACAAAATGCTGGCTAAAAAATTCCGAAAGTTCTTCTTTTGTTTTATTTGCTTTTTCTTCTGGAATATCTAAAATTTCATCCTTATGTTTCTTCCAAAGCCATACTAAGGAAAGTCTTATAATTTCCTTATTATAAACTTTACCTTGTCCTGATTCAAGTTCATTTTTGAAAACCCAAACGAAAACATTAGGTTTGTCTCCAAAAACTTTATAATCAGACTTTTCCTCTGTGCTTTCTGATGAATAAAAATACCTTCTTAAAACTCTTCCCATTCTTTGAATTAAGGCATCAAGTGGGCAAATCTCAGTAAATAGAACATCAGCATCAATATCTAAGCTTGCTTCAACAACTTGTGTTGCCACTAAAATTTTTCCTTCGTTTTCATCTTGAGGTTTTGGGTTTTTAAATTCCTTTTCAATAAGTTTAGTTTCTTTTTCTCTTCTATCTTCAAGTGTAAAACGAGAGTGAATTAAGAAAATTTTGTTTTTAAGTGAATTATCTACATTCTCTTTTAATTTTTCATAAATTTCTTGTGCTTTTTTGACTGTATTTAAAATAACAAGAACTCTTTTGCCATTTTTTGCTTGTTCTATGATTTGTTTTATCTGACCTTCTTCATTATTGATTAGCTCAATTTTTATTTTGTGTTTGAAAAATTTTTGAAAATTTTCTTTTTCTTCTTTGTAGATATTTATTTCATCAAAGTTATTCCCAATTCTTTTTTTTATTTCATTTAAAACAAAACTTGGCATAGTAGCACTCATCAAGAGAAATTTTCCACCCATTTTATAAACCCATTCAATAAAACTAACTACAATAGCACAAGCTTTTGGGTCGTAAGCTTGAACTTCATCAATAACAAGTCGTGAGTAGGAAAATAAAGCAAAAATTTTTTCATATCCTGGTGGTCTTAAAGCATAAGGGAAGAATTGGTCTCCTGTTGAAATTATAGCAGGGAAAGAAAGAGCTTTGGCAAGTTCATAGAGCTTTGAAGTATCTCCAACATCTTTTTCTTTTTCATTTAAATAAATATCTGCGTCTGAATAAAGTAATCCAACTTTTTCATTTCCAAAAATTTCTTTTGCTCTCTCATAGATTTGATTTACTGCTGAACGCAAAGGCAAAGTGTAAATGAACTTTTCTGAATTTGACCAAAGAAATGCAAATTCAGTTTTTCCATAACCTGTTGGAGCAATTAAAATCAAGTTTTTATTTCTTCTTTCTTCATTTAATTTTTGAATTTGCCAGATTTTGTTTTCATCTTCTTTTATTATTTCTTTTACTTTTCCTCTTACTGAATTAAAGTCAGGCTGATTTATTTCAATTTTATCTAAACTTTCTCCTTCTTCTTCACAAAATGATGCAAAGTGGTCGCATCTTTGCAGAAATCCAGAAATTAAAATCCATTTTTTCTGGTCTTCAAAGCTTTGGCTTAATGTTTCTCTTAAAATCTGATAATCAAATTTATAAGGTGGAATAGCTATTCTATAAAAACTAAAATTATTTAAAATTTTTTTCAATCTTTTCTCATTCAAAGCTATGTTTTTAATTAACTCAAAAATATCGGTATCGTTTATATTTAAATTTCCAAATTCATTTCTTAATTTCTCTTCAAATTTATCTTTCCATTCATCTAAAACCTTTTTAGCGAATTTTTTAAAATCTTCATTAGTTCTTATGTAATCATCAAAACTTTCTCGCCAGTGATGATAAGCAACTGCTGAAATAATAAATTTTATAATTTTTTCGTCATTTAAAATTTCTTTTATTTTCTCTTCGTCAATCCAAAAGACTGAAAACAAAGAATGCGGAATTTCATATATAATATCAAAAGGTTCATAGTTTTTATTTCTAAGTTTCTCTATTTGAAATTTTGGAATAACCTTTCCAAAATCATGATAAAAAATTGCTATTTTTATTGGTAGATGAAGTTCAGTTGGAACTTTATCTTTTATACTTTCAAAAGCTGATAGAATATCTTTTGTGTGTTGAGATAAGGTTATTATATTCCAATTTTCTTTAAAACTTTTTGCTAAAATCATACTTTCATTCATTCTAAAATTTTAAGCCATAAAGAGAATGTTGTTTCTAATAATTAGGAAAATATAATTATTCCTAATTTATTGGGTAAAGCAACATTTTGGTGATATTTTTAAAGATATATTGTGAAAACATCTCTACCGCTTGCAAATGCTAACATAGATTTATCAGCAGTTAATAATATGGCATTATATTTTATGCAATCTTCTATGATTCTTTCATCTCTTTCTTCATTAGTTAGATCATCCAAGATTTCTTCTATTTTTTCAACACTCTCTAATTTTATTCTGCCCATAGAATTGAGTTTGGACAATTCTTCAAACTCTTTCTTTCCTCTTGGAGTTCCATCACATTCTTTTCTAACCACTGGCGAAAGGATTATTGTAAAATTTTCAAAAAACTTTGAACTGTTAAGGTCTCGTGATATAACCCTGCTCTGAATAGCACTACTATCTGGTAAAATATATCCACAATAATATCTTAAAGTTATTCCTACATTATCAATAATTTTTCCGCAATCCTTGTTGACACATTTTACTCCACTTATATCCTTACCATTTTTCTTGAAAACCGCAAACTCAACACTTTTTAAATCAGTACCGCAATGAGGACAAACCAAAGAAAGAGATCGAATAGAGAGCTTGCCTTCATTGAAATCCTCTAAAAATTTATCAGATAATAGTTTTTCATCAATTGGTGGAGAAATTTTTTTTATCCCCCCAGACCTTCCCTCAATCATTCTCACATTATTAAAAGACCTCTTTACAAACCAAGGAAAATCTTTGTTTTTATTCCACCATGCTTTGAGCCAAGCGTCAGTTTTTGGATCTCCTGCATTACCTGAACCCACAGATAATCCATCTATCTGAAATTCGGGGTTTTCATTGATAGCTTTTATTATAGCTTCTCTTTGTCTCTTTGAGATTAGCGAAGCAACTTTTGCCTCAAGATATTTGTCTTCAGAGTTTTGAGCAACGATAACTTCCGCTCCTTGTTGTTTTAAGAAGTTTAAAAATCGTTTTAGAGTGTCTCCTATCCCATAATCATCCAGAACTATTCTACAGCGTGAAATTTCAATTTTTCGTAGGAAAATAGAGAGTATTCGTTGATAACTTACATCCATTATTTTATTCAGGTTATATTTATCAACATGCCAAGGAGGGATTTTCTCATAGATAAAATCAAGACCCCTGCTTCTCAACTTATCCAATTTTATAAAGATATCATCCCAGTATTTAAATTCGTGCCTCTTTTTTGTATCTGCTGGACCTACCAATAGGTCTATTTCTTTAAAAATCTCTTTTGGGAAAATTATGCCTGTTAAAACTGTATGTCCAATAACTTCTCCCTTCCCAGTTTCATCTAAACCGATAAGAAAATCCTTACTTGGCAGAATATAACAAGAGCCAACAATGGAATCTATTTGTTGCCATGCTTGAAATACCGCAGGGTCTTTTGAGTTAGAGAAAGTGCTATAAAGAGTCCCTTTTTTATAATAAGTAAAAGTTGAATCGGAAAATCTAACTCGCCAGTGCTCATGTGGAGATTTGACTTCCTGTTCTTTGCCCCCATTTTTTATTAGATAATTTTTAATTTCTTCGGCGGTATAAGAATTTACATTTTTCCATGTTCTTCCACTCATTTTTTTCTTTCCTTTCTCTCACTCTTTATCGCATATTTAGGATATTTAGCATAGACATAATCAAGCAATTCGTTAAGGTTCATCTTGCCATATTTTTCTGTGTAAGTTTTTATCTCATATTTTATTTTTTGAGGGAGATTATTTATTATTCTTTCTGTCCAATCTTTGAATTCATCAAGAAGTTTAATCTCTGTCATTTCTAAATCTTTCTTTGGCTTTACTCTTTCAACGAGAAGGTTTTTCTCAAGTTCTTCCAAATCTTCATATACTTCTTTGGAAAAGGGTCCGTATTTGTAAGGTATGAAGTTATAGCCAAGATTTAGACCTGCTTCTTGTTGAAGGAGAAATGCCGATTTCATAGCCATGGTAACCATAGCAGGCTTTTGGACGAGGTTTTGATAGTAATAAAGACAGGCAAGCAAAACAGCTTGTCTCTCTGTTATCTTTGGAAGTTCCCACTCAATTTTATTCTGTTCTCTCCACTTTGCTGTCAGTTCTCCTGTAAACGCTTTTTTCTGAAGGAGTTTAAAGAGTGATTCAAGGGTTTCCAAGTTTTTTTGCATTTCTTCTCTCTTCTTTTCAAATTCTTCAACGATTTGGGCAAATTGTTTTTGGAGTTCTATGGGTGGAAGGGGGATTGAAATCTCGTAAACATCTTCTTTCTTTATTCCCCCAATAATCCCGTGAAATCTTTCCCGTATTTGTCTTTGTCCTTCTTTGGAAAAGAGGAAGAAAAATAAATAAGCACTATTTAATTTCTCCTCTTGCGTTCGGATAATAAATACATGCTCATTAACAGCACAATACTCACTCGGCAGTTCATGAATATACGCCACTTTCCCTGTCTTTGCACCATCCTTACAGACAACAATATCCCCTTTTTGTAATTTCCCATTTTTTAATTTTTTGTAAAAGTCAAAAGTGATATATTTGGGTTCCTTTATTTCTACTCTACCAAAATCATTTATATGTTCCCCTCCTATACTTAGAACATCTCCTTCTTTTAAAGCACCACCTTTCTGTCTCTTCCCTGTTTCAAGTTTTATTAAATTATCTCCCAATCTCCTCACTTCCCACCCCTTGGGATTTGTTGCAGGGTCGCCGAACATTTCAATGAATTTAGCCATGAGGATTTTATCAATCAAAGCTATGGCTTCTTTTTGCTTTCTTATCAAATCTTGTGCAAGGGTTAGGATTTCAACAATGAGTTTTTGTTCTGGAAGTGGTGGAAGGGGGATTGAAATCTCGTAAACATCTTCTTTCTTTATTCCCCAAATAATCCCGTGAAATCTTTCCCGTATTTGTCTTTGTCCTTCTTTGGAAAAGAGGAAGAAAAATAAATAAGCACTATTTAATTTCTCCTCTTGCGTTCGGATAATAAATACATGCTCATTAACAGCACAATACTCACTCGGCAGTTCATGAATATACGCCACTTTCCCTGTCTTTGCACCATCCTTACAGACAACAATATCCCCTTTTTGTAATTTCCCATTTTTTAATTTTTTGTAAAAGTCAAAAGTGATATATTTGGGTTCCTTTATTTCTACTCTACCAAAATCATTTATATGTTCCCCTCCTATACTTAGAACATCTCCTTCTTTTAAAGCACCACCTTTTTGTCTCTTCCCTGTTTCAAGTTTTATTAAATTATCTCCCAATCTCACAACCTTCCAGGTATCTGGCAGGTTCTCAAAGGTCATGGTTCGCTCCCCCAATTAATGAATATAGTTTTTTCATTCCATCAAGTATTTCCTCCTGCTTAGAAATCAACTCCTCTATAAGCGTTGCAGGGTCTTCGTATTCAACTTCTTCAACTTTATAAGGAGCATAGCGGTTTGCATTAAGATAATAATCATTTTTTCTTATTGTATCAACATTAACAACCCAGCACTTTTGTTTATCTGGATTAGGTCCTTCTCCAAACCACTCATCTGGAACTTTTCCATTTTCTTTCCAAATTTTCCATTTCATTAAAGCATCTGGTAGGTCATTCTTATATATGGGTCGCCTTGTTGCCCCCAAATCAAAACCATCGTTTTCAACCACATAATACCATATCTTTGTTGTTTTTGGAGCGTTTTCATCTTTTGGTTTTTCAAAGAAAAGCAGAGAGGTCTTTGACCCTGTGTATGGCTGAAAAACACCAGAAGGCAAAGATACAATCGCAAAAACATTGAACTCTTCAATTAATCTTTTTCTTACCCATTTATGAGCATTATCTGCCCTGAAAAGAACACTATCAGGAACAACTATTCCAACTCTTCCCCCTGGTTTTACTGCGTTCATAACATGCTGTAAGAATAAAGTTTCCATCCTCTTCGTCGGGTGGTCAAAGGTCCCTGTTATCTCATACTTCAAATTGCCAAAAGGAGGATTTGTAAGAACAACATCGTAGAAATTTCTCTCTTTTGCTATTACAGGAGCGGATAAAGAATCTCCATGCTCAAAGTTTGAACTCCCATCCCCGTGCAGGACAAGATTCATAAGACCAAGGCGATAAACATATTCTACTTTCTCCCTACCAAATAGATTTTCTCTAAGCTGTCTTAACAAAAATTCCTTCTTTGCTGAATCTTTTTCCTTCTCTATATATTTATGAATAACATAATCGTGCGCTTTCACGAGAAAGCCACCAGTTCCTGCTGCAGGGTCGTAGATTTTTTCAGCTGGTTTTGGGTCAATTATCTCAACCATGAACTCAACAATATGTCTTGGTGTAAAGTATTCAGAAAATTCCTTTTCAGCGCCAATTTTCTGGATGAGATACTCATATGCTTGTCCCATCTGGTCATAAGGGACACCTCTTAACCTTAAATCTAAAATCCTTTTTGCAAGTTCGCTTAGTGTTTTATCCTTTTTTATCTTCGGTTCGTGTCCTTTGAAAATTTTTGCTATTATCTTTCTTTCTTGATTTCCTTGTTTATCAAGTTTTGCAAGTGTAGAAAATAAATCTTTCAAAAAATCCGCCACATCCCTATATCCTTGAGATTTAGCCCAACTTTCTGGTGCTTCTGCCCAATTATGAAATCTGAATTTTTCAGGGATTATCGGAGTGTAATCTTTTTCATCAACCTGGGCTATTTTCTCCCGCTCTATTTCTTTTTCATCAAAGAGTTTGAGGAATAGAAAATATGAAAACTCCTCTACATACTCCCATGAAGGCAAGCCCTCCTGTCTTAGTATTCCTGCTATTTCCCACAACAACCTTCCAAAATCATGAATTGTGTCAGCCATGTTCCCACCTCCTGTATGTTTCTTCTGCTAAATTTTTGAAGTTTTCAACACTTCCAAATATCTGCTCAATTTTTGTGAGTCCGCCTTTCAAATCTACAATTCTACTCCTAATGAACTGTGAAAGGGTAAGCTCTGGATTTTTGCTCTTAAAGTCAACATAAATCATAATAAAATCTATTCCCTCGTCTGGAATTTTCTTTTCTTCTTTTAGCCATCTTTTAAAAGTTTGCTTTTTCCTTTCTTCAGGTGTGGGAAATGTCTTTTTGCCAAGTGCAACATCAATAAAGTCCTTTAACTCTGCTTTGGGTTCACCATATATTTCTCTCAATGTTTCAAGGTCAAAACCCATAGCTTTTAGATAATCTTCACTAACAGGTTCATCACCCCTAAAATACCGCCAAGAAATTAGTGCTTGCTGGAATTTAGATGTTAGTGTTATTCTATCACTTGCATTTTTTACCTGATGTTGTATTTGTTTTGTAATTTGATCAATTATTTGAGGTTCTATTACTTCTGAATATTCTATCCACACAGGGATATCAAGAATTACCATCTCCTTGTGCCTAACCTCTCTGTGTTCTTTTACTTTATATTCTGCCTGTTTTTCCCCTACCACTGTTGGTTCTTTTTCAGATGAAACAGGTTCTTCGTATTGAGTTTCTTCCTCTTTTTCTAAAATTTCATTTGTTATAATCTCTTCCTCAATAGCCCAAGAGTCGACAAAGTCAATAAGAATGAACTTATCTTTGCCAGTTTCTTCACATTTTCTTGCTCCTCTTCCCTTCATTTGAGCATAGAGAACTTTGGATTTAGTTGGTCTTGCCATAACGAGGACTTCAATGTCCGGGGCGTCAATTCCTGTGGAAAGCATATCTATTGAGACGGCAATTTTAATTCTGCTATTAATCCGTTGAAACTCTCTTATCAAATCCTTAGCATTAGGCATTCCCGTATGGATTGCTACTATAAAATCCTCTGCGGTAGCATCATTAGGTGGTAGTCCCATAAGCTCGTTATATTTTTTAATGAATGCGTATCTTAAATTGTTTGCATGCGGAATACTTGCAGCAAATACGAGGGCTTTTTTCAGTTTCTTCTCCTTTTCAAAATCAATAACTTCAAAATACTTCTCCGCAATTAGTTCATTTCTTTGAGTAACATCCACAGCCCTTCCCAAATCTTCAGGGTCAAAATCAAAACCAAGTTCATGAATTCCATAAAGGTCAACATTAGTTTGAAATTTGTAGTAAATTGTATCTGCAAGAATACCGTCCTTGACCGCTTGTCTGTAGGTATATTTAAAAACAGGTGGTCCAAAATATTCATCAGTATTAACAGTTTCTTTATCAGAGGGAGTTGCGGTAAGCCCGAGAATTACAGCTTTTTTGTTACTTCTGAAATACTCCACAACTTTATGCCAATCTCCAAAATAAGATCTATGACACTCATCCAGTATTATCAAATCAAAGAAATCGTTAGGATATAATGTAAATTTATCTCCTGTTGCCAACATCTGAACAGTAGAAACCAGGATATCGGCATATCTATCAGATGGATCTGCTGTAAGTCGTTTTATCTCCCAGTATTCACCAAGGCCATATTCTTTTAATTTATTCACAGTTTGGGTTGCCAAAGAGTCTCTATCGACCATAAATAAAACTTTTTTGATTTTTCCCATAGTTAGTAACTTGGCGATGATTGATGATGCAACTGCTGTTTTTCCTGTTCCTGTTGCCATGTGTATATACATCTTATCCCTGCCTGCAAGAAAAGATGATATTACCTGTGAGATGGCAATTTTTTGATAGGGTCTTAGATGAATGATAACTTTTTTCACTTCGGGATGAATTATTTCATAGAACTCATCTGGAGTTGGAAATTGTTCTATCCTTTCAGGAAGTGTTCTTGCCTTCAAATTCTGCTTCAGAAAAATTTTTCCATCACTTGAAAAAACAAGGGATATATCTATACCATCTTCTTGAAATTCTTTCACATAACCTTTAGCTTGTTCAAGAGCTCCATATAAATCCTTACCCAGCTTTTTTGCTTCTAAAATTGCTACCGGATTTCCATTTTTATCAAAAAATATGTAATCTACAGGTTTTCCTGCTGGTGTGAGATATTCTTTCTTAATTTTTGAGAAATCAGTAATGTCCCATCCTCTGTTTCTCAAATGTTCATCTATAAGAGTTTTTGAATCCTCTTCACTTATGGGTTCTCCAGCCATATTCCTAATCCTCCTAATTTACAAATAAATAGAACAAGCAATCTTAGCTCGTTCATATTAAAGCTCCTCCTAAATTTGCTAAAAATACTGGCGCATTTTCTTCTTCATCAATATAAAGTTTTATTTCCCGCTCTGCGTTAATTTCACCTTCATTTAGCTTAACATCAATATATTGAAAATCTCTTATGCCATTTTTCAGTGAATAAAATGTTGGAATTTTGTATAAAATACCCTCAATTTTTTCAAAGTTAAATTGATTTTGAGGGAAAGTTTCTTTTGGAATCCATATAAATTTTTTAAAATTGCCACCAATTTCAGTTTGCTTTGTCCAATAATTATTGCTAACTTATTGATTGTCAATAACTTATAAAAATTTTAAGAAAATTATAGTTTTTATGGGGGGTTTTTAATGGGGGCTTCGCCCCCATAGCCGAAAAATGGGTATTTATAAGGCGAAGCCTTATTCATAGGGTGGGTGGGGAAAATATAGAAATAATCATATTTTTAGAATTACTAGACAAAGCACACGGAAATTAAAAAAAGCTTTAAAATTTCAAAACTATGGAAGAGAAAAATTTAGATAATGTGGAGTTAAAGGAGGTTCTCGTGGAAACAAGGGAAATTCTTAAAACCTTTTCTCAAAAACTTGAAGAAGGTTTATATTACCAGAAAGATGGGCAAAAAATTCCTTATTTAAAAAGAATTTATGAAGGTTTATATTACCAAGAGGATGGTCAAGAAAAATCCTATTTAGGACAAATAATAGAAAGCATAAAGAAAATAAGAAGTGAAGGAAAAGGAGGTTTTTAGCTATGAAAGTTGGCGTAGTAGGTGCGGGAACTATGGGAAATGGAATTGCTCATGTTTTTGCTCAATATGGATATGATGTTCTCTTATGCGATATATCTGATGAAATTCTACAAAAAGCAATAAAGACTATTTCTGAAAACCTTGACAGACAAATCAAAAAAGGAATTGTTAAATTAGAAGATAAAGAAAAAATTTTAAGTAGAATAAAAACCACAAAAAATTTAGAAGATTTTAGAGAAGTTGAACTTGTTATTGAAGCAGTAGTAGAAAAAGAGGAGATAAAAAAAGAAATTTTTTCAAAACTTGATAAAATAACTAATAAAGATGTTATTTTGGCAAGTAATACTTCAAGCATCTCTATAACAAGATTATCAAAAGCTACAAATAGACCAGAAAAAGTAATTGGAATGCACTTCTTTAATCCTGTTCCTGTTATGAAACTTGTTGAAGTTGTTAAAGGATTTATAACAAGTGAGGAAACAGTTAATGAAATAGTTGAAATTTCAAAAACATTAGAAAAGGTTCCTATTGTTGTTAAAGACTTTCCTGGATTTATATCAAATAGAGTTTTAATGCCTTTAATAAATGAAGCTATATTTGCTCTTGGAGAAGGAATTGCAGACAAAGAATCAATTGATAATATAATGAAACTTGGTATGAACCATCCTATGGGACCATTACAATTAGCTGATTTAATTGGTCTTGATGTTGTTTTAGATATTTTAAATGTTTTATATGAAAACTTTAAGGACCCAAAATACAGACCTGCTCCACTCTTAATAAAAATGGTTGAAGCAGGTTATCTTGGAAGAAAAACTAAGAAAGGATTTTATGAATATGATTGAAATTTTTATATCATTTATGGAATCTCCAATAATAAGATATTCACTTTATGAACAAATTTATGATAAATTTTTTATTCCAAAGGAAAAATTTGTTTTTTCTGTAAGTAATTATATTTCGGATATAAATTTTGGTTCAATTTCGTATAATTTAAAAAATAATTTAATTTTCTATTTAAATTACTTAAACTCTGGAAAAATTGAAAAATTTGATGAAAGTGGGAATTTTATCGGTGAATTTTATGCTAGTTTTATAAACTTCTCGTTATACAAAAGCTACTTTAAATTCAATGTTCATTATGAGAGTATTATTAAAAATGATTTAAATTTAAGTATTGGAGCATATTATCCAAAGAGAATTAAAAATATAAATTTAAACTTATTCTTTGATTATCTTGGACTTAATACACCAATAATTTTTGGTATAAATGGAAATTATAAAAATTTTAGCATTAGTATTTCTTATGAATTGAGTTATAAAACCATTTACAATATTGCCTATCAAAAATCAGTTTCAAAAACTTTAACACTTTATATTTCCTATTCAAATAGATACAACGATTTTAACATATCTAAGGATTTATTAACGGGATTTTTAGCAGGAATTGAGATTAATTTTAAAAAATATAAAATTGGTTATGGAATAAGATCACTTTCTGAATATGGTTTCATAAACACAATTCAAATTGCTTATGAATAAGCTAATTTATAAGGGTAAAGTCTTTGAGGTTAGAAGTGAAGAATTAACAATAAATAATAAAAAAATTTTAAGAGATGTAATATATCATCCAGGAGCTGTTGCTATTCTTGTCAAAAAAAACAATCAATTTTTATTTGTAAAACAATATAGACACCCTTCAAGAGAAAAATTAATTGAAATTCCAGCGGGAACACTTGAAGAAAATGAAACGCCAATTGAAACTGCAAAAAGAGAATTATTAGAAGAAGCAGGAATAAAAGCAAATGAATTAACATTTTTAATTAAATTTTTTGTCGCTCCCGGATATTGTTCAGAAATTATCCATTTATTTTATACAGAAAATTTTGAAATTACAAAAAATAATCCGGAGGAGGAAGAAGATATTGAAATTATCTGGATTGATATAGAAAAAGCTTATGAAATGATAAAAAATAATGAAATAAAAGATGCTAAAACCATTATTGCTCTTACTTATTACAAATGCTTCTTTTGATAGTCTTGAAATTCAAATAATTGATATAAATAGTGCCAAATATGAAGAATTAAATTCAATTCCATTTTTCACAGATGAAGATATTCAAAAAATTTTAAAACAAAGACCATATCATTCATTTAATGAATTTGCTGAAAGTTTAAATTTAAGCTCAATTGAAAGAGAAATTTTAAGAAATTACATCTTTATATCAAAAAAAGAAAAAAAATTTATAAATTTTATAATTTCTTTCAATTACGATTCAACTTTAAATTACAAGCTTAGAGCAAATTTAAAATATAGAGAATTTTCATTAAAATTTTCAGAAAGTTATTTTCTTTTAGGTTATCAAAATTTTTATTTTGGGAATTTCTATATTTCAAAGGGTTTGGGATTAATTTCAAAAGTTTATTTCAAGAACAATATAAATAATGGAATTTATTTTTATAATAATTTAGCACTACTTTTTAAATTTAAAAATTTTGAGGTATTTTTTGATACTTTAAGAAACTATTTACTTTCCTATAATTTTAGAAACTCCTTTATATCAATTTTAGGAAACGAAAAACCATCTTTTGTTATTTCAAATAATTTAAGTGTTTTTAGCTTTGAAATTTTACTATCAAAACATTTGAATTATGCTTATGGAATTAATTTAAAAAATGATTTCATTTATCTCAAATTAATTTTCAGAAAACTTTTGGATACTTCTTGGAATTATTCAAATACCAGTGAAAAATTTTCAATTTACTTAAAATTTAAAAATTATCCCATAACAATTTCTTCAAATTTTTCAAACACTTATCAATATCATTCAATAAATTACAAAATAACGGATGGTTCAAACCTTGAATTTAGAATTTCGGAATATTACTATAAAATTCAATTTGAGAATGAAGAAGGCTTAAAAATATCAATTTTTAGAGATAATGCTATTAAAATTGGTTATAAGTTTATTTCAATTTATCAGTATAGAAATTTGAATTCAATTTGTGATGAATATAAACCTTTATTTGGATGTAATGTTCAGTTAAATGAAAATGAAAACTACCAATTAGCCATTGATTTTAAATATAAATTCATTAGATTATTTTTAACAAATAAGCAACAATTTCTTTCTTTCAGATATGTCCAAAAATTCTAAAAATATAATTGTTTCTATTCTTTACCTATCGGCTTCTAAATATCCCAAATTTTGCCTTGGAGGGCTTTGCCCCCAATAAATTAATTCTAAATTGCTTTGTCCAATAATTATTGTTAAGTTATTGATTGCCAATAACTTATAAAAATTTTAAGAAAATTACAGTTTTCACAGGGGTTTTTAAGGGGGGCGAAACCCCCTAGGCCGAAAAATGGGCATTTTAAAGGCGAAGTCTTGAACACAGAGGGTGTGTGGGCGAAACAAGAAAAATAAATGATTTCAGAATTACTAGACACATCACTTCTAAATTAAAAATTCACTCCCAAACCCAAAAAGAAATTTCTTTCAGCAGCGGGAATGAATAATGGTTCATTATCATCACTTAAATATCCAAATTGATTGTAAAGTTTATTAAAAACATTATAAATACCTCCTTTTAATTGAAAGTTCCTAAATTCATAATAAAAAATCGTATTTGTGATAAAATAAGGTTCAATTGTAAATTTGTTTGAAGGGTCTATAAATTGCTTACCAACACCTCTTTCTTCAAAAATCACTGTTAAATTCTTATAGTTAAAATCTAAACTTAAATAAATTAAATAATTTGGATAACCTGCAACAACATTTCCCGAATAATCAAATGGACCATTCCAATCCTCTCCTTTAAAATCAATATACTTATTATTTGAATAACTGAATGAAGTATATAAATTTAAGAAGTTATAAATTGGTAAATTAAATGAAACTTCAATTCCTTTATATTCAACAACACCAGCATTTGTTAAAATTGGAATACCATCTATAACTTTTCCTCCAAATACAAGAGCATCTCTAAAATTCATATAATAAACATTAAAATCAAAGTTAAATCTATCTTTTGAATATCTTGTCCCCACTTCTATACTTCTAGCATTTTCTGGCTTTTTTCTTGGATTTGAACATTTATTATTTGAACAATTTTCAAAATCATATGTTGGATCATTCCAATATGGATATTGGGCATCGTAAATTTCCCTCGTTCCAGGTTCCCTTGAATTTAATGATGTATTTAAAAACAAACTTAAATTTTCATTTACATCGTAATTTATTCCGAATCTTGGTGATGGAAAGAAATATGAAACAGTGTATTCTATTCCTCTTGGATAATAGTTGTAAAATTTACTTTGATTATAAGCATTTAAATAAGTTGTTAGAATTTTTAGTTTATTTGTAGGTTTTAAAATTAACTGAAGATAAGCATTAGCAACAAATTTATCGAGGTTATAATAATAGTACTTTCTATTTGGTTCTCTACAACAAGAAGGAAGAGAATCAGCCCATAAAATTAAACCATAATGTTCTGATTTGTGATATATGAAATTTGCCCCTATTGAAAATTCATACTTATCAGAAATATAAGAAATTCTTGGAATATAACCATAATCACTCTCATTTACCCATCTTTCCCTAACTAAATTGAATTTTGTATCCCCAATCGTATCATTCCATAATTCATAAAAGTACTCATACCATTTACCACTTCTTTTTTGTCTAAATCTTCCATTTCCTACTATAGCATAGATGATATTTTTTATATATAAATTACCTATGAAATTTTCTTGATGAAGTTCATAGTGAGGTCTAAAAAATAAATCAGTTTCATCATCAAAATTTAACGGATTATATTTTCTATCTTGTTTTAATGTTATCGTATCTATACCTTCATAAGCAAGATGCGTATATTCATTTCCACCTTGAAAAACAAGCGTTGTTATAGAATTTTTTGAAGTTCTTCTTAAAGCAATATAATAGCTATACAAATCACTCCAAGACTTGTCTCTATAACCATCAGTCTTCATTTTTGAAAATCTTGCATATATGTTATTTGAAGAGTATTCAGATGTAAATCTAAATGTTCTATATGAGCCATAACCAGCAAATATAGAAGTTTTTGGAATTTCTGAAAATTTAAAACCTACAACATTTATAACACCACCAATAGCAGAAATACCATAAGGAGCATAGCCTGTTCCTCTTTGAACTTGAATATATGAAGCACTACTTAAAATATCAGGATAATCTATCCAATAAATATCACCACTTTCAATATCATTTGTTGGAATATCATTTATTAAAGCAGAAATATATTTATCAGAAAATCCTCTAATTTTAATATAGTTATAATTTAGGCCATTTCCAGCATCTGAATAAAAGAATAAATTTGGTGTTCTTGAAAGCAAATAAGGAACATCTTGAAAAGTATAAATTTTAGATATGTTTTCATCGTTGATTTGACTATATGAAACAGGAGCGTCCTTTGTAGCACTTGAAGTTATAATTGTTTCTTTAAGTTGATAAGTTTTTAAGGTGTCTTCTATTTCAAATAAAATAAATATCATTTTTAAACCTCCTTCAAGCTTTTCTCTAAAATAGCTTTTACTTCTTCTCTTGCTTTTTTAGCATCTTCAACAAATTTTTCTATTAAATTCATAGGGCAAAAAGGACCACACATAGAACAAGCAACAGTTTTTGTAGTTCTTTCTTCTCTTATTTGTTTAGCTTTTTGTGGATCAATAGAAAGTCTTATTTGATTTTCCCAATCAAGAGAATATCTAGCTCTTGACATTGCTAAATCCCATTCATAAGCACTTTTAATACCCTTTGCAATATCTGCTATATGAGCTGCTATTTTAAAGGCAATTAGTCCTTCCTTTACATGTTCAACATTAGGAAGTCCAAGGTGTTCAGCAGGTGTCAAATAACATAACATATCAGCACCAAACCATCCCGCCAAGGCACCACCAATAGCACCAGCAATATGATCCCAACCAGCAGCTATGTCAGTAGGAAGCATCCCAAGGACATAAAATGGAGCATTTCTTGTAATTTTCTTTTGAAGAATAATTTGTGCTTGAATCTCATTTAATGGCACATGTCCAGGTCCTTCAACCATAACTTGAACATTCGCTTTTCTACATCTATCTACTAATTCACCAAGAACTAATAATTCATGAACTTGAGGTCTATCAAAACTATCAGCAATACTACCAGGTCTTAAAGCATCGCCAAGACTTATTGTAATATCATAAGTTTTACAAATATCCAAAATATCATCAAAATTTTCTAAAAGAGGATTTTCTCTATTATGAAAAAGCATCCAGGCTGCTAAAAGTCCTCCACCTCTTGAAACAATCCAAGTTGTTCTTCCTTGATTCTTCATAAATCTAATACCTTCTAATGTTATACCTGCATGGATTGTCATAAAATCAATACCATCTTTTGCGTGAATTTCTATTTCAAATATAGAACCCTTTTCTTTTGCAGCGTTAAATTCAGCTTCATATACAGGAACACTCCCAATTGGAATTTCACATATTTCCATTAGTTCTTTTCTAATTTTTCTTAAATCACCCCCCGTTGATAAATCCATAACAGTATCAGCTCCATATTTGATAGATATTTTTAATTTTTCTTTTTCCTCTTCAATATTTATAAAATCATAAGAAGTTCCAAGATTCACATTAACTTTCGTCTTTAAATTCTTACCAATACCTACCAATTTTCTTAAATTCTTTGATAAATGAATTTTATTTGCAGGTATAACAACTTCTCCATTTTTTACAAGTTCCATTAGTTCCTTTACATCTATTCCTTCACTTTTAGCAACATATTCCATTTCTGGCGTTATCTTGCCCTTTTTGGCATATTCCATTTGTGTCATTTTAAACCTCCCATGTTTGCTTTTTATATCCCATATCCCAAAACATATATTCAAACTTTGAAGTTATTATAAAATGCTCCTTAATTTTATCTTTTTGATGATTGCTTAAATTTTTTGAAATTCTATTTGTAATATCAATGACCGCTCTTACTGAATTTTCAAACTGCTCACTTGAATATGTGTCTATCCACCTTTGGTAAAGCTCATTTTTTGAACCAAGTTTTTCTAAAAATTTTCCAACTTCTAGATAAATCCAATAACAAGGTAAAAATGCACCAATTGCTTCATAATAAGGTCTTTCATAAGCAATTCTTATTAAATACGAAGTATAAAGTAAATTAATTGGTGCTTTTGAAGTTTTATACACATCCTCTTTGCTTAAAGAGAAATCCTTAAAGAAACTTTCGTGTAGTGACCTTTCAACAATTATAGCATTTCTTGAATGCTCGCAAAATAATAATAAATCATCATCTTCTTCACTTTTAGCTCCAAGAATAGCAAGACCTCTTGAAAAATCTTTTAAATATAAAGCATCTTGAATAATATAAAACTTAAAGGCTCCCAAATCAAGGGAGCCATCAACCAAACCTTTTATAAATGGATGCTCTAAAATTCTTTTAAAAATTCCATCTATTGAAAGCCAAAGTTCGTCTGAAAATTTCATTTTTTTAGCTCTTTTAATATAATTTCCGCAGCCTTCTTACCTGATAATAACATTGCTGAGAATGTCGGACCCATTCTATTCAAACCATAAGTTTCAGCAACAGTCATACCACAAACAACAAGTCCTTTATAAACTTCACCTGTCCATTTTATAATACTCTCTTCACTAACTTCAACATTTAATGGATATAAGCCCTTCATTTCCACCAAATTCCTTTGAGCAAGTTTCTTAACAGCGACTGCATCATGACCAGAAGCATCAACAACAAATTTACTTTCAAGTGCTATTGGATCAACACATGTTATCGCCCTTGGTAAAGCCCTCGTAGGAGACCAATTCACAACAACTCCACAAACTTTATTATCCTTTACTATTAAGTCATCAAGGAATGTTAATTGTAAAAATTTAACACCACTTATAGCAGTTTCATATATTAGTTTTGAACAAGCAATAGGTCCATAACTGATATATAATCCATCTTGAACTTTTTCATAAGGAATTCCAAGCTCATCAAACAATTCATTTGCAGGTTCTCTTATTGTTATACTATTCATATAATATCCACCAATCCAGAATCCACCACCAAGATAGTTATTCTGTTCTATAACGAAGACCTTTAAGCCATTTTTAGCAAGCTCTCTTGCACAAACAAGACCAGAAGGACCAGCACCAATAACAAAAACATCAGCAGATATTGCTTCTGAAAGATCTTTATAAAATTTATCCAACATCGCTTTTGTAATGAACTTTTCCATAGCTTAACCTCCTTTTATATTTCACACGGGGGAGACTATTTAAGAGAAGTTGTGAGAGTTTGGAACTCCCACACCTTCCCTACGCCGGTATTACCCGGTTCAGGTTCAAAGGGTCGCACCCGCTATATGGGTGCCTCTCAGCCGGGTTGCCCCAGCTCCCCCGGTGTGGTTTGAAAATTTTAAAGGATAAAAAATGATTATTTCTATTTTTTCCCACCCACCCTGAAAATACCCATTTTTAGGCATTGGAAAGTTTAATAAAAAATTAACCTTAAAAGGCTTTTTTAAAAACTTCTCTTTATAAAAAAATTTTTATTATTAGTTTATAATAATGTGGAAAACTTAATTAAATTATTGATTGTCAATAACTTTTGTGTGGAAAATTATGTGGAAATTTGTGTGGATAAAAGAATAACCTGATTTTTCAACATACATTTAAAAAACTTTTGTGGAAAACTTAATTAAGTTATTGATTGTCAATAAGTTTTATATGTTGAAAACGAACTTCTTTGTTTTAAAAATATGTTGAAAACAAATTTAAGTTATTGATTTTGAGATATTTAGAATGTTGAAATCTATTTTCATTTTTCAACATTTCCACAAATTTGCTTTTAAACATGTGGAAAACTTCACTAAATTATTGATAATCAATTATTTAAGAATGTTGAAATCCTTAACTGAAAGCCCACAATTTTTTGATTTAATGCGGGCAAAGTACACTGATAGCATTTTGATGAGGAGAGTTTAAGATGGAATTTGGCCTCCAATTCAAAATTATTAGACAAAGCCCAAAAAATTGCTTTGTCAGACAATGGATTTTATGCGGGTCTACGCCCTCCAATTGCCTTGTCCAATAAAGGCGTTAAGTAATTGATTATCAAAGACTTATTAAAAATCTATTAAAAATCATTGAATTTATCGGGGGATTTTAAAGCCGAAGGCTTATTTAATTTCCGAATTATTGGACACAGCAATAATTTATGGAGAATTTTCGGAAATTATGGATTTTACGGGGGAATTATTTAGAGGGGTAAAGCCCCCCGATGCATAAGAATAATCTACCCTTTAAACTTTTAAAACTATGGAAAAAGAATATATCATAAAAGAATTTGAAGATTTGCTAAATTTACTAAGAGAAAGACCAGACTATCTTGAAAAATTAAGAATGTTAATTTTAACAAAAGAGCTATTAGAATTACCTATTAAGTTTGAAGAATTTAGGAGTGAGGTAAATAAAAGATTTGACGAGTCAGATAGAAGGTTTGAGGAATTCAAAAGTGAAGTAAATGAGAGATTTGACGAGGTAGATAGGAAATTTGAAGAATTTAGGAGTGAGGTAAATAAAAGATTTGAAGAAATAGATAAAAGATTTGAAGAAGTGGATAGGAGGCTTGAATCATTAGAGAAGGGGCAAGAGGAAATAAAACAAAGACAAGATAGAATGGAAGAAATATTAAAAAGCCATGAAAAAAGCATACAAGAATTGAAAGGTTGGCAATTAGAACATAAAGTTTTTTTAAACATATGCTCATATTTAGGAAGACATATTGGACTTAGAAAATGTAAGATAAAAGAGAAGAGTGAATTATTTGATGAATTAGACAAATATGTTGAAGAAAAGATAATTAGTGAAGAAGAGGAGGAAGATGTTAGTGAATTAGATTTAATTATTAGTGGTATATTAAAAAACACAAAGGAGGAAGTATATGTTGCTATTGAGATTTCATATAAAATTGGAGATTATGATATTGAAAGGGTTATAAGAAGGAGAGAAATTTTACAGAAGGTTTATAAGAGAAAGGTTATACCAATTTTAATTGGAAAGGAGATTTCAAATAAAATAAAGAACAAATTGAAAAATTTAGGTATTGATTTTATTTTGGTTAGTGATTAGAAAAGCTTCCAAGGCATAAAAATAACTGTTGATTTTATTGGGGGTAATAAATGTGAATTTTTAAGACAGAGGCTTGAATTTAGGGTGGAGAAAATAAGAGATGATTATATTTTTAGAATTACTAGACACAGCATCCCGAAGCCGAAATATGGGTATTTTAAAGCCAAAGGCTTTTATTTAGGGCGGGTGGGAAAATAAAGAAAAATAAATAATTCCAGATAACGAGTAGAATTATCCCTTGAAATTTTCATAAATTATGGAATTTGGCTATAGTGACTATAATAAAAATAAAAGAAAAAACAATAGGAAAAGAAATAAAACTTAATGGCACTAATCCTATTGATTTTGATATAGAAGTTAGTAATGTTTGGAGTTTTCCTGATAGAGGGACATGGGCTACGCATAAACTAAATGTAAAATTTAGAGGAAACTGGTCACCCTATGTGCCAAGGAACTTAA
>CBFGJN010000025.1:0-23851 GCA_965649115.1 Caldifarciminota bacterium | reverse complement strand
CACTAAAAATTTGAAAGTGATCAAAATCATAAACCTCAACATTGTATTCCATTTTCATTAAAAAATTTCTGAACGGTTCTCCTGCTTTTGACCATAACCAAGAATTGGGTATTATAAATGCCAAATACCCTTTATTGTTTAAAATCCTTAGTGATTTCTCAATAAATGCATAAAATATATCGGTATCACCCCTGCAAAATTTAAAATTATTAAACAAAAAGTCCTTATAACCGTCCGGTATATTTTGTATCCTTATGTATGGGGGATTTGATATTATGATGTCATATCCAAAACCTTTAAATTTTTTTAGGAAATCCATGTAAAAGAACTTGATATTCGGATTGTTGTAAAACTTTCTTTGTGCAATTTCCAAAGCCCTTTTATCTATATCAACGCAATGGATTTCATAACTTCTGCCTTTTAACCTATTTACCAAAACTTCCAAAAAAATCCCTTCACCACATGCAGGTTCAAGTATTCTTAAATTGGGAAAATTTAAATTTATTTTATCTAACATAAATTCCACTATTTCTCTTGGAGTCCAAACTTGACCAAGGAATTTATATTTTGTCATAATTATAGGAAAATTTTAAAGTTGCAAGTTTTTTCGGTTTCAATCCCTTATAGGGACGATAAAAAACCCGAACAAAGTAGTCCAGCTTCAAAATTTTAAAACATAAGTTTTCAATTTTTCAACCTCCATGTTCGGACACCTACCCCCCACCTCTCCAAATGAAGATTTTTATATCCATAATTAGCCAAATTATGTTTTATAAATCCTTGATTATCAATAACTTATAAAAATACCCCAAAACTCTAAATTATTGACTATCAATAACTTATTAAATTTTTTAACTTTTGAAAGGGGGTTTCCGAACACTATCAATTAAAGATGCTATCTACAAAAACTTTAATTCATTCAAATTAAAACTTGGTAAGTATTTATTAACTTTCATATAGGTGTCGGCATTGAAGACTATAACTAATTTCTATTATCCTGACAAATTATGAAAGTATATTGAAAAACTCTTGTAAATAGACAAATTATAAAGATGAAATTTTAAATATATTTTGCTTTAATTTTTAAAAATTAAAACACCTTCAAAATAAGAAACCTTTAGGATAGCCTAAAATTTTAACAAAAAATTTAAGTTATTGAAAATGAGCAACTTAAATAAGATTAAAATGACAAATTAAAACTTCAAAAAATTGAATTTTTATTGAGAAAGCGATAGAGGTAAAGCTATTAAAATTTTAAGTTATTGATAATGAATAATTTATTAAATTTAATTTGATAAATTGAATTTGATGAATTAAAAAATAATATCATCACTTTTGGGTTTCTTAACTCCTATATCTTCCCTTTCATAATAAGCCTTCGTTCTAAACTTATAAATAATTATTGAATCTTCTTTTTCATTAATGATTTCTTTTAATTCATCTTTTAATATTCTTAATTGTGCTTCGGTTATTTCTCCTTCAAAAACGCTATTTTGTATCCAGGTCAAGTACTTAGAGCAAATTTTATGAACCTTATAAACACGCTTTTCATTAACATCATAAACCAAAATTACAAACATTACTCCTTTATTACAAAAGGTTGATAAATTTCTTCGCCTATAAAATGTTTATAAAGTTTATAACATTCAATCCTAATAAGTCTTCTATAACTTACCTTTCCTATATTTTTATAAACTATTGTTGAATTTAGCTTCTCTTCAAATGATTTTACAAAAATTTTTGCTCCTTCTTCATTTAAATAGCAAGCATTTAACTCACTTAAAAAATGATTTAGATTTAATTGTCCTTTATTCAATAGTGAAAATATCACTCTATCAACAATTATTGGTTTAAAAACTTCTGAAATATCAAGATTTAAAGAAAAGCTTCTAAAATTCGTTTCGTGTAAATAACCAATTCTTGGGTCTAAATAAGTTCTATAAATCTGGCTTAAAGCAGTTATATAAAGCAAAGAATTCCCAAAACTTATTAAGGCATTTATAGGATTATTTGGTGGGTCTTTAACTCTTTCATCAAATTCAAAATCAGAATTTTTAATTATCTTGTTAAAAGCCTGATAATAATTTTTTCTTATATTACCTTCAAAAGCCATTACTTCTTCTATTGATTTTAAATTTTCTAATTCATCTATTTTATTTGAAATTTCATTTAATTCACTATTCAAATTATAAGCTTTTAAGTTTTTAATGATATTTAAAATCGCTCCAAAAACAAAACGTTTTGCTAAAAATAAACGTTTTTCAATATCTAAATAATGTTTTGCTTGTTCTAAAATAATAAATCCCGAATTATAAAATTCTCTTGGATAATAAGAGCCAATATAATAGCCATATCTATTAAAAAAATGAACACAAACTTTATTTTTTGTTAAAAATTCAAGCAATTTTTTATTTATCTCAACCTCACCAAAAACTTGGATATCAGTTATAGCATTTATAGGGAGTGATTTTTTACTATCTTTTGTTTCTAAAAATATCGTATTCTCTTTTCTATAAATTTTTCCATCAGAAAAAATATATAATGTCCTTTTCATTCAACTCCAACACATTTCCTTAAAAGCGCACCTCTTACAATATCCAATTTTAATAGGTTTAGGTGGTAAATTAGCTTTAATAGTACTTTCAATTTCAGAAATTGTTTTTTCTAATTTCCTCAGGAAAAACTAACTCACCACTCAATAAAACATTTTTAAAATGTTTAAGATAGTAAAGATAAAATGCTAATTGCATTTTTGAAGCTAATATAAACTTGGAACTTTTTTTAATTTCAGCTACAATTCTGTCTTTTAAAAAATCAATTCTAATTCTATTAATAATAATTCGTTTTCTTGGTCTGAGCTTATTGAACGAGAAAGAAGCCAAACCTGTCTTTTACATATATAATAATACCAAACAAGTGTTCCATTAACTAACAAAATAAAATTTTAAAGCATTTATTTTTCTATATTTTGCATTGTTCAATAATTCTAATAAACCAATAGTTGCCCGACGAAATAAGGCTATACCTTTACTTTTTTCAAAAATTCAGAAACCAAATAAGTTGAACCTGTAATAATAATAATTTCATATTGACTATTTAATGCATATTCAAATGCCAATTTGATATTTTCAAAAATTTTATAGTTTTTTAGAAATTTTGAAATTTCGTAAGGTTTAAATAATCTTGGATTTTCTATATCCACAAGCAAAACAAAAAATTGATCAATAATTTTTGATATATTTTCTAAATCCTTATCTTTTGCTAATGAAAAAATAATTATAGGTTCTTTTTTAAAGAGTTTTATCGCATTATTTATAACTTCAAGGATTGACAAGTAATTATGTGCAACATCAAGAATAATTTTTTTATTATTCATTTCAATAATTTCAAACCTATAAGGAATTCTAACGCCTTCAAATAAACTCTGATTAAATTTGATTTTTGTAATTTCCTCAAATGCCTTAATTGATAAAGCACAATTATAAGCTTGAAAATTACCTATTAAAGGCGTTTTAAAAATTCTATTATCTATTTTAAATTTAACACCCTCTAAGGAATTTTCCAAAACTTCAAATTCAACAAAAATTAATTTTGAATTTCTTTCTTCTGTAATTCTTTTTATAACTTCAAAAGCTTCACTTTCTTGATAACTTGTAAAAACTAATGAATTTTCTTTTATTACACTTGCCTTTTCAAAAGCTATTTGGCTTAAAGTATTACCAAGAATATGCATATGGTCAAAGTGGATTTTTGTAATTATTACATTACTCTTATTAAAAACATTAGTAGCATCAAGTCTTCCACCAAGTCCTGCTTCAATTACACAATAATCACAATTTTCATAATAAAAATATAAAAATGCCATAGCAGTTAATGTCTCAAAATATGTTCTAAAATGCTTTTTTTTATAATCCATATTATTATAAACTTCATAAAATAAACTTACAAAATCATTTTCAGAAATAGGTTTCAAATTTAACATTATTCTTTCTCTAACATCTAATATATGTGGAGATATATATGTCCCAACTTTAAATCCTGAATTTATCAAGAATCTTGAAAGGTAAAAACTAACTGAACCCTTACCTTTTGTCCCTACAATATGAATAACATTTTTTAATTTTTCATGAGGACTACCTATCTTTTTAAGAAAATCCTTAAAAACTTCTAAATCCCTTGGAATTGTACCAATTTTCTCATAATTAATAAATGAATTTAAAATTTCTAGTACCTTTTCCATTATATTTTTAAATCCTCGTCAGTTTTAAAAATAGGAACAGGTCTAAAATTACTTTTTATTACAAGTTTAGCATTTATCCATTCAGCAATATCTTTATACTTTGGAAGTGTGGCAGAAAGACCAAGTATATCAACCCTATCCTTCATAAATGCAACAACTTCCTCAATTATTGTTCCTCTATTAGTAAAAACAAAATGAATTTCATCTACTACAACAGCATCTGCATAATAACCCCAACCTTTATTTCTCAAAGAAAGAACCAAACTTTCATAAGTACAAACAACAATATCTGATTTTATCTCATAAGCTTCTTCAATAACATCGCCCGTTCTTAAATCAACATTTGGAAAAACTTTCTTAAAAAATTTATAAACTTCATTAGCAAGTGCTTTTGTAGGGGTAGTATAAACTTTAAATCCTTTATGAGACTGAATAAAATGAAGAGCACAAACTGTTTTACCACTTGAAGTTGGTGTTGCTATAAGAGCAGAACCCGAATTATAAAATTTATAAAAGACCGTTTGAAGAGGATTTAGATATTTAAAATCTAATTTTGAATTTAATAAACTTGCAGGAATTAATTCTTCTTTATAGTTTTGTCCATCAACATTATAAATAACATAACCTCCATCTAATTTAAATTTTGAATCTGAACTTATTATAATAAACATTACTTTTTAAACATAGAAAGCATTCTATCTGCTATAAAATAACCACCAACAACATTAATTGTTCCAATAAGAAGTGCTATAAAACCTATTAATGAACCACTACCAGCAGATTCAATAGCAGACACAACCATTATTGAAGCCATTGCATGGCTTGCTACAACGAGAGGTGTATGTAAAATGGGTGGAACTTTTGTTATTACTTCAAAACCTATAATAAGAGAAAGAACAAAAAGAACAATAGATAAAGTAATTTGTTCCATAGCTTTAAAATTTTAAAGATGACAATTTTACTCTTTTCACAAATTATCTTTAAGGCAGAAAGTATAAATGTTTTTATAAGAGAAATTGGGAATATAATTGGAATTCAAGAAACGTACATTTCAAAAAATAAATTTAGAATTAATTCAAAACTTGAACTAAAAAAAGAAAAATTAACAAGTAAATTTATGGAAAAGTATTATGCAGGTAATAAATCAATAATTATAGATTTAGAAATTGATAGTTTCTACAAAATTGATAATGACCAAAAAAGTTATAGTGTTTATAAAATTGATAATTATTTTAGGCCATTAGAAGAAATTAAAACTAAAAAGGAAATTAAGGGAAAATTAATAATGAGAGATTTAAAAGATTGTAATTATGAATTTAAATTTTTATTTGAAAGTGATAGTATAATTGCTAAAATTTGTTATAAGGAATTTACAATAAATTCAGAAATAAATGAATTTTTCTTAAATTATAATAAAAAACTTCAAAATAACTTTGATACAAGAATCCTTGAAAAACTTGGAATTTTTTCAACAAACAATCCATTTGTAAATCTATTAATGAGTGAAATTGTTAAAAAATCAGATTTAGAAAAAATTTTAAAGATAAAAGGCTATCCTCATATCGTTGAAATAAGGTACTACAACGATACAAGCCTTGTTTATAGCTATTTTTCAAAAGTTTATCAAATCCAAGAGGTGGGTAATTTAGATGTTTTCAAGATTGATTCAAGCTATATTCGTAAGTAGTTTTCTTTTATCCTGTTCTGAAAATTGTGAAAGAAAAATTTACAAAATCCAAGAAACAGAATATAGACTTGTTCCTAAATCAGGTTATAATGTTAGATTTTTTTTAAAAGCAAATGATAGTATATTTGTTATAGCAAAATCTGTTGAAGGTGAAAAAATTGATTTTATATGTTTAGCAAGTGCTATCTATATTTCAAAAGGTATAGGAAGGCCTATTGCTTGTTCTAATGATATTAAAGAAGTTAATTGGAAATTTCATATTCTTGAAGCTGGAGAATATGCAGTTTATATAAAGAACAACTCAAATGAAACAAAAAGGTACTATTTAAATACATATTATGTTCGTTGTGAATGAACTTCTGGCTCAAGCTTTGAAAGGTCAAAATTATCTCTTTTATATACAAAAATTAAATAACTAATAAAATCACTTACAAAATAAACTGAAAATCCATAAGAAATTGCAATCAAATAAACGAGAAAGTACAAAATATGAAGTTCATTCAATTTCAAGAAATAATTTATAAATTTTACTAAAACATAAACAATAATAAGCATTAAAATTGTTCCAAAAATTGATATAAAAATTGAAATAATTTTATATGCAAAAAATCTATAAAGCTGACTATTAAAAACTGAAAAGTTTTCAAAAAATACATCAAAAGCATCATAGTTTTGACTACTTATTGCACTAATACCTACACTTTCAGAAACAACAAGACCAATTAATATATAAAATATAAGAATTGAAAAAAATAGGACAAATGGAAAAAGGAAATATAAAAAAAACTTATTTATTTTTGAAAGAAAAATTAAAAGATAAAACATTAAAAATGTTATTAAAAGGAGAAAAATCATTAAAATAAGAAAATATATGAAAGTTAGAAATGCTTTTATGGAAAACCTTAAAGCTCTCTTTATTTCGTAAAAATGGTCCCCTTTAATTTGCTCATATGTTATTTTTGATATAACAATTTTTGAAAAGAAATAGTAAATTAAAAAAATTAAAAGAATTAAAATGTTGAATTTTGAATACAAAAAAAATAATAGAATTGATAAAGGATAAAGAACTATTAACTTTTTAATACTTAAACCTAAACGAAAAGCCCTAAATAATTCTTTATAGTTATAATGAGACAATTTTTCAAAATTTTACAGCACAAATCAAAATTGAACCTTTTTAAAACTCCAATTTTTGGATCTTATAATATAAACACCCTTTTTAAGTCTAATATCATTTAAATTTTTAGATTTGCCTATTAACCTTCCATCAACAGAATAAATTTTAAATTCTTCATTATAAGAAATCAAACTATTTTTCTCATAACTAACTACAACATTTATAGGTGCTTTTGAAAAATAAAGATTCTGATTACCATCCCTACCATCCGACCATATAACATATACAAAATAACTATCTGAAACTATCATATGATAATCTCCCATAAATCCATTTGTAGAAGAAGGTGCTTTATCAAGAAATGTTGTATCACTTACCCTTATAGGAGAACTCCAAGTTTTACCTGAATCCTTAGAAACTTGATAATATATAGACCACTTACTTGAACTACTCGTTGGCCAGGAAGGTGTATGATAGTACATAAGGTGTAAATTTCCATAAGGATCAAAACTAACCCAAGATTTACATTGACCACCTGAAACAAGCTTATTTACTATATAACTATTAGACCAAGTATTTCCACCATCATAACTATAACTACCTCTAATGTCCCAATTACCATTTCTACTATCTACCCAAGTTATAAATAAAACATTATCATTATAAACTGAAATTGAATTTATAGGTGCTCTATCTCCATAACCTGAGGAATAAGAGACATAATCAATAATAATAGGAGTTGTCCAATTTTGGCCTTTATTATAAGACTTAGTAAAATATATATTATCTGAAACATAAGCAAGATATATAATTCCACTTTTTGAAACAGTAAGAGCAGTTATACCAGTTCTTGAAGGATCAACAACAAACCTTTGCCAAGTTTTACCCCTATCAAAAGAACGTGCAAATTTAATACCACTTGATGTTCCACCAAATTCCTGCCAAGAGACATAAATTGTATCACCTCTAACAACCATCCAAGGTTTATCAACATCTCCTCCTGTTGAAGGGTCAGTAACAAAAGATGTATCTGACCATTAAACCCCCATCCTTAGAAAGATAATGTTTAATATAATAAGTGTAAAATTGAACTATCATATGAATATATCCTGAATCATCAATACCAATTACAGGGTCAGTATGCCAGATTACACCTGTTGTATTATCAACAAAGTTATAGTTTATAGGAAAAGAATTACCTAAGTCGTCAGAACGAGAAAATGGTATTGCTGGAATATTTGATCTCTCAGCTATATTACATATTGCATAAACATGTCCCCTATAAACCACAAATGAAGATTCACCTTGATTTATAATTTGCTGGTTATCATTTGAAACTCTAACATTTGGATAAAAAGGAGGATTATCTAATAATAAAATTATCATCTTATTTCAACTCCTTTTATATCTATATTTAATTTCTTATTTTCAAGATTTTGAATAATTATTATACTTGGAAACTTAATACCATTTGTATAAACATAAGGGAAATTATCTGAATAAATTGGCTTTTGGGGCTTTAAGTATATAGTAGTATCACTACTTATGATGGCTTCATCATAATTATATATGCCATTTTGATTAAGTGTTATAACTTGAATAAGAGTTTTTCCTTTTGTACTTATAGAGATAACAAAGTTTTGACCCATCTCGTTATATGTAAAAATTTGCTTCTTAAGATGTTCAAGCTCAAAGCTGAAATTAAGTAAAATGAAAAACATAAATAAATTTTAAAGCATAATCCTTTAAAATTTTAGCATTTTATGAATTGTAATAAATTAGAAATAATTTTCACGGTAATTCCACCACCCTTAGAGTGGGATATATCAAAAATTGAAAGAAAAGCTTTTGAAGTAGCAAATATAACGAAAATTCTTGATATTGATTTCATCAGTCTTCCAGAAGTCATAGAAGAAAGAAGTAGAGGACAAAGAATAATTCCTTACAAAATGAAGTTTGATAATGCTGAATTTGGGAAAATGATTAAAAACTTTGATAATTCCGTTGAGATTATTGTAAATAAAATTTCAGTTATTATGGAAAAAGATGAATTTGAAAATTGGATTAAGGAAAACTCAAAAAGCTTTAATTATTTATTAATTGTTGGAGGAGAAAGTTCAAAAATTAAATATCCAGGTTATCACCCAATTCCAGCCACATTAATAGCAAAAAATTACTTTAAAAACATTTATGGAATTACTATATTTCATAGAAAAGATGAACCTAAAAAATTACTTGAAAAAACAAAAGCGGGAATGAAAGCTTTCATTTCACAAATAGTGTTTGAACTGGAAAATGCAAAAAAAGTTATTTATGAATATTTTAAATTATGTGAGGAAGAAAATATAAAACCATCAAAAATTTACATCAGTTTTTCTCCTGTAAGTCAAAGAAAAGATTTAGAATTTTTAAAATGGCTTGGTGTATATGTTCCCAAGGAAATTGAAAATTATTTATTAGAAGATGAAAAGAAACTTGAAAAGAGAAGCATTGAAATTATTGAAAGTTTATTTCAAGAATTATGCTTTTTAAACATAGAAAATATAGGTATAAATGTTGAGCATGTAATGTACAATAATTTACAAGTCGCAGCATATGCTGTTCATAGAATAAAGGAGACATGGAAATGGAGAAATTAATATCCTTAAATGGAAAGTACCCAAGAAGTGAAAAGCTTATAAAAGCAACAAGAGACTATGAAAGAAACAGAATCAAATATGAAGAACTCTTATTAGCCTACGAAGAAGATTATGAAAGCATAAAAGAACTACAAAAAGGATTTAAAATAATATCAGATGGACTTTTAAATTGGCAAGACTTATTAAGACCTTTTTCAGAATTAGTTAATGTAGAAATTGACGGACTTAAAAGGTACTTTGAAACAAATACATTTTACAGAGTTTTAAAGTTTAATGATTTTGAAATAAAGAATCCTGAAAATTGGATTAGAAATTATTTTAAATTTGGAAATTTAGCAATCTTGCCATCACTTGGAATTTTCAAGTACTTTTCAGAAAATTATTCTTTTGATAAATTAACTAATATGTTAAAATTAATTTTGAAATTACTTGAAGAGAAAGGTTATGATTATTTTTATTTTCAAGAACCTTCTCTTGCTTTCTATAAGGATTATGATTTAATTTCAGATTTAAAGAGGTTTTTTGAAATAGTAAGAAAAGAGATTAATGGCAAAATTATATTGAACACATATTTTTCAGATATATCAGAGTTTTTAAGAGAAATTTTGAAATTTGAAATTGATGGAATTGGTATAGATTTTACATTTAACGATATTGAGATAATTGCTAAAAACTTCAATAGAAAAGATGTTGGGATATTAGCAGGAATTTTAGACAATACAAATTCAATAATTGAAACTTATGAAGATGTAAAAATCGTTTTGGACAAAATTTTAAATGAATTAAAACCAAAATTTATAATTATTTCAGGTTCATGTGATTTTGAACTATTACCAAGAGAAATTGCTAATAGAAAAGTTGAATTCTTAAAGGAGTTAATAAATAAAATTCATAAATAAAATACACGCCGGGTGCACCTAATAATTCTAAAAATACAATTATTTCTATATTTTTCCCACCCACCCTAAAATTAAGGCACTGCCTTTAAAAACCCCATCTTTTGCTTTGGGGGGCTTTCGCCCCCCTTAAATTCCCCCCATAAATTCAATAATTTCTTTAAATTTTATAAGTTATTGATTATCAAGGAATTAACATCATTTATTGGACAAAGCATTATTGGATAAACCTATGGCTTTATGCTTTGTCCAAAAATTCTGGAAAATATAATCATTTCTATATTTTGCCCACCCACCCTATATCCAAGGCTTCGCCTTTAAAATTCCCATTTTTTGGCAGAGAGGGGCATACCCCCCCCTAAAATCCCCCCGAAAAATCAATAATTCTCTTAAAATTTTCATAAATTATTGATAATCAAGGACTTAAAACTATTTATCGGACAAAGCTATGGCTTTAAAATAAACTAAAATTTAACTTCTAAATTCTTTAATCTTGAAATTGCTATTATTTGAGCTTTTAAATTTTCTCTAAAAGCATGAATTGGTTGTCTTATATTCTTCTTTTGGTGAATTTCTTCGGTTAAATAATCTAAAATTTTATCAAAACTCTTATATTCCATAATTGCATTTTCAATTATTTGAGCATATTCATAAGTTGTTTTTAGAGAATTTTCAATATAATTTTTAACATTTTCTTTACCAAAAATTAAATGTTCATGAGGAAGACCAATAATTTCAATATCTAAATTTTTTATTTTATTAATACTTTCAATATAACTTTCAAAACTTGATAAAAATTGGGGTAGGATATAACTATCGTCCTTATTAGGAACACCAATTGCTTCACCTGGAATAATAATTTTATAAGGTAGTATATAATAAGAAACTGAATCCTTGGTATGTCCAGGTGTTTCATAAAATAAAATTTTAATTTCTCCAAAATCTAAAAAATCATTTTCTTTAACTTCCTTAGTAATTTCAAAAGGCTCAAATTCATATTTCAAAAATGGGTCTAAAACACTAAGTTCTATTTTATTTAAATTATTTATTATGCCAATAGCTTTTTGACTTTTAAAAACACTTTTTAAATAACTATGAGCAAATATATTTTCTACTTTAAAGTTTCTCAAAATAATAGGAACACCTCCAATATGGTCATAATGTGAATGGGTTAAAAGTAAATAATCAATTTTTTCAACATTTTCAGATTTCAAATAATCCTTTACTTTATTTCCAAAAAACGCTGTTCCTGTATCAATTAGGATATTTAATTTATCAATTTTTATAAAATAAATATAAGCATATGCATTTCCTAAAACGAAAAAATTTTCGTCAATTTTTTGAACTTTAAATTCTACTTCTCTCATATTAAATCTAATTTTTATGACTTCTTTAATTAAACTAAAAAAGAATTTGAGTTTTATTTAAAATTTTAAAGGTGCTTTATTTAGTAATATTGCTTTGTCTAGTAATTCTAAAAATATGATTATTTCTATATTTTCCCCACCCACCCTAAATTTAAGCCTTTGGCTTTAAAATACCCATTTTTCGGCTATGGGGGGCTTCGCCCCCCTATAATCCCCCATAAAATCAATAATTTTCTTAAAATTTTTGTAAGTCGTTGATAATCAATTACTTAACACTATTTACTAGACAAAGCTTAGTAATATAAAAAATTTTCCAAGGCAAAAGATAAGCCTTCGGCTTATAAATGCCCGCTTTTCGGCATAGGGGGACTAAGCCCACTATAAAATCCCCCTTAAAATCAACAGTTTCATTGGAATTTTTTTAAGTCGTTTCAAATCTTTTTAAAAAATTTATCATGGTCAAAGTTTTCATATGGGAAAAATGTACAATGACTTCCTCCTGTTCTATCAGTTTTATATAATTTTCCACAATTAACATTAAATAATCCTTTAACAATAATTGGACAAGCATCAGGAAATTTATTTTTAATAGTATTGACCAAGTCTTCTAAATCTAAAAAAACAGAAAGACCACACATTTGACAAATAGAAATTTCATTTGAAGCTTTGTTCTTAAATACATTAGGTTTATATAAGAAGTGTGGATACTTATCAAAACTACCTCTTATAAAACGGTAAATTTCTCTTTCTTCTTTCAATTCCTGAAAATTTTGAAGTATCTTATCTGGACAAGTACTTTCAATTTTTTGAACCGTCTCTCTTACATTTTTATCCTTTATTTGATTTATCAGTTTTTTATAATAATAAGTCTTACCATCACACATCTAATTTTATTTTCATTGGAGGGTAAGGTTCTAATCCAAGTCTTAATTCTTTATGAATATGGTCAGATAAATGCCTTATGTAAGGGAATACAGTCAATAAACCACTACTGTTAGCATAGCTTCGTATAACCTCCTCATCATAAAATAAACTTTGTGATTTACCATCTAAACTTAAGAAAAGATTTAACTTATAGATGATATTTATTTTTAATAATTGCTTTCTTCTTTTCTTCCAAAAAACTTGTTCTAAAAAATTGTAATCCAAAGAAACAATTATAAAATTTTTATTATCATCTTTGGTTTCCTTAATGTAGCTAATTTCAATTTTAAGGTCATAATCTAAATCAATTTTATCTATTGATATAAAAATGACTTCCTCTTTTGCCAGAAAATCCAACTTAATAAGATATATTGACTGTTTTTCTATACTATCAACTAAACGGCTAAACAAATAGAACTATTTTCTGAATAGGTAAAATTTATTTTGTTGAATTTTTTAATATCTTTCAAATCATTCATAATAAGTATTCTATTTCATTATAGAGAGTTTTATCCAATTTTATTTTAGCTTGATAAGTTGGTAGCTTATTAACTAATTTATTTTTTATTGCAAAATCAAGTTCTATTAGGTTTCTAATTTCAAAGTAGTTTTCGTAGTTTCTTTCTCCAACGAAAGTTTCACCATTTTCAATTATATCTCTTACGGATATTTCACCTCTTAAGTATTTTAGAATTTGAGTTGGATTTATAAAGACTATGTACCAAAGCTCCTTATCTTCTAAATCGTTTATCCATAACATATAAATACTTCCATCCTCCGAAACTAATTCAACAGGAAGATCTAAATAAGTTAAAGGAATAAAATTCTTAACATAACCTTTTCCATTTTTTTCTATTTTAAGTTTTTCTAATTCCAAACCTACCATTATCCACCTCCTTTTTCCGTAATCTAAAACAGAATGAAATTTTAAAGCACAATTTTCCTACTTTGTCCAATAATTCTGAAAGTAATTATTTTATTATATTTTCCCCACCCACCCTGGAATAAAGGCTACGCCTTTAAAATTCCCATATTTCGGCAAGGGGGCAATAAACCCCCCATAAAAACTATAATTTTCTTAAATTTTTGTAAGTTGTTGATAATCAATAATTTAACACCATTTATTGGACAAAGCACAATTTTCCTGGTGTGTTAGTGAGTCCAAAAATAAGATTATTTCTTATTTTTCCCATCCAACCTAAAATCAAGCCTTCGGCTTGTAATTCCCTATGATCCCCATTTATTAGACAAGGTAAAAAGTGTTTGCTAGGTATAGTAATTCTAAAATCATTTATTTTTCTTATTTTACTTGCCCTGAATATAAGCCTAAAACTTAAAAACTACGCACCCTTAAAAATCCTCCTTTAAATCAATAATTCTCTTAAAATTAAGGCATCAACAATTTAACTTAATGATTTCGTAATTTAGAATTTCTTGCCCGGCTTATAATATTTTATTTTATCTTCATTTTATTTAATGCCAACTTTATTAGTTCTTCAGCTTTTAAATTTCCTTTTTCTTTTAGAACAGACAATAAAGAACTTTTAGCATTATTATAATCAACTCCAAGACTTAACAAAACATTTAAAGCAGTTATAAAATCCTCTGTAAATTTTGAAGTTTCCGATGGAAGCATCTGAACTTTATCTTTCATTTCAAAAATTATTCTTTCTGCTATTTTTTTACCTATACCTTTAAGTTTTGTTAAACTTTTTAAATCTTCCTTAATTACAATCTCTTGAAACTCATCTAAATCTATTTGTGAAATTATATTAATAGCAACATTAGGTCCTATACCTGAAATTTTAATTAATTCATTAAACCAAATTTTTTCACTTTCACTCAAAAAACCATATAAACTAAAACCACTTTCATTAAATATCACTTGCGTCCAAATAAAAATATCAGCATTTTCTTCAATTTTATACTTAAACGGAACAATAATTTCTAAATAAACATTTGAAACTTCAAGTATTAGTCTATTTCCAAAGAATTTATAAACCTTACCTTTTAATCCCCAAATCATTTTTATTAAAAAATGTCCAAATTAAAGCAAGGGCATCACTTTGATGTTCATCTAATTCATCATTTAGCTTGAAAATAGCTTTTGTCATGAATTGAACCTGATATTTTTTTGATTTTCCAAATCCTGAAATTGACAATTTAAGTGAAGTTGGACTAATTTCAAAAATTTTTATATTTTTCTTTTCTAATAATAGCTGAATTACACCTTTAACACTTGATAATAAAATTAATGTCTTAACATTCCTATGATAAACTACACTTTCAAGGATTGCTAAATTTGGCTTAAATTTATCAATAATTTCCTCGCTTTTTTCATATAAATAAACTAATCTTTTTGAAGTTTGAATATTTTTAGTTTTTATTGTTGTGCTGAAAATATAATTTAAGTTTTCAGTTATCGCAATTCCTAAATTTCTTATAGATATATCAAAAGCAATTATTCGCATTCAATTTCAAATATATTATTTTCAGTTTCAAAAATTCTTAACTTTTTAAGATTTTTTAATTTTGGTTTTAATTTCATTTTCAAAAATAATAATAAATTTTCTGTTGTGGGTAATTTATCTTTAAAGAAATCAACATCATAATTTAAAAATTTATGGTCAATCTCTTGTAAAGCTTCAAGAACGATTTTATCAAGCTCATTTAAATTCATTACAAATCCTGTCTCTTTATCAACTTCACCTTCAATATAAATTTCAAGTTTATATTCATGACCATGTCCATTTTCATTTGAACACTTTCCATATAACTTAAAATTTTCTTCTCTTGAAAGTTTAGGATTGTATAATTTATGACCACAGGAAAACTTATAAACTCTTCCAAGTATCACATTAGAACCTCCTTTATATATACTAAAAATCTCCTCATTTTCATATGTTTTGACTTGATATAGTTTTAATTTATCATTTAAAAAGTGCCAAAAAGAAATTGATATATTTTCAGTTGAAGGCAATTTTTCCTTAAAAAATGGGTTATCTAAATTTAGATTTTTATGGTCATAAAACTCATCAATAACTTCATTTACAATTTCTTTTATTTGAGATATATTTATGACCATTTGAGTTTCTTCATTCATTTTCCCTTTAATTGATATAAAAACGTTGTAATTATGACCATGTTCAAAAATTGTCTTACCAAATAGCTTTAAATTTTCTTCATAAGTTAAATTTTTTAAATAATATCTATGACTTGCTGAAAAATGAAACTTTCTCGTTATTATAAGATCATTCACCTTCTTTTTTCTTTTCAGCTTTCTTCTTTAAAATTTTCAATCTAAATTTATCTTCTCTTTCTCTATCTTCAAGAACTTGTCTTATAAATTTTGCTTGTTCTCTCATCTCAGGTATAAGTTTTTGTTCAAGAGCATTAACTCTTCTATTCGTTTTTCTTATTTCTTCTCCAAACTTTCTTAATTTATACTCTAATGGAACAACTTTTAAAATTCCATCTATAGTCCTTTCAAATGAGCTTGCAGTTAATTGAACTCTTGAAGTAATACTTATTGGAGAAAATCCCCTTTTTAAAGCACTTTTAATAATATCACCATATTTAAATTCTGTAACTTTAACACCCCAAGCTTTTTTAGGAATCATTTCAATTTCAAGTTTTCTACCTGAACTTAAAGCTATTGATTCAAGTGCTTCCTTTCCGTCAATTCCTATTGTTATTATTAACATATTTATACTTCTTCTTAATTCTTCTTCAAGAACTTTTCTTTCCTTTACAATAATTGTAATAAGTTTTCTAAATTCATTCATAAGAGCATCTCTTTTATTTTTTAATAAATTAGCACCTTGAATTGCCATCTGAATTTGCCTTCTTAAATTTAAAAGATTCATTCGTGTTGGACTTATCTGTTGCATAGCTTTAAAATTTTAAAGTAAATGATTTTGTATCCTTCTAATTGGCTTTATAATGCTGGTGTTATTGGATTTTTAAGAGTTTTGGAAAGTGCTGGGGAAAATGTTGAGAATTTTTTGAAAGATGATGGAAGTGTGAATATTATTGATTTTAGCAAAAAATTTTTAAGTGAAGTTAATAAGGTAAATAATTACGAAATTTTAAAATTGGCTCATAATTATTTGATTTTTAATTTTAATGAAATTGTTAGTGAAAAAGCAAATTCTGATGAAGAAAAAATTAAGAAAGTTTGGGGTAAATTATTTAATACATATTACAGAGGATTTTTTAATGCTAATACTGTTTATCTATTTCAACCAAGCAAAAAAAGTCCTGCTCTTATTGAACAATTCTCAAATTTTATAAAAAATATGTTAAATTCTAATCAAAATTCTTTTATAAAGTGTTCCTTTTGCTTAACATCAAATTATAATTTTTCTCATAAAAACAAATTTACATCAGAACACAATAAAATTATTGGTGCTTCATTTGGCGAAGTTCCAAATTCATTTTGGAATTTAGGTAATTCTTCAAGTTTAAATATATGTGATTTCTGCTCTTTTATATTACTAAATTATCATCTTGGTTTAATTAAACTCTCCGACAATTCCGAAATTTTCATAAATGCCCCTTCTTTCAAAATTATGTGGTATCTTAACAAATATGCAAGAACTCTATATGGAAAACAAAAAACGAAGGAAATAAGAGAAATTCTTGGAATATCTCTAATTGAAATATCTTCTCGTCTTCAACCTCAACTGTCAAATTGGACAAAAATGAATATAGAAGTTATTGTGAAATATAAAGATAAAATTGATTTCTTTTCACTGCCCTATGAAGTTATAGATGTTCTATCTGATAGAAATATTGCTTCTTTATTGAATGAAATTGGGGAGCTTAAAATTTTAAATATGGTTCTTGATGGAAAATTCAATGAGATTTTGAAATTTGGGGAAAGAGTTTTTAGAATAGCAATAAAATTAAAAAATGAAAGGGGAAAACACGAAAAAGATTTCATAAATGAAAATGTAAAACTTAAAAAGAATAAAGAAGATTTAATTTCTTTTTCTCAAAAGCTCTTTAAACTTTATGCTTTGATTGAGGAGAAAGTAAAAATGAAGGTTTTGATATGAACATTAAGAATAAAGAGAAGTTAAAAAAGAAATTTTTAGAACAACTTCAATTGTTTGCTAAGAATTTAAATAAATATGTTTCTACACAAGATAATCAATGGGTTATAAAAGGCTTTATTGACGTTTTTCAAAACATTTATACTATTACTAACGATACAAAGCTTATTTCAAAGGTTATAGAAATTCATCTATTACATAAGTTTTTGGAATTTGCTGATAAGCATGGATACAAAATGATTCTTGTAGATAAGCAAAATTGGTATCCTGACATAACATTCGTCTCTAAAAAAGATGAGCAAATAAAATTCGCTGTGGATCTGAAAACAACCTACATTACAGAATACAAAAACGGAAAGCCTTATGAATGTAATGGTTTTACTCTTGGTTCTCACGGGACATACTTCATAGACAGACAAAGTAAAAAGAACATACAGTTTCCTTATAACGAATATCTGGGACATTATGTGTTGGGAGTCTTATACGAAAGGAACTACAATACGGAAACTTATAAAAAGTATAAACTTAAAGAGTTAGAGAACATACCATCGGTAATTAAAAATTTTATATTCTTTGCTCAGGAAAAGTGGAGAATTGCTAGCGATACAAGAGGAAGTGGAAATACTGCAAATATAGGCAGTGTAAAAAGAATTAAAGAATTGTTGGAAGGTAAAGGTATATTTTGGCAATATTTTGGAGAAAACGGTGAAAAATGGTTTGATGAGTATTGGATGAACTATGGCAAAATTAAAATAAAAGATAATAAAGGTAAAACGAAGAAAATAGCTTCTTTAGAGGAATTTTTGAGATTTAAAGGTGTAGATATTAATAAAATAAAAAGGAAGAAGGTTTGATGAAAAAAAGGATATTTGTTCCACCGATAAAAATTCAAGGAATAAAAACAAAGTTGGTGGAGTGGATTATAGAGCAAATAAATTTTGAAATAAAAGGAAATTGGATAGAGCCGTTTATGGGTTCAGGAGTAGTTGGATTTAACCTCCGACCTAAACGAGCAATTTTTGCAGACAAAAACCCGCATATAATTAATTTCTACAATGCCATTAAAAGAAAAGAAATTAATTCTAAAAAAGTGGAAATGTTTTTGAAGGTTGAGGGGCAAAATTTACTCAAAAAAGGAGAAGAGTATTATTATGAAGTCAGAGATAGATTTAATAAGTACCAAGACCCATTAGATTTTCTTTTTCTTAATAGATCTTGTTTCAATGGTATAATAAGGTTCAATAGCAAAGGAGAATTTAATACACCATTTGGAAAGAAACCAGATAGATTCAAGAAAGCATACATAACAAAAATAGTCAATCAAGTTAGATATTTAGAAGAATGTATAAACAGATATTATTGGATATTTATCACACAGGATTTCAGAAAAACCATAACGGAAGCGAAACAATACGATGTTCTTTACTGCGACCCACCTTACATAGGGAGACATACTAACTATTTTGATATTTGGACAGAAAATGACGAATATGACCTATATAAATTGCTTTCCCGATTTGATGGTAAATTTATTCTCTCCACTTGGTACAAAAATAAATACAGAGAAAATCTATATCTCAAAAGGTTTTGGAGAGAATTTAATATAATTACAAGAAATCATTTCTACTATGTCGGTGGTAGAGAAATAAATAGGCATCCAATAATAGAAGCATTAGTACTAAACTTCGAACCGAAGAAGGGAGATAAAATCATGAGTGGAGAGCAAGATCTACTATTAAAAATTGAGGGTTAAATATGGTTCTTGATGGAAAATTTAAAGAAATTTTGGAGTTTTCAGAAAGAATTTTTAGAATAGCAATAAAATCAAAAAATGAAAGGGGGAAACACGAGAAAGATTTCATAAATGAAAATATAAAACTTGAAAGGAACAAAAGGAATTTAGTTTCATATTCTCAAAAAGCTTTTAGACTTTACACTTTAATAAATGAAAAAACTAAAAAGGAGGTTTTAACATGGACCTAAAAAGCTGGAAAGAACAATTTATAAACTATCTTCAAGAAAAAATCAAAAACAATCAGATAAGTTATGATGAGTTTGAAAATGCTATTAAGATTTATCAGGATCTTTCATCTGACATTCAGAAAATTTTAGAATATGCTTATAAAAACGCACGAAGCAGTGATAAAGAAAAATTATATAAACTCTATAAAAAATTCTCTCTTGAAAATGCAGGTGAAATGTTTGAAAAATTAAACAAACTGGGTTATGCCTTGAAAAAGGATAATGATTACGAAAAAGTTGTTTCTGCTTTGTCAGACCAAGCCTTTAGAATTATGGAAAAAACAAGACACGCTCAAAGAGAAGAAGTTCAATATATGATAACGAGAATTTTTGTAGTAAATAAAAAGCAAATTCCAGAATTACTTTCAATGGCTTTTAGTCCAAATTATCCCGACGATCTTTTCAAAACTTTTATTTATTCATTTTTAAGTGGAATTTTAGGAGAAAAAACAAAAGGAGGTGAAGAAAATGAGTAATAAACTAAAACACATAACTATCACGGTAATTTTTGAAGGTTCAGCTCTAAACAGAGATGAAAAAGTCGGAGGGAATATACTTTCAATAAAGAAGCTAAAAAAAGGAAACAAAACTGTAAGTTTTATTGGAAAACCAGCAATAAGGCATTATTTATTTCAAACACTAGTTAAATTATCCGAAAAGGGATATACACAATCAAATTGGAAAGATGGAATTGCCTCGGTTATTGAAAAGGGTTCTGGTGATAAAAAAACTTTACAATTCAATCTTCAAGAGTTTGATATATTGAATAGTCCTGAACTTGATGCTTTCGGATACATGTATACGCAAGAAGCAGAAACAGAGGGACGAGCATTAACAAGAAAATCCCCCGTCGGCATTACAAAAGCAATTGGACTTGACCCTTATGAAGGTGATATGGCTTTTTATTCAAATCACGATTTAGTTCAAAGAGCGATAAAACAAGGACTGAATGCGACACCAAATCCTTATAACAAAGAAGAGCATATTTCACTTTATAAAGTTAGTTTTACAATTGATGTTGATATTTTGGGAAAAGATGAGTGGATTTCAGATAGACAACCAGAATTCAATAATAATGAACTTAAAATAACATTACCTGATGGGAAGGCAAAAACAATTAGCAATGTTTCTCAAATCAATCAAAACGAATATGAAGTTAAACAAAATGGGAATAAAGTTGGAACTATAAAAATTAAACAAATTGGAAGTAAGTGGAAAATCACTTTTGAACTTGACCCAAACGAAAAGAAAAAACGCATTTGTGATATTTTGAATGCTATCAAAGACGGGCTTTATGCTCAATCATCAAATGAAGCAAATACAATAATCCCACTTTTTTTAATTGCTGCTCCTGTTAAAGTTCCTTCACCAATTTTCCATCCATATATTGAAATTTATCCGATTGATAATAAAACTTATAAAGTTATTGGAATTGAAGATGCTCTTAAAAATTCTTGGATTGATGGAAAGGTTTATATAATGGATACCCAAAGATTGAAAGTTGATAAATCAAGTTTAAATTCAGAAAAAATAACCGAAAATTGGAAAGAGTTTTTAAACAATCTTGGACTTGATTGTAAGAAAGATGACAATTAGTAATCGAAAAAATCTTGAAAAATTAAAACATCTTTTTTGGGATTATGAATGGGATTCCGTTCTTAAAAAATTAAATTCTCCCTTTGTTATAGCAAGAGTTCTTGAATTAGGAGATAAAGAGGAATTCAAAATTTTAAGAAATGCTATTGGAGATTCTGAAATTATAAATTTTCTAAAAAGTGAAAAAGCCCAAAAACTTCTTTCAAAACAATCTTTAAACTTTTGGAAAATTTACTATGGTTTTGAAAAATGAGCATAAATCAGCAATTGAAAAAATAAAAAATTTCATAGATGAGGGTGAATTTTATCTAGCAGGAGGAACAGCTGTTTATTATTATCTCAAACATAGAGAATCAATAGATCTTGATTTTTTCACCAAAAAAAGTTTTGATTTTAGAGATTTCAAAAAAATTTTTGAGAACTTTAAAATTCTTTTCCTTTCAAGAGATACTATACATCTTGAAATTGATGAAATAAAATTTTCGTTCTTTTATTATCCTTATGAACTTTTAAAACCACTATCAGTTTTTGACATAATAAAAATTGCTTCACTTGAAGATATTCTGTGTATGAAAACTCTTGTAATCATTCAAAGAGGAAGTAAAAAGGATTTTGTAGATGCTTATTTTATTATGAACGAACTGAAAATAAAACCCCAGCAGTTGATTGAATTGTTCTCAAAAAAATACGGAAAAATAAATTCACTTATTATACACAAAGCTTTTACCTTTTTTGAGGATGCTGACAAAGAAGGAGAACTAAAAATGATAAAGCAGATAAGCTGGAACGAAATAAAAAAATTTTTTATAAAAAACTTCGGAAAGTTTGATTAAGATGAAAATAAAAGGTCAAACAAAACGAATAAAGCCGATTTATTTAGAAGAAATTAAAATCCCCAAAAAATTAAAAATTTACTTTTGGGACTGTCCTAATGGAAAAACATATCTTGAAAAGTTCATTTTGAGAATTTTACAATATGGAAACTTTGAAGAGATAAAATGGCTTTATAAGAAATTTCCATCTGAAACATATTATGTTGTTTTCACTTACCCTGAAATAAAAAGAGGTGTAAAATTTTGGATAAAGCTATGGAAAGAGAAAGGTTTGAAAGAATGAAAAAACTTGCAAAAGAAATTCAAAAACATTTTAAAAATTTTTATCTTACTGGTGGAACCGCTCTGATGTTCAAATACAATCACAGGAAAAGTGAAGACCTTGACTTTTTCTCACAAAAAGAATTTTCTTTTACACGGCTATCAGCAAAAGTAAGAAAAATTTTTGATGTCCAGAAGGAAGATGTAAAAGTTTCCTTTATTCTCTTTCCGTTCAAAAACATAAATCCAATTGAAAATTTTGAAGGTATAAAAATTGATTCTGATTATGATATTTTCCTGAATAAAATTTATGCATCTGGCAGAAGAATTGAGCCAAAAGATGTAATTGACTTTTCTTTCCTGTATGAAAAATACAGATGGAAAAAAGAAAAGGTAAAAAGGGACTTTGAGAAAAAGTTTCCCAGTCAAAGTTTTGAAATTTATCTTGGAGCGATTTTATCTATTGAAGATTATCCTTCTCTTGATGATAAGACACTTGAAATTATTGAAAAGGTTAAAAGAGAATGGGTGGGAATTTATTAAAGAGCTAGGGAGGATTTGATATGAAAGTTTTAAAACTCAAAATCTATCAACCACAAGCCCATTATAGAATTCCATTTACATATCAAAGAAGACACACTTATCCAATCCCACCATATTCAACTGTAATTGGACTTTTATGTAATGTTCTTGGAATAAGAAATTATAAAAATGATGGAGAACCTTGCGAAAATCAAAATTGTAATTGCGATTATCACAAGCTTAAAAAAATAAAAATTTCTATATGTGGAACATTTGAAAGTAAAACTACGGAATTCATTTGGTTTAGAAATTTAAATAAAGAATCACATAATTCAAGATTTGGCTATCCTGAAAACAGAAGTGTTTCAGGTCATATTGAGCATATTGGAGGACAAATACCTGTCTCAATTGATATCCTAAACGATGTCAAACTGTGGATTTATCTTTATCATGAAGATAGGAGTTTTTTAGAAAACATTAAAAATTCAATTGAAAACCCTCAAAACAGAATTTATCCACTACATCTTGGAAGAGCAGAAGATTGGATTTTTATTGAAAAACTAAATTTTATAGATTTAAAAGAAACTGAAATTGCTTTGTCTAGTAATTCTAAAAATATGATTATTTCTATATTTTCCCCACCCACCCTATGAATAAGGCTTCGCCTTATAAATACCCATTTTTCGGCTA
>CBFGJN010000024.1:22322-25451 GCA_965649115.1 Caldifarciminota bacterium | reverse complement strand
GATAATCAATCACTTATAAAAAATTCATTGAAATACTTGAAATAATGGGGGGATTAAGGGGGGCTTTGCCCCCCATAGCCTAAATATGGGAATTTGTAAGCCGAAGGCTTAAATATAGGGTGGGTGGGCAAAGAATAGAAATAATCATATTATTTATTTTAAACTTCTAAAATTTTTTCTCCAAACTTTTCAATATAAACTCTTAAAATCCACTGAGCTCCCTCGCCAAGAGCACAAAATGTTTTACCCTTCATGTAATTACAAATTTCATACAAAATGTCCAAATCTTTCTTTTCTCCTTTACCCATTTCAATTTTTCTTAAAATTCTCGTTGCCCAGGGAAGTCCATCTCTACAAGGGGTACACCAACCACAGCTTTCAAAAGCAAAAAATTGTATTGACCTTCTTATTATCTTTACTAATGGAATCCTATCGTCTATTACAATTACTGCTCCACTACCAAGCATTGTATTTTTCATAGAACAATCCTCATAAGTTGTTGGAATATCTATCTCATCACCTACTAAAATTGGAGCTGACAGTCCTCCCGGAACTATACCAACTAATTTTGAGCCTTCTCTTAAACCTCCTGCATATTCCATCAATTGTCTAAATGTTATTTTACCAAGTTCAAATTCGCAAACCTTTGGCTGATTAACTGCTCCACTAATTGTAAAAATTTTTGTTCCTGGACTTTTTTCTGTTCCAAGTTTTCTATACCAATCTCCTCCGTTATTTATAATAATTGGGATATTTGCTATTGTCTCAACATTATTAACAACAGTTGGTTTTCCATAAAGTCCCTTTATTGCTGGAAAAGGTGGTTTTAATCTTGGAATTCCTCTACCACCTTCAAGAGAATTTAGGAGTGCAGTTTCTTCACCGCATATATAAGCACCAGCAGCAGGATAAATATGTAAATCAAAAGAAAATGAACTACCAAGAATATTTTTACCTAATAATTTATTTTCGTAAGCTTCCTTTATAGCTGATTTAAGAATTTTAAATGCATCAAGATATTCAGCTCTTAAATATATAAAACCTTCATTTGCTCTAATTGCATAAGCAGATATTATTGAACCTTCAATTAACAAGTGAGGAGCTTTTTCTAAAATTTCTCTATCTTTAAAAGTTCCAGGCTCTCCCTCATCTGCATTTATTACAAGATAATGTTCATTATTATCATTTGGAACAAATGACCACTTTTGACCTGTTGGAAAGCCAGCACCTCCTCTACCCCTTAAACCTGACTTTTTAACTTCTTCAATAATTTCTTCCGGTTTCATTTCAAGTGCTTTTTTAACTGCTTTATAACCACCTTTCTTAATATAATTTTCTATACTAATTGAACCCCCATCATCACAGAATGATAAAATCAATCTATTTTCTATAAGTTCCATGGATTTACAGGTGTTTCATCAAATTTATATATTACACTCTTTTTTTCTGTAAATAAATCAATGGCATCTAAGGATAATTCTCTTCCAAATCCTGATTGTTTATATCCTCCAAATGGAAGTCCAGGAATAGCAGTAAGGGGATGATTTATTGTAATACTACCTGCTTTAATTCCATTTGAAACTCTTATAGCTCTTTTTACATCTCTTGTCCATATTGTTCCAGCAAGACCATACTTTGAATTATTTGCTAAATTTATCACTTCTTCTTCACTTTCAAAAGGCATTACAACTACAACAGGACCAAAAATTTCTTCTTTAAAGCATATATTTTCCGTTGAATTTAACTCCAAAATTGTAGGCATATAATAATTTCCATTTTTTAATTCTTCACTTTCTATTTTCTTTCCACCATAAATTAATTTTGCTCCTTCTTCTAAACCTTTTTCAACATATTTATGTACATTGCTTAAATGGGATTTTGAAACAAGAGGTCCCATTTGGGTTTCTTTATTTATTGGATTTGAAATTTTTATTTTCTTTGTTTTCTCAATAAATTCAGAAAGAAATCTATCATAGATTTTTTTATGAATAAATAATCTACTTCTTGCTTCACAAGATTGTCCAGAATTGTAATATATTGCCCAAACTGAACCATTTATAGCATCTTCCAAGTCCGCATCCTCAAAAACGATATTGGCGGACTTCCCTCCTAATTCTAATGAAACTCTCTTTATTGTATTACTTGCTAACTTCATAATTTCAGAGCCTGTTTTTGTTTCACCTGTAAATGAAATTTTATCAACACCTTCATGGCTTACTAAATACGAACCTATCTCATTTCCTGGACCTGTAATAACATTTACTACACCATCTGGAATTCCTGCCTCTTTACATAATTTAGCAAGTTCTAATGCTGAAAGAGGTGTCCAACTAGCAGGCTTAATTATTACACTATTACCACAAGCAAGAGCAGGAGATAGCTTCCATAATGTTAGCATTAGGGGATAATTCCAAGGAACTATTAATGCACAAACACCAATAGGTTCTCTAATTGTATAATTAAAGTGCCCAGGAAGGGTTGGAATAGTTTCACCCATGATTTTATTTATAGCACCAATATAAAATTCCAAAACATTTATTCCTGCTGATATTTCAGTTTTTGATGCATTTATAGGTTTTCCAACATTTAGTGTTTCTATTTGAGAAATTTTATCAAGATTTTCAGATAATAATTTTGCTAAATTTTGTAAAATTCTAATTCTTCTATTTATTGATAAATTTTTCCATTTTTCAAAACCTTCTCTTGCGGATTTAACAGCCAAATCAACATCTTCTTTATTAGCAATATGATACTTAGCAATAACTGAATTATCATGAGGATTTATAACTTCACCTATTCCACCTCTACCATCTACAAAATTACCATTTATAAAAATTTTATACTCGTTCATAATGAAAATTTTAAAGGAAATTAAAAAATGCTTTGCCCACCTTTAAAACCCCCCATAAAATCATTAATCAATTTTTCTGTTATGTAGTTTTTCAGGTTCTTCAACTTGCTTGTAGGGAGGGAAAACACAGCAAATTTTAATAATGCTAAGTTATTTATTATCTATATTTTACTGCTTTGTCCAATAATTATTGTTAAGCGATTGATAATCAATAATTTATAAAATTTTTAAGGAAATTGTTGATTTTATGGGGGGATTATTAGGGGGGCTTCGCCCCC
>CBFGJN010000024.1:0-22312 GCA_965649115.1 Caldifarciminota bacterium | reverse complement strand
CCAAAGCAAAAAATGGGTATTTTAAAGGCGAAGGCTTTTATTTAGGGTGGGTGGGAAAATAAAGAAAAATAAATAATTCCAGAATTATTGGACAAGGCAATATTTTACAGGAGAATTATTGGAGTATTTATAAGTAGGAAAGGTTAATTTCAGGGATGGGTGGGAAAAACATGGAAATAATAACAATTGTCCCCAATAAATCAATTGTTTTAAAAAAGAAATGCTTTAAAATTATAATACTTTGATAGAAAACATAGAGAACTTAATTAAAGTTGGAAAATATAAAGAAGCTAATGAGATATTGGACGAATATCTTAAAAAAAATCCATATGATGAAAATGCTTGGATTTATAAAGGAATTATTTTTCAAAAGTCAAATTTAATTGAAAAGGCAGAGGAATGTTTTAATAAGGCGCTTGAAATAAATCCAAATAATTATAAATGTTGGTTTTATAAAGCGATAGCTTTGAGAAAAAAAGAACCTTTTGGAAACTGGTTTGATTTTTATTATAAAAGTTATGAAATGAATGAAGATAGTAAAGAAATAAATGAAGACTTAGAAATTTTTGTTAAAGAGAGTTTAAAAGGTTCTTCAATTAAGAGAGACCTTGAAGATGTTTATAATTTCTTAAATTACTTTGAAAAGGCAAGTATTACAAGGAAATTAAAAAAAGAAGTTTATGAAATAGTAAAAGTATATGAAGAGATTGAAAAATTTAAAGTGAGTGATATTCCAAAAGGATTTCTTGGAGTTTTAATTCTTTCACTTTTAGCAGGTATGGGATTAGCATTATTGCCAGCAGTTTTTATTTCTATTGTTTTTCTATCTCCTGTTTTTTATTTTGCTATGAAATTTGAAGAAAAGAAAATTAAAAATTTAGAAAAAAAATATGAAAATTATTTATGGATTGGAGCAATTAGGGAAGAAATAGATAGAAAATGGAGGACTTTTCAAGAAAGTTTTGGTATTATTAAGCTTTCATTAATTATATTTATTATTTTATTCATTCTTGGAATTCTTGCTCTGATTTTAATTTTTATACTTTCTAAATGGAGTTAAATTTGTATTTTGTTGGTGGATATGTTAGGGATAAAATTTTAGGTATTGAAAGCAAAGATATTGATATCGTTTTAGTTCCAAAGAATGATGTTAATAAAGAATTTGAATTAGCAATTGAAAAATTTCTTAAAGAAGGTTATGAGCTTATTTTTAGATCACAATTTTTTACAGCTAAATTTAAAAAGGGTGATTATGTTCTTGATTTAGCAGTTTCAAGAAAAGAAACTTATGAATATAACGGAGCATTACCAAAAATTGAAATTGTTTATTCAATATACGAAGATTTAAAAAGAAGAGATTTTACAATAAATGCTATTGCTATGGATTTAAATGGAAACATTATTGACATTTTTAATGGTATTGAACATTTAAAAAAGAAAATTCTTATTCCAATAAACTCATTTCTTGACGACCCAACGAGAATTTTTAGAGGTATTAGATATGCTAAAAAGTTAAATTTAAGGTATTCAAAGAAATTTTTAAATCAAATAAATTCTTCAAGAAAATTTTTAAAAAATGTTTCATTTTCAAGAATTAGAAGAGAGCTTGAAATAATATCAAGTGAAAAAAATAGGGTTTTTATGTGGCAAGATATTTTGAAATTTAAATTATTTTCAAATTTGAAATGGAATAATATCATTTTTAATTTTGAAAAAAAATTTCCTTTAATTGGAAGTTCTTGGATTTTGTTTTATATAACTTTTTTAAATTATCCAGTTAATCTTGAACATATTACAAAATTAGAAAGGGAGATTATTCAATTGTTTGAAAATAAAAAAATAAAAAGAAATTTAAAGAATGAAATTTACGATATTGCTATTGCCATATTAAGACAAAGGGGGATAATTTAATTTCTAAATTTTCTAATATCGCTATTTCTGATGATGTTTTATATATTTTCTTATTCTCTTTGTTTTTCATAACAATTATTTTTTTATTATCTTCACAAATAAAAAATAATCCATCAATTTCATTTAAAAATTTCATTAAAAGATTTGGACTTATTTGTCCTTCCATTTCAGGTTGTTTTTCAAATGGTAATTTTAATAAATCGTACTGCCAGTTTTCAATAACTAATTTTGAAAAAATGACAATTTCATTTGTATAAAAGTCTTTCATAAATTTTCCAATAGTGTTTAAGAAGCCTTCAATTTCATTATCTTTTAAGAATAAAAATCCTTTGTTTTGAATATAATAGATATTTTTAGATTTATTTGAATTTAACAATTCTAAAAAGCTCACTGATGACATTTCAAACTCATTTATAAATGTTTTTAAAAGCTTTAAATATTCTTTTATAAAATCACTAAATAAATCTCTTTTTTTATCAACTTTTTCCAAAATAGAAATAATTGGATCAGGGTCAATAAATTCACTTTTTTTATTTCTATCTTCATCTTTTAATGGTCTTTCAATAATTTTTCCTTTTTTCCATTTAATAATTCTCTCAATTTCGCTTTTACCACTACCGTATAATCCTTCAATATATAATATATTTCCATTTTCAACAGCACATCTAATGGATGTTCCATCAGGTCCAATAAATATAAAAACTACATCTCTTTTTTCTTTAAGAGCTTTTGCAAGTTCAATAATAAAAATTTTTTCTTCCAACTATTTAAAATTTTAAAGTTAGGTGTTAAATTCCAATAATTTTTATAATAGCTCTCTTTGGTCTTTGACCATCAAATTCAAAATAAAAAATTTCCTGCCAAGGACCAAGATCTAATTTGCCATTTGTAATGGGAAGAACTACTTGAAGATGAGTTAATATATTTTTTAGATGAGCATCAGCATTATCTTCACCTGTTAAATGGTGTTTATAGTCTTCTTTGTAAGGTGCTAATTTTTCAAGCCATTCAAAAATATCTTGATGTAATCCTTTTTCATTATCTTGAACTACAATACTTGCAGTCAGGTGCATTGATGATACAAGACATATTCCTTCTTTAATCCCACTTTCTTCAACAGCTTTTTTAACATCTTCTGTTATTCTTATAATTTCTTTTCTGTTTTTAGTATTAAATGTTAGATATTTTGTAAAGCTTTTCATAATAGAAAATTTTAAAGTTTAATCAACAACAATTCGGCTTTGTCTAGTAATTTGGAAATATAGATTATTTCTTATTTTTTCCCACCCACCCTAGTAAATAAGGCTCCGCCCCCCATTAGATCCCCCATAAAATCAATAGTTTTATTGAAATTTTCGTAAGTCATTGATAATCAAGCATTTAGCAATAATTACTGGACAAAGCACAACAATTCTAAAAAGAGGTATTTTTTTATACTTTAAAATTTTATTATTGCTTGAAATAATTCTAAACAGATACGAATTTCCAAATTATAAAAGAAAATTAAATGTTTTTAATGCTTATTCAAAGAATTTCAGTGATTTTTGTGGAGATTTTATTGAAGTATTCTTGAAAATTGAAGAAGATAGAATTTTAGATATTGGATACGATGGTAAATTATGTACTATTAGTCAAGGTGTTGTTGAAATTATAATTGATAGAATTATAAATAAAAGCATATACGAGGTAAAAAAATTTTCCATTAATGATATAGAAGAGTTAGTAGGTCAAGAAATTTTAAAAATTAGAACAAAGTGCTGTCTAATTGGTATTGAAACGATAAAAAATGCTATAAGTGAATATGAAAGAAATTATTCATTTAATTCAAGAAGTTGAGCGATTGAAGTTCATTCCAAGATCAGGTTGGACTTATTATGGAATAAAATTTCCCGAAAGTGTTGCAGAACATAGTTTTTTAGTAGCATTTTTAAGTTTAATTGTTGGTTTATTATTGATAAAAAGAGGTGAAAATATAGATTTGAAGAAAATTTTAATTATGGCAATAATTCACGAACTTGGTGAAGTGAAAATTGGAGACATTCATCTTGTTGCCAAGAAGTATTTAGGATCTGATAATGTTGATAATGCTGAAAAGAAAGCAACTTTTGATTTATTAAATGGATTAAATTTAGACGAACTAAAAGAAATTTACAAAGAGTTTATGGAAGGTAAAAGTAGAGAAGCAATTATTGTAAGAGGTTGTGATAAATTAGAACTTTTATTTCAAGCAAAAAATTATAAATTAGATGAGTTTTTTAAAACTGATGAAAATTTAGCTGAAATTGAAAGAGAAGAAATTATTAAGGAAATTTTTACTTACCTATACAAAAATCCCTAAAAACTCTATTTAGTATTTCTTCGGGCAAATCTTCAATTCCAAGTAATTTTGATATTGAATTTACAGCTAATCTTATTTGATGAGATAAAATATCCAAAGGTTCATCTTTTAGATTAAGAGTTTCCTTTATTCTATCATAAGCATATTGTAGAAGTTCAAATTCACTTCTTGAAAAGTAATAATCTGCTGAAATTTCACTTATAGCTTTTTCATATAAAGCATTTTTCAATTCTTCAAAACCTATATTTTCTTTTACAGAGATATAAATTGGATTATAATTTTCAATTAAAGGTCTTGAAATTTCACATTTATTAACAACTAAAATTAACTTATCTTTTGGAACTTTATTTAATAGTTCAAATTCAAATTCTTCTATACTTTCAGCAGATAAAACAAATACAACAATATCTGAAAATTTACTTAAATTTAAACTCCTTTCAATACCAATCTTTTCTATTAAATCAATAGCTTCTCTAATTCCAGCAGTATCAATAACTTTAAATAAAATTCCATTCAAGTTAATATATTCAGAAATATAATCTCTTGTTGTTCCAGGAATATCTGAAACAATTGCTCTTTCATATCCAAGTAGTTTATTAAATATAGATGACTTTCCAACATTAGCCTTACCAATAATAACTACATTTATACCTTCGCTAACTTTTTCTATACTTGCAGAGTTATTTATTAAATCCTCAAAAATTTTCAATATACTATCAATCCTTTCAAAGACTTCTTCTTTTGAAATTTCAGGAACATCTTCTTCAAAATCTATCCTTGCTTCAATTTCTTTTAATAAATCTAATAAATGTTCTCTTAAATTTTCTATTTTATTTGATAGTTTCCCTTCAATTCTATCTCTTAATGGGAAAATAGCAAATTCACTTTTTGCATTTATAATTTCGTTTATTGTTCTTGATTGAATTAAATCTAATTTTCCATTTAAAAATGCTCTTTTTGTAAATTCCCCTGGTTCAGCTTGTCTTGCTCCAATTTTTATAATTTCCTTAACAATCATTTTTGGAATAACAAGTCCCCCATGACAAAATATCTCAAGCATATCTTCACCAGTATAACTTTTTGGTGCTTTGTAGTAAATTGCAATAACATCATCAATAACTTTCCCATCACTATTAAATAATTTTAGATAATGAGCGTATCTTTCTCTTAAATGTTTTTTAAAAATTCTTTTTATAATTTCATTTACCAAATTGCCACTAACTCTTATTACACTAATTGCTGAAATTCCATATCCACTACTAATTGAAACAATAGTATCATTTAACATCTGGAACAATGACTAATTTTGCTCTTTTACCTTTTCCCACTTTTTCAACTCTTATTCCTTTTATGTTTTTGAGTGCTTCTATAACTAATTTTCTTTCATAACCCCTAAGTGGGTCTAATGGGTATTCAAGTTTATTTTCAATTGCTAACTTTGCTGTTGCAATTGCTTTATTTACAATATATTCTTCTCTTTTCTTTCTATAACCATTTACATCAAAAATGAATTTAAAATTTTTAGGAAATAATCTTTTAAGCATTAAATTAAGTAAATAGTTTAATTCTTCAAGAACTTTTCCATCTTTTCCTATTAAAACACTATCCAAATTTGAAGTTTTTATATTTATATAAATTGTGTTTTTATCTTGGGGTATAATTTGAAATTTGCCTTTTGTTCCAAGTTTTTGAAACAACTCCTTTATGAAATTTTCAATTTTTTCAATATCTTCTGTTCTTTTATAAACCCTAACTACGATTGGCTCTTTTTTTATAATTACGTACTTAGCAGAATTTATATCTATTTGGAGCTTGTTTAGAGCCTTTTTTATAGCTTTTTCAATCGTTATATCACTTTCATCTACAAACTCCATAATTTTAACCTCCTTTTAATAAAAACTTTTTAAATATGAACTGCTCTAAGATACTAAAAAGGCTATAGCTTAACCAATAAAGGACAAGCCCTGCGGGAAATGTTAAAAATATCAATAGGAAAACTAATGACATTATTATTCCTATCATTTTTGAATTTTTATCAACGGACGGTTGAATAATTGAATTTAGTAAGCTAATTAATGTCATTAAAATAGGAAGAATAAAATAAGGGTCTTTTGATGATAAATCTTTAATCCATAGAATAAATGGAGCATTTTTAAAATCAATTGAAGTTATAAGAACTTGATAGAGAGCGAAAAATATAGGAAGTTGAATTATTAAAGGCAAGCATCCACTGAATGGATTAACGTTTTCTTCTTGATAAATCCTTAAAATTTCTTTTTGTAATTTTTCAGGGTCATCTTTATATATTACTTGTAATTTTTGAATTTTTGGTTGAATTTTTGCCAATTTCCTCATGGCAATATACGATTGATAAGTTAATGGCGAGAATATAATTTTTATCATTAAAGAAAATAAAATAATTACAAATCCATAATTATGAACGATAGAATAAAGTCCTCTAAAAGAATAAAAAATAATTTGGCTAAATGGTGCGAATAAGAAAAATCCCCAATCGTAAATGGGTTCAAGCCTTTTATCTATTAGTTTAAAAATTTGCGGATCAATTGGTCCTAAATAAAATTTAAAATTGGGATTTAATTTCCCTTCAAATATAATTCTATTATCATATAAGAATGCCTTATTGTTTCTCATTTCATTTAGAATAATAAATGAGAAGTAGTGAGTTTTTGATCCAATAAAATTAGCATAATCAACACTAAACGGACTTAATAGTTTATCTTCTGTAATTTTATGCCATTTCTGATAGTAATAAATAAAGTTTGAATATCTTTTCTCATAGCTATCTTCAAGATTTGGATTTATTCCATATGAAATAATCTCACTATCACTTGATATAACATTTACAATATAATTGTTTTTAAATTCATATATAATACTATCATTTCCGCTTTTAAGAATAACTTTATTTCCTGAAATTTCATAATTGAAATCTTTGTCTTTTAAGTTTTTAAATATAAAAATCGGATAATTTCCAAGAAGCTCACTTTTATATCTTTTTACATAAAAACTTTTTATAAATCCTCCTTTCTTTGATATTTTAACCTCATAAAATTCATTTTCATAAGATATTAAACTATCTGATAAGGGGACATCAATTTTTAAACTTGATTGACTTTTTATATTTGCTGGTTTTGGTGGAAATAAAATTGTCCAAAGAAAAAAAATTGTAAAAGCTATTAAAAAGTAAAGAATAAATCTATTCATGGATAATCAATACCTCCTTTTGATATTGGATTACATCTTATAATTCTCCAAATGCCCTTTAATAAACCTATTAAAATTCCATGCTTTTCAATTGATAATATCATATAATCTGAACATGTTGGATAAAATCTACAACTATTTGGTAAAATCGGGGATAAAAATAACTTATAAAACTTAATAAAACCTATAATTATATTCTTCATTAAAACTAAACAGTTAATTTTTTTCTACCTTTTCTTCTTCTTCTTTTTAAAACTCTTCTTCCCGCCTTTGTTTTCATTCTTGCTCTAAATCCGTGTGTTCTTTTTCTTTTAATTCTTGATGGTTGATAAGTTCTTTTCATAAGTTTGAAATTTTAAAGGAGAATAAGGAGGGCAAAAACCCTCCCAAAATTATTATTGAGTACAGCTAAATTGTCTTATTATTTCTTTTGAGCCTGTTGGAAGATCTAAAACAATTCTTAAAGAACCTGATGTTATGCCAACTTTTCCACTTGGACATTTTGCTATTCTTAATGTATCAATAGGTGAAAATGATAAATTAACATTTATATCTGAACATGTCTTTAATGTTCCTTTACCAATTGGCCAAGTTTTTAGCGTTTTGTTTCCAAGTGTATCACCGGGTTTCCAATCAATTGCTTGGTCAATAAAAACATATGTTGTTTCATTAATAGAAACGTTTCTACATGTTAAGTCATTTCTTGTGTGATTTATTGAGCGAATTAATCTATAAACAAAATCACTAACATATTCCATTTTTATACTTCCCGTTTGAGAATAATTCTTATCTTCAATAAGTGTGTCATTTCTATATGCTTTTAAAATTACTTTAAATGGATTACCCCAGCTTACAGAAAATATAAAAGGATTGTAATCACTTGAACCTGTATCAGAATGAACTAAACTTCCAATTAGTGTATAATTCACAACATAAATTTGGTTATTCTTGATAACTGTGTCAGTTCTATTATTGCAATTGAAATTAATTGTAGCATTTCTATAAACTTTGTCTTTATCAGTATCGGTTGTATCTGATGGATTATATGAAACACATTTATTTTTTAGGTTTATGCCATTTGTATCAAAAGAATATAGGAAATATCCATTATAGACATATCTCTTTATTGTAGGTGCTCCTGGATCTTGAAGAGTATTTGAAGATGTTTGGGTTATCTCTTCAATACTTTGAGTTGTGAAGTCTATATCTTCCTGAGCTACTTCTGCTACCTTTTCACCTCTCTTACAGCCAAGTGCCACTATGCTCCAAACTGACAATACATATATCAGCTTTCTCATGGTTTAACCTCCTTTAATATAACTATTGACTCTGCTATTTCTTTGATTGTTTTTCTGTTATCCATAGCTTTCTTTCTTATGTAATTATAAGCTTCTTCTTCACTCATTCCATATTTCATTAAAATTCCCTTTGCCCTTTCAACCAATTTCCTTTCTTCAATTTCATCTTTTAGTTTCTTGTTTTTCACTATTAGATCAGCTTGATTTAAAATTAAAAGAATCGCCTTTTTTTGCTCATCATTTAAATTTTTATCACTTAAAATCACCGAAAAATAACTTGACTTAATATCTGATTGAATTTTATTATCTTGAAAAACCTTAACGGGCTTTTTAATAATTTTAAATATCATCATCTCAATTTTTTGGCAAATATCCCCATTTTCATCTAATATGCTATCTAAAATGTTTTCTAAAATTTCCGCTTTTTTCTTATATTGTTCATATAACCAATCTCTTTCTAATGCTCCACTTACAAGCTCTGAAAGCATCTTTAAAATCATTTTTTCAGTTTTGGTATATCTATGCTCGTTTTTATGCTGAACATTCATAACACCCACAAGATTATCTTTGAATATAATAGGAACCGAAATAATAGCTTCATATGTATCTTCTTTAAGATTTTTAAATACTTTAAATCTTTTGTCTTTATAAGCCTTTTTGCTAATTGAAATAATTTTCCTTTTTTTTCCTACAAGACCTGCAAGACCTTCCCCCATTTGTAATTTTATTCTTCCAACAGCATCATGAGGAAACGATGAAGAACCCATTAAAACAAGCTCATCATTTTCCTTATCATAAAGGTATATGAAACAATTATCAGCATTTGTTAGTTGGCAAGCGGAAACACATATCATATTTAACATTTGTGATAGATTTCTTGAATTGTTTAAAATTTCTAAAACTTTTAATATAATTTCAAGCGAGCTTTCTTTCATTGAGGTTTAGCAATTGTAAATTCAGGATATTTGTATTTTTCGGGAGTTTCTTTTAGCTTTTCACCAAGTTTTTGTAATTGTGAAATTTTCTTCTTTTTCTTAATTCCAAGTGAATATAAAACAATTTCTCTTTTAAGAAATTGAATTGCCTTCGCGGGATCTACACCTTTTGGACAAACATATGAACAAGATTGAGCAAAATGACATCTAAAACAACCATTTGGACTATCTAAGATAGCCAATCTTTCCTCAAAGCCATCATCTCTACTATCATATATATATCTTAAAGCGGACATTAGTGCTTGTGGTCCTAAGAAATCCTCATTACTTTGAGATATTGGACAAGCAGATATACAAGCTCCACATTTAATACAATAAGCAAATTGTAAATAATTTTCAAGTTCATCAGGACTTTGGATGTACTCTTCCTTTGGATTAACTGTTTCTTCAACATCCTTTCTAATTATATAAGGCTTAATTGATGTATGATGTTTAAATAAATTATTTAAATCACAAGCAAGGTCCTTTATAACAGGAAATGATTTTAGTGGTTCTATTGTAATTTCATCAGCTTTTAATTCTAAAACTTGTGTTTGACAAGCAAGAGAAGGCTTCCCATTTATAACCATAGCACAACTTCCACAAACACCCATCCTACAAGATTGCCTCCAAGATAAAGTACTATCTATTTTTTCTTTTATTTCATTAAGAGCAGCAAGAACAGTCATTCCCTTATAAACTTCAATTTCATATTCACTATAATATGGTTTTTCATCTTTAACAGGATTAAATCTAAAAACTTTAAATTTAACTTTCATTTACCACCTCCTAAAATAAGGTATCCATGTTGTTAAAAGAGCATATAAGAAAAATAAAATTCCTATTAAAATTAAAATAACATTTATAACTTTTTGGGAGAATGTAGTGTTAAATCTTTCAAACAAAATACCTCTAAGTCCATATAGACCATGAAAAAGTGCTAAACCTACGAAAATTGTATAACTTAAAGGAAAAAATAAATCTTTTGCCCTCTTAAAAGTATTTTCAATGGAAAGTGGCTCTCCACCTGAAAGATGCATGTAGTACATATGGCCACCAAGAAGAACTACAAGAAACGCTCCACTTATCATGTGAAAAAACCAAAGTTTTCCTTCCTTCATAATTACCTCCCTAAGGGGTTATAAAACACAAATAATGTCCAGATGATAAAAATTCCTGCAATAATCATAATTATCCAAGAGAAAGCTCTTTGATAATCAATAGATGATTTATATGGATAAATAGGTCTTTCAGGTTTTCCTATAAAAAATCCAAGCTCCAAAAATATAAGCCTTAATCCATTCATCATGTGAAAGATAACTGCTACAAGTAATAGCCATTCAAGAAAGTATATTATTGGATTGTAATGACCATTATAATGTCCTGAAATTAACTTCATAATTTTATCCCACATTTCAGGGCTATAAGCCCTAAAACCGACAACGATAATATGAACAAGTAAATAAAAAATTAACACAATTCCTGTTATTCTATGTAATAGGAACAAAATTCTTTCAAAATTTAATTTTCCACCATAAAACCAACCAACAATACCAGGATAATTTTGGTATCTTTTCATTATGTTGAAATTTTAAAGTATGGAAAAGTGTTTTGTCTAGTAATTCTAAAACTATTTATTTTTCTATATTTTTCCCACCCACCCTATAAATAAGCCTTCGGCTTATAATGCCCATATTTCGGCAAGGGGGCAAAAATCAATAATTTCCTTTAAATTTTTATAAGTTATTGATAATCAAGCATTTAACACTATTTACTGGACAAAGCAATGGAAAAGTGTTTTTGTTGCCTTGTCTAGTAATTCTAAAAATATATATTTTACTATATTTTTCCCACCCACCCGAAAATAAGCCTTCGGCTTATAAATACCCTAATTTTTGCCTCGGAGGGCGGAGCCCCCCGTATAATCCCCCCATTAAATCAAGAATTCCAAATAAATTTTTTATAAATTATTGATAATCAATAACTTAACACTATTTACTGGACAAAGTATGTTTTTGTAGCCCCCCATTAAAACTCTCCTGAATTACTTATTTAAAAGTTCTTCTATAAGGAAGCACCTTTACTTCTTAAAAATTCTTCTATCAAACGGTTTTCTCTTCTAATGGCAATAGCAAGTGGTGTTTCTCCTTCGTAGGTTTCCTCATTTAGATCAAATCCCAAATCCACAAAAACTTTAACTAAATGATAATCATAGTCCCTAACTGCTTTATGTAAAAATGTTTCGCCTTTTTCGTTTCTTAATGAAATTAAAAATTCTTTATGAATTTTAAGGATTGGAATTATTTCCTTATAGCTTCTTTCCATATCAATTAATTTATTCGTTGCAAAGTATATAATTTCGTAAATCTCGGCAAAATCGGTGTAGTTTCTTTCTTTCAACAAACTCAAAATAATGTCAATTGTCCAAGGATATGATAAATGTGATAATGAATAATTCTCTTCTATTAAATAATCAATATGCTCATTTAATAGTCTTTCAAATTCGTTTAACATTTTTCTATCATATTCTGATTTTTCAGCAAGCTCTAATAGTGTACTCCAAATTTCATTTTCCTCTTTTACACATTTTTCGCCAGTTATTTCAACTTCATACTCATTATCATCATAATAATAGTAATCAACATCTATGACTTCTTCCTCTTCATATGCTCTTTTTCCAATTATATTCTCTTTAACCCCATTTATTCCACCATAAGACTTAATTAAATTAGCAATATTTTCAAAGCCTTTTTCAATTGCTATATCTAATGGGGTTTTACCTTCATCGCTCTTTTCATTTACATCAACGATTTTAAGTTCTAATATAAATTTTACAAGTTCTTCATTACCACTCATTACTGAATAGTGTAAGATTGAATTACCTTTTCTATCATATACTTTTAGATTTTCACCTTCCTGATAGAAAAATTTAATATAATCTAATTTACCTTTTAATGCTGAGGGAAGAAGATCTTCTGTAACTTTTTTATCATATCTTTTATTACTTCTATCATAAACAAATTTGTAAAATTCAAAAGGAGCATCATTTTCAATAAGAAATGTTCCAAAGCGCTCTAAAAAGTGTCCTACATCATCATTTTGAATCCTAATATAAGTTTGAACTGATAAATCATATTCTTCTACAATTTTCTTGAAGGTATCAAAGTCATTTTGCTTTATCAGGTTGGTAAGAGTTTTTGCTAAATCCATAGTTTTAAAATTTTAAAGCATAAGTTTTTTGCTGTGTCTAGTAATTCCAAAAATATATATTTTACTATATTTTTCCCACCCACCCTGAAATTAAGCTTTCAGCTTAAAAATACCCATTCTTATGCCTTGGGGGGCGGAGCCCCCCTTTAATCCCCCAATTAAATCAATAATTTCAAAAAAATTTCATAAATTATTGATAGTCAAGGACTTAACATGATTTACTGGACAAAGCAGATGCTTTTTGCTGTGTCTAGTAATTCTAAAACCATTTATTTTTCTATATTTTTCCCACCCGCCCTATAATTGAGCCTTCGGCTTTAAAAATCCCCATCTTTCGGTAGGGGGGGCTAACGCCCCCCATTAAAATCCTCCATAAAATCAATAATTTCAATAAATTTTTTATAAGTTATTGATAATCAATTACTTAACACCATTTATTGGACAAAGCATAAATAAATTGCTGTGTCCAATAATTTTCTTATTTTCCCCACCCAACCTAAAATAAAGGCTTTGCTTTTAAAATTCCCGTATTTTGGATTTGGGGGGTTTATTTGAGAAGAAAACATTCTTAATAAATTTTGAAAAGTAATATATATTGATGAATACAAAGGTAGCAAAAAGAAATTGAAATGTCCAAAAATAAATTCTATAATAAATTTTAGGACTATATTCATCTTGTATTCTAATTCTAAAAATTGGTGAAAAAAGACTTCTTAAAAATCTTCCAAATTTAACACAAAATTCACAATTCATATCTTCAAAAAAATAAGCAATTTTTCTTCCATAATTTTTAGCAATAAGATCATCTTCAATTATCAAAAATTCCCTTGAATTACTAAAATAATATCGCCAAATAATTTTTTTTGAGACATTTCTATTTAATTTCAATAGAACGACCTTACTTAGAAAATCCTCAACATTCTTACTACTTAAAGCCAATTTTCTAACTTCATATGCAGAAAGTGGAGTTTTATTAAAATCAAAAAACATTATTCCTAAATTAACATCAATCATAATCCATTTCTTATATTCATCTGAATAAAATTCATTTATTGTATGACCATTACCTCCAAGACCATCAGAACTCGCTAATTCTACAATCCTTGAATTTATATTAGCATTTTTTGCTAAAAAATTAAATAAAATTGCATCATTATAGCAAGAGCCAACAAAGTTATCATTTCTATAAATTTCATAAATTTTTATTGGATTTTCAGTAATCCAAGTTTTTCGTTTTTTATTTTGTTTTAACTCAAAAATGTAATAAGCAATAGTTAGAGCTTTTTTAATGGTTTCTCTTGAACTTGCCAATTTAATACCTCCATCATAAACCAATCTATAATCATTTATTGTTTTTACATAATTTAGAGAACTTCTTAATCTGTGTTGATTTGTAATAATGAATAAAAAATAAATTAGAAATAATAAATAGAAAAATCTCATTTGAAAACCTTTTGTTTATAATAGTAATAATCATAATAATCAGTCTTAAATTCAACGCCATTTATAATATATGCTGAAATTTTTTGACTATTTATAAGTTCAAGAGCATTTAAAATTTGAGAAATTGTTGTCTTATCAACTCTTATAACAAATAAAACACTATCTAAGTGTTCAATAATAACACTTGTTTCTGATATTCCAAGAATTGGAGGAAGGTCAAAAATTATATATTCAAAATGATTTGAAATATAATCAATAAAATTTTTGAATTTAGAACTAATAAATACACCAAGAGGGTCAATAATTTCATTTCCAGCGGGAACTAAAAATAAATTCCCATTCAATTCATATATCAAATTCTTATAATTTAAGTCTTCAATAATGTTTGATAAACCTTTTTCATTATTTAAAGAAAAATAGTGGCTCAAACTTTTCTTTCTTAAATCAGTATCAATCATAAGAACATTATTTTTCATCATAGCTAAAATAGCACAAGTATTTAATGTTATAAATGTTTTACCATCACCTTGGATAGAACTTGTTATTCCAATTAAATTCATATTTTTGTTTAAGATGGATTTTAAAACCATTATTCTAAAACTTTCAATCGCATAAGAACCATTTAAAATTTTTTGAAAATTTTTTGAAAGATAGACATTTAAAGGTGTGTTTTCTTCTTCATTTACCAGTGGGATTTCAAAACTATTTTTAATATTTAGTTTAATTTCTAATTCCTCCTTATTTCTAATTGTTCTTTTTAGATATTCCTTTAAAAGAACAACGATAATTGAAAATACAAGTGAAAAAAGTATTGAAAATAATATATTTCTGCTTAAACTATTCAATTTACTTTTAATAATAGGATTTTCTGAGATTTGGAATAATTTGAAGTCATTTTTCATGCTAACTTCTTCCATTTCAATTTCTTTTAACTTTTTATTAAGTAAAGATAAAATCTCCATTATTGATTGTTTCTGAGTATTTAATTTAGACAATTCATTTTCAAGCTCAATTGTCTTATCTGACACTTCCTTAAATTGACCTTCTTGATTTTTTAATAATTTTAACTTTTCATTCAAATATATAATTCTTTTTTGAATAACATTTTTTAAATTCGTTTTTAAACTATCTAATATCATTTTGTAGTATTTGTATTCTCCACTTTCCTTACCATATTTTAAGGTTAGAATTCTTAACGAATCTTCCATAATAGAAATTTTTATTAGATAATTATTTAAAGCACTATCTTGACTAATTATGTATTTCCCATTATTATTTAAGTAATTAATTAAATTGTTAATTTCAAAATTTGTCATATACTCCTGAAAAACAATATCATTTAAAACATTTGGTTTATTTACGATTTCAAGTTTAATGTTTTTTATTTTTTCATCTATGTTTTCAATTTCACTATTATAATAATCAATTTGATTTTTTATAAGTGTTTTTAATTTGCTATAAGTTTCTTTTTTTTGATTCAAATTATCTTCAAATAAGAAGTTTATGAAATTCTTAAAAATTTCTCCTTCATATTCATCTTTTGAACTAAATGATAAATGAATGATGTTTGGTGAGAATTGAGGGAGATTTTTACCTTTTAAAAATTCAGATGAACTTGTAACTCTCAAATTTAATTTTGAAGTAAATTTTTTAACTGAATTATCATAGTCAAGAAACTTTACTTTAATATAGCCTTCTTGATTTGATAAAATAAAATAGTTTTCATTCTTTTCATTCGTTTTAAATTTATAAATGCCTTTTTCAAATGGTTTATATATTTCAATTTTCTTAATTTTTAAATTTTTTGGTTCTTTTTGAACAATCTCAAAATTGTAGTTATATAATGAAATAAATTTTTTTATTGTGTGATTACTTATTATATAATCAATAATTTTCTGATAATAAGGTTCATTTTCCCTTGTAGGATAAATGTAATTCATTAAATTTTCATCTTGATTTCTATTGTTGTTTTCTTCAACAATTAATTTTGCTTCCCAAACAAATAATTTTTGTGATTTTTGGACAAAGCTAATAATTAGTGTTATTGAAAGAAATAATAATAAATTTAATATAAAAAGCTTGTAGTATTTCTTAAAGTAGTACATATCTCACCTCACAATATAAAATTCAACTTTTCTTTGAGATTTCCTATATTCGCCTGTATATGATAGTTTTAGTTTATTAGCAGGAGCACCAAGACTCATAAGGAACTTGGCAACTGATAAAGCTCTTGCAGAAGACAGCTCCCAATTTGACGGATACTTTTTTGTTAGTTCTCCTCTGATAGGCAAGCTATCTGCATAACCCTCAATTATAAGTTCTTTTATATTTTTCCAATCAATATCGTAGTAGATTTTTTCAAGAACTGGTTTATATTCATCTTTTATTTCTGCACTTCCGATATCAAAATCAATTTCTTCCTTCACCTTATAAGGTTCAAAACACTTGAATTTTTCAGTTTCGCTGCTTAATTTGTATAGTTCTCTTGTTAAAGTATCGTAATTCGGCTTGAAAGCAATATATAAATTTAATTTCTGAACATTTAAAGCATAAAAATTTATAACATTTTTCACCATTCGCCATTTTCCTTCAATATCAGAAGTGTAATTAAATATCTCAAAGCCATAAGGAAATATAAAAGATAATGAAACATAAGAATAAACATATTTAATTTTTGGTTTTGTTGTATCAGGCAAGATAGATAATGAAATTTTAAAAATAAGAATGTCTTGTTCTTTTGAAATTTTCAATTCTTTTAAAATGCTATCTTCAATTTCATTTGGTTTTAAAATATAGATTTTTGTACTGTCAATTTGAAGACTTGTAAAGACTAATGAATTTGAAAATTCTAAGCATAAATTATTATCGCATTTATAGACATTTGATTTTGGATATGTTATAACGAATGAAGATGGGTCATAATCAATCGGATAAATTCTAATAAGTTTGCTCATTCTTTTTGCTCTACTTAAACTAAAAACAATAACATTTCTTAAATACGAATCTATAAAATATATATCCTCTTTGGCAAAATTTAAAATTAAAGTAATCATATTTTGAAAATGAGCCCCCAAAAGGGGGCTTGGGAGGTGGAACCACTATTATTTTTTGAAATTGATTTTTTGACTATATTCATTAGCTTTTACAAGGTAGGTTTTGGTTGTGGGGTTGATGTTAGTAGATAAAACTGTCTTATATGGATTATTGAAAGGATAATATGGACCATCTCTTGAATTATCATCAGGACCTGCATTTATTATCCCGATTAGGGCAAGCATCAGGCTTTGGCTTATCATCAACCTTTTCATATTCTACCTCCAAAGCCAAATTATAAAATGAAATTCTAAATTTAGTTTTTAATAATTTTTTGTTAATCAATAACTTATAAACTTTTTTAGCAATTTTTAAAAAATACTTTAAAATTTCAAAATTAAATATGCCAAAATTTAAAAAATTAACGATTTATGAAAGGTTTAAAATATATTTAATGTTAAAAAATTTTTCTGCTAGAAAAGTTTCAAAAATGTTAAAAATAAATAGAAGGACAATTAATAAAATTAGAAAAGAAGGATTTTTTAAATTTGATAAATTAGCATATAGAATTTACTTAATTAAGGAAAGGCATCCTCATTTCACATTAAAGGATATTCAAAAAATTTATTATGAAAAGTTTAAAAAAATGATTTCAATTGAAACAATAAGAATTAAACTTGGAAAGTACGATATTTATAAAAAGATAAAAGATGAAAAACTTGAACAATTCATAAATTATCTTATTGAGAATCAATACTATAAGGAGGTTAGAAACATTTTAAAGCTTTATAAACCAAAAGATATATCAATTTTAATGAAAATTCCATTTAAATATATTCCAATTTATTTAAGAGCTGACTTAATGGAATGGCAATTTAAAAATTATAAATTTGAAAATTATGAGGAATTTTTAAATAAAGTTGATAAGCAAATGAAAGTGTGCTTAAAGAAGAATTTCATTTTAAGTTATTATAAATTTTTCGCTTTAAAAATCGGCTTACTATTGTACTTAAATCGTCAAATTGATGCTTATATTCTTTACTTAAATCATATAAAGAACATTTTAAAACTCCCTAAAAGTATAAAAATTAACATTTTAAGAAAATTTTTATTTTTGGTTTATGCTAATCCAAAAGTTAGTTCTCAATTAGCAAGTTACTTAAAAAAATATAAAGATAATGAAGAAGTAAAAGAAGCACTTATAAAAACTTACAGAAACCTTGGCAATATTAAAAAAGCAAAATTATTAAGTGATAATCACTTTTATGATTGTTTCTTTGAATGCGATTTTAAGAACTTTTTTAAATTTTCTGATTATAAATTTAACGATAGAGAAAATGAATTACTTTATAAAATTCTAAAACTAATAGCAATTGTAATTTCTAATAAAAAGTATGAGGATTCGTTTAAATTAAAATTAGAAATAGAGAAAATTTATAATGAGAAAAAGGAAAAAATTTATGAATCTTTATACTATTTTGCTCTTGGAATTTATCATCTTAATTTTGGAGAAATTAAGGAAGCAAAGAAATTTCTTGAAAAATCAACAAGAACAGGAATAATTATCTTAAAGAGAGACAAATTTGAACTTTCAAAATTTAGAAAGCAAGAATTAATTTTAAGGTACTTGTTAAATGGTAATATAAAAAATGCTGTTGAGGTTGCTAAAAGAAGTGGAAATTTAGCTGTTTTAAATATATATGCCTTCCTTCTAAAAAAACCTTATCATAGAATTAAAAAGTACAAAGAATTGGAATGTGCCTCACGTTTAATTAGGAAAAATAATAAAGTTAAGGCATATTTTATGCGATTTTATCCTGTTATATATGTAAATGGTAGAAAGTTTATTATTTATAGATTTTCAAAAAGTTATAAATTACTTGCTTATTTAATTTTAAATAATTCAAAAGCTAAAATTCATCATATTGATTGGATTAAAGATATTAGAAACTCTGTTTATTTTATAAATCGCAAGTTTAAAACAACACTTTTAAGTATTAAAGACGATGAAATTGTTATAAATGGTGAGATTGAGTGTGATATAGATAGATTTTTAAAGCTTTATAAAACCTCAAAGAAAAAAGCTTTAATTCTATATAGAGCTATGCCATTTAGAACAATTTGTTATTATCATAATTGGGCAGAAGATATAAGAGATTTGATTAAAATGAATAGAGAAATTCTGCTAGGTTATAAATGGGATTTTTAAGTGGAGGACTTATAAAATAGAGCTAAATCCTTATATTAATTTTATTAGAGGAATTTAAGAAGAGCTTTGCCCCCTACTGCCGAAAAGCAGTAATTTATAAAGCTAAGCTTTATTTTCAAGGAGGGTGAGCAAAAATTATTGTTTTTATGGGGGAATTATGGGGGGCTCCGCCCCCCAAGCCGAAATATGGGTAAGTAGAGCAGAAGGCTCAATTATAGGGTGGGTGGGGAAAAATAGAAAAATAAATGATTTTAGAATTACTAGACAAAGCAACCTAATTCTGCTTTGTCCAGTAAATAATGTTAAATAATTGATTATCAATAACTTATCAAAAATTCTCTGAAACTATTGATTTAGTGGGGGTTTTGAAGGGGGGCATAGCCCCCCAATGCCGAAATATGGGTATTTAAAGCCGAAGGCTTATTTTTGGGTGGGTGGGAAAAATAAGAAATAATCATATTTTCAGAATTACTAGACAAGGCAAAAAAACTAATTTTTATCCTTTATAATTTTGGCTATGTCTGTTGATTTATTTTATAATTTTAGTGAAGGTTTCAAGTTTCATACTGATGATGGTAAAGAGTTTATAATGAGTGATAAAACACCAAAACCTATGCAATTATTACTTATTTCTCTTTTGGGTTGTACCGCTATAGATATTGTTGATATATTAGATAAGATGAAAGTTAAATATGATAAATTTAAAATTAGTGCTAATGGTAAAAGAAGAGAGGAATATCCAAGAAAGTTTGAATATATTAAAATTACATATAGTTTTTATGGAAAAGATTTAGAACAATACAAAGAGAAAATCGAGAGAGCAGTTCATCTTTCCCAAGAAAAGTATTGTTCAGTAAGAGCTAGTTTAAATGCAATCATAGAATACGAAATTAAATTAAATGATATTTGAGATTTATAAATCAGGTAAAAAAATTGGTTATATTGAATTTAAAGATGAATACAGAATTTTCTTACCTAATAAATATTATTGGTTAAGTTCTTTTTTAAATTCTCTATTAAAAGAACCAATTTATTATAACAATAAGTTTTTAGAGCCGTTTAGTTATGAACATCTTATTGCAACAATTGAGCAGTTTGAGACAATAAAAAATTCAAATTTAAAGTGGAGTTTGTTTATTAGTACCGTTGGGGGTGATATTAGAGATATAAAAATTATTAGAAAAAATGAAATTTAATAGGCAGGCAAAAATTTCTGAATTTTTAATGGGGTTTTTTGTAGGAGGCTTACACCCCCTTACCGAAAATTGGTACTTAATATCAACGGCGAGAATTTAAGGGAGGCTCTGTTCCCAGGGCATAAGATTGGGTTATTTTAAAGCCGTCCGCTTGATTATGGGTATTTTTAAGCTGAAAGCTTAATTTCAGGGTGGGTGGAAAAAACATAGAAAATATATATTTTTAGAATTACTAAACACAGCACAACTCTATTGCTTTGTCCAATAATTATTGTTAAATCCTTGATAATCAATAATTTATAAAATTTTTAAGGAAATTGTTGATTTATTGGGGGGATTATTAGGGGGGGCTCTGCCCCCCAAAGCAAAAAATGGGTATTTTAAAGCCGAAGGCTTAATTTCAGGGTGGGTGGGAAAGTGTAGAAATGAATATAATTTCCGAATTATTGGACAAAGCACAACTCTATAAATTTTTCCCTTTAAAATTTTCAAGCTATGGCATATGTAATAACACAACCTTGTATAGGGACTAAGAGTGGTGAGTGTGTTCAAGTTTGTCCAGTTGATGCTATACATCCAAGAAGAGATGAGAATTGGGACGAGACAACACAGCTATATATAGACCCTAACACTTGTATAGATTGTGGAGCTTGTGCTTCGGTATGTCCTGTTAGTGCTATATATCAAGAAAATGATGTCCCATCTGAGTGGTCTCAATTTAAAGAGAAGAATGCAGATTACTATCGTTTGAGTAAAGAGGAATTTATTAAAAAGTGGGGCTCTTTGTGAAAGGACTTGAATTTATTAGAATTTCAAGAAGTATAGAAAGGAAATTTAAATCTAAAAACGAATCATTAACGAGAACATTAATTAGTAGATATTACTATGGTGTTTTTCACTATGCAAAGGAACGATTAATCTCAAAAGGTTATAAGGAAAGAATTTTTGAAGTTCCAAACATCCACAATTTTATAAGGCGTTTAATAGAAAAAGAATATAAAAACCCAAAGGTAGATTCTTACTTCCGTCAGTTATTTGCTTTGAGAATTCAAGCAGATTATAGATTGTCTAAGAGGATAGATTATAAACATCTTAAACAAGCTAAGTTATTATCTAAAATCCTTATAGGTTTGCTATGAAAGAAAAAGAAGTTATATCAATTTTAAAGAAAGAACTCAAAAAAGAAAAATTAAATTTAGAAAGTATTGAAATTTCTTATCAAGTTTACGAAAATGAAGAGATGGTTATCATTGAATGTAGAATTAATAATGGAAATTACAAGAAAATTTTAGAAAAAAGTGTTATTATTGATAATAACATAAGGAAAATTTTTGGTGATAATGTTTATGTTATTTTAATTCCGAGCAAGAAAGGAGGTTAGAAGATGGCATATGTAATAACACAACCTTGTATAGGGACCAAGAGTGGTGAATGTGTTCAAGTTTGTCCAGTTGATGCTATACATCCAAGAAGAG
>CBFGJN010000023.1:0-25666 GCA_965649115.1 Caldifarciminota bacterium | reverse complement strand
TTTCGGCTATGGGGGCGAAGCCCCCATTAAAAACCCCCCATAAAAACTATAATTTTCTTAAAATTTTTATAAGTTATTGACAATCAATAAGTTAGCAATAATTATTGGACAAAGCAATTTCCGTGTGCTGTGTCTAGTAATTCTAAAACCATTTATTTTATTATCTTTCTCCCACCCTATAATTAGGCCTTTCGTCTTATAAAAGCCCTATCTTCTGCTTTTGGGGCTTTTTAAATAAATTTTTCGTATTGTAATAAAAAAAAATTTAGGTTATACAAAAAATAAATTTTTATACTTTAAAATTTTGAACTATGCTAACATTAACTCTTATTTTAGCGGATGTGAAGGTGAGTGGTGTATCTTACATAAGATACACTATAACTGCTGATAGTTCACTCAATAATGGATTCTATATAGACAGGGCTTATGCTAACCTCATTTCTGAGCTTCTCAAAAGTGAAAATCTAACTCTAAAATTTAGATACACGCTTGATGTGGGCCAGATAAGGGATGTTGGAAAGTCTGGAAGTTATAAACTAAACCCAGATAGCACAATTAAAATTCCAAATTCTGCTGTTGTAGGCTCTTATTTTGTATATTCCAAGTACGCATTTCTTGAGACTAATTATAAAAACTTTAAAATTTATTTTGGACAAACCTATAACTTTTGGATAAAACAAATGGAAGATATCTGGGTTTATAGATTTATAGAAAAAACTCCAACAGATTATTTTTCAATTCTTTCGTCAGCTGATTTTGGAATTGCTTTTGAGTATAACTCAAAGTTAGTAAATGTTAATCTTGGTGTGTTTAATGGAGAAGGATATAATAAAGTTGAAGATAACAAATTCAAGGATTTAGAATTAACAATTTCTGCTTATCCATATATTAGTGATAACTTAAAAATTGGTCTTTTTGGATATGGACATTATGGTAAATACAGAAATGAAAATGAAAAAATTAGACTTAATTCTGCTCTTGCAATAATTCAAAAATTCTTTACTTTATCATTTGAATATAGTAATTTCAAAGGTTCTACTTTAACAAGTCAAGATACAATTAGTTCAAACTTAATTTCTGGCCTTATTTCAGTTAAACCTAACCAAATTTTTGATATTATTTTCAGATTTGATAGATATGAAGATAGGAATTTCATAATTGGAGGCTTTGTATTGAATTTATCTAAAAATTTAAGAGGTTCTGTAAATTACAAGCAAGATAAAGATGATAAGTTTGTAAATGTCCAAACTGAAATTAAATTTTAAAAGGAGGTTAGAATATGAGAAGGTTAATGATGATAAGTTTGCTTATCATAGCTTGCCAAAAAGTTCAAGAAAATAAACCATTTGTAATAAATGGAGCTGGTTCAACGTTTGTCTATCCTCTCATCTCAAAATGGTCTTATAGTTTTTATAATGAAACAAAAAATCAAGTAAATTATCAATCTATTGGTTCAGGTGGTGGAATAAAGCAAGTGAGTGAAAGGGTTGTTGATTTTGGAGCATCCGACAAGCCATTAGAAAAAGAAAAACTTGATAGTGCTAATTTATATCAATTTCCAATTATTGTAGGAGGTGTAAGTATTATATATAACCTTCCGAATGTGAATGAAAAATTATATTTAACGGGAGAAGTTATTTGTGATATTTATCTTGGTAAAATTAAGAATTGGAATGATGAAAGAATAAGAAAATTAAATCCTAAAGTAAATTTACCTGACTTAAAGATAGTTCCTGTCAGAAGGTCAGATGGCTCTGGAACAACATTTATTTTTACAAATTACTTATCAAAGGTTTGTCCTGAATGGAAAGAAAAAGTAGGTTATGGAACAAGTGTAAATTGGCCAGAGGGAATAGGAGCAAAGGGAAATGAAGGTGTAGCAAATTATGTAAAACAAAATGTTGGAACTATTGGATATGTTGAATATGCATATGCTATTGAAAATAATCTTATTTATGCTTATTTAAATAATAAGAAAGGAAATTTCGTTTTACCTAGTTTAAAAACATTCCAAGAAGCAACGAAATATGCAAATTGGGATATTAGTAATCATTTTTATGAAGTTTTAACCTATCAAGATGGTGATAGTACTTATCCAATAACAGGAGCAGTATTTATTCTTCTCCCAAGAGAAAAGAAAGAAAAAAATAAACAAATTATTGAATTTTTCAAATGGGCTTTTGAAAAAGGAGATAGTATAGCAATAAGTTTAAATTATGTTCCGCTTTCAAAAGAAACCAAAGAAAAAATTATGAATTATTGGAATGAAATAATTAAGTAAGGGGCTCTTTGCCCCTATCCTTTAAAATTATCCCAAGTTGGAAAAAAGAATTATAGCTTTCATAAGTGATTTTGGAAATAGTTTTTATGTAGGACAAGTAAAAGGTGTTATTAAATCAATTAATCCTAATGTTGAAATTATTGATATAACGCATGATATTCCAAAGTTCAATATAAAAGCTGGACAATTTATATTGTATAGTTCATATAAATTCTTTCCAAAAGGAACAATTTTTTTAGCAGTAGTTGATCCGGGTGTTGGTTCTGAAAGAAAAGCTATTGTTGTTCAAACAGATGATTATTATTTTGTTGGTCCTGATAATGGTTTGTTTGGATTTTTAGAAAAATACAAGGCTTATGAAATTGAAGTTCCAAAATCAGCAAGTCCAACATTTCATGCAAGAGATGTATTTGCTCCAACTTGTGCTAAAATTTCAAAAGATAATAATTTAGAAAAATTTCTGAAACCCCTAAATGAAATTATAAAATTTGATTTTAGAAATGTTCAAAACTATCAAAATACAATAATCGGAGAAGTTATATTTATTGATGATTTTGGAAATTTAATAACAAATATAGAGTATGATGATAGTTTCAAATTTGTAGAAATAAAAAATCTAAAAATTTATAAGAAAGTTAAAACTTATAGTCAGGCAAAAAAAGATGAATTAGTCTTCTTAAAGGGCTCTTATGAGTTTTTAGAAATTAGTGTTGTTGAGGGAAATGCAAGGAAATTTTTAAATGTTGAATTGGGTGAAATTGTTAAGGTACATAAATGAAAATTTTAGTTCAAGATTATAAGAATTTTAAGCCAATTTTAATAGATGCTCCATATCCTAAAATTAAGGAGAATTTTGCTATTGTAAAGACATTATATTCTGCAATAAGTATAGGAACAGAGCTTTCAAGATTAAAAACAAATTTATTTAATATCATTATTGATAGAAAGGAGCAAATAGATTTAGTTATAAAATCAATAAAAACACTTGGAATTTCAGAAACATTTAGAAGAATTATAAATAAATTAAATACTCTTGGTCCTCTTGGTTATAGTATAAGTGGAGTTGTTGTTGAGAGCAGGATTGATGGTATAAATCAAGGTGATTATGTAATTGGAGCAGGTGGTGAATTTGCTTTACATTCAGAGTTCAATCTTATTCCAAAAAATTTAATTTTAAAAATTCCAAAAGATATTAATTTAAAAGAGGCAAGTTTTTCTACAATTGGAGCAATTGCCTTAAATAGTATTAGAAATGCTAAACCTGAAATTGGAGAAACATTTTTAGTAATAGGACTTGGATTAATTGGTCAAATTGTTATAAGAATTTTAAATATAATGAATATAAAAGTTATTGGGATTGATATTTCAGATTACAAATTGAAATTTGCTAAAAATTATGCGCATAAACTATATAACGCCAATGAAAAACATTTAATTAAAAAATTATATCCTATTGATGGAGTTATTATATGTGCTAATGATAAGACGGGAAATGCTATTAAATTAGCTTGTGAAGTTTTAAGAGAAAAAGGAAGAATTGTTGTTGTAGGTCAAAGCAAGCTTCTAATACCCTATAAAGAATTTTACTATAAAGAACTTGAAGTTAGGATGAGTAGAGCTTATGGTGCTGGAAGGTATGATCCAAATTATGAAATAAAAGGAATTGACTATCCAGAAAGTTATGTTAAATGGACAATAAATAGAAATTTGTCATCTTTTATAGAAATTCTTCCAAAACTAAATTTAAGTGAGATTATAACACATGAATTTGAATTTAAAGATGCGTTAAAAGCTTATGAATTTTTAAAAAAAGAAAAAAATTATCTTGGTGTTGTTTTTAAATATTCTAATGAAAGTGAAATTAGAAAATTCGTAGTTGTTAAAAATTATAATAAACTTTCAAAAATAAATATGGCTTTAATTGGTGCAGGAAGTTATGCTCAAAATGTTTTAATTCCAAATTTTTTAAAATATAAAGAAATTACTCCATTATATTTAATTACTTCAAGACCCGAAAACGCTGTAAATTTAGCAAAAAGATATAATTTTAAATATGCTGGATGTGATTATGAAGAAGTTTTTAAGGATGAAAATGTTAATTTAATAGTGATAGCTACACCTCATAATTTACATGCTAAACTTGTCAAACTTTCAATTTTACATAATAAGGCAGTTTATGTAGAAAAACCACTTGCTATAAATTTAAATGAGCTTGAAGAATTAAAAGAACTATATGAAAAAAATCCCGTTAATTTTTGTATTGGATTTAATAGGAGATTTTCAAGACTTACAGAAAATATAAAATTATTTATTAAAGATAGAAAATTTGTTGTTTTTAACTATTTTATAAATGCTGGCGTTTTAGGAAAACATTGGATATTAGACCCTCAAATTGGGGGAGGAAGACTTATTGGTGAAGGTTGTCATTTTATTGATTACATTTTATTTCTATTTAAAGAGCCAAATTATTATTTTTCAAATATCTTAAATAATGAAAACTTCACAATTAGTTTTAGATACGATAATGCCATATGTAATGTCATTTATCATTCACAAGGAAATAACATAATGGAAAAGGAAATTATTAGAATTGATGCAGATAGCGAAACATTAATTTTAAAAGATTTTTCTGAAATTATTATAAACAATAGAACGATTTTAAAGGTAAAACAAGATAAAGGTCAAGAAAAACTAATTGAATTGTTTATAAGAAGTTTAATTGAAGGTAAGGAAAGTCCAATAAGTTTTGAAAGTGCTTATTATTCAAGTTTAATGACTATTAAAATAGCAAATGATTTTAAAATTTGATGAATTTTTAAGTGAGGTTTTATATAATCCAACGAAAGGGTATTATTTTAGAAAGAAAATTGGTGAAGATTATTACACTTCAAGTTCATTTGAAAAACTATTTTCTTGGACAATAGCGAACTATTTTTTGAAATTAAATGAAAAAAATATCCTTGAAATTGGTGCAGGTGAAGGGTATTTTGCAAGAGAAGTTATTGAATTTTATAAATTGAAAAATAAAGAAATAAATTATTATATTTTTGAAAGAGCAAAATTTAAAGAGATTGAAAATGTAAAGTTTATAAATAGTTTGGATGAATTGAAAAACTTTGAAGGAATAATTTTTGAAAATGAGGTTTTGGATGCAATTGAATTTAGAAGATTTATATTTTTGAATGGTAAGTGGAATGAAATGTACGTAAAAGATTTTAAAGAGTTTATAATTCTTGAATTAGAAGATGAAGAGGTTATTAAATTTTTACCTGATAATCCATTTGAAGGTTTAATATATGATATTTCTATTAAAGCATTTGATTTTTTAAGAAAGCAGGTTGAAATTTTGAAAAGGGGTTATTTAATTATTATTGATTATGGATATGAAAGAAACGAAATTTTGATTAGGTTTCCAAAAGGTTCATTAACAACATATTATAAACATCAGGTGGGTGATAATCCATTTTTAAATCTCTATGAACAAGATATTACTTATTTTATTGATTTTACAATTCTAAAAGAATTCTTAAAAGGTCTTGGTTTAAAAATTATTTTGGATAAAAGTCAAGGTGAGTTTCTTTTGGAAAATGGAATTCTTGAAATAGCAGAATTTTTAAGCTTGAATTTAAGCGATATTGAAAAATTTAAAATTTTCAATAAGGTAAAAAGTCTTATTTTGAGCTTTCACAATTTTAGAGTTTTAGTATGTCAAAAGTAAAGTTTATTTTTATTGTAATTTGCCTAATTTTTTCAATTATTATTGGAACATATAGGGCGGTTGAGGGTAAGACTTCTGATTTTAATAATATATATAAGGCTTGTAAGTGTTTAAATGAAAACAAGTTATTGAATGAATGCTCTCCATATTATAGATACCCACCCACATTTGCTTATATTATATCACCAGCTTGTAATCACTTGACAAGCAGGCAATTGGCTTTTTTTGTTCTATTATTTTCATCAATAATGTTAATAATATCTTTATTCACATTTGAAGATTTTGAGGAAGCTTTAAATAGTGTTATATTACTTTTACCTCCAATTTTGGATAGTATTATGGTAGGTCAAATTAATATCATTCCATTTTTTTCACTACCAGTTCTTGCTTACTATTTTAGAAAAAATTCTCTTCTAAGTGGATTTTTTCTAAGTCTTGCTATCGTTTTAAAGGCAATTCCTATAATCCTTGTGTATTGGTTGATTTTAAAAAGAAAATTAAAAAATTTGTTTTTTTGTATAATTTTTTGTGCTCTTGTTATTATTTTAATTGGTAAGAATTTCTATATTTGGATAGATGAAAGTTTCTTTCATTTTATAAAATATGCTCAACTTAATCCAAAATATCATTTCGGCTTCGGTGAAAAAAACTATTCAATTTTTTCAATTCTTAATTATTTTAATTTTATTGCCTTTTCTTAAATTATCTGAAGATGTTGATTTTTTCTCCAATTGTTTGGTATCACTATTTTGTAGCTTTAATTACTCCAATTTACTATCTTTTGAAAACGAAAACAAAAATTTATCCATTTTTACCTCTTTAAATTACAGAAAAAAATTGATTGTCAATAATTTATGAACGGGTGGAAAAAGCTACGCTCCCACAGCCGAAATTTAGAATTATTAGACACAGCACAAAGAAAATGCTTTGTCCAATAAATAATGATAAGTCCTTGATTATCAATAGTTTATAAAAATTTTAAAGAAGTTATAGATTTAATGGGGGGTCTAATGGGGGGGGCGAAGCCCCCCGAAGCCTAAAAATGGGCATTTATAAGCCGAAGGCTTATTATTAGGGTGGGTGGGAAAAATAAGAAAAATCAATAATTCCAGAATTACTAGACACAGCACAAAGAAAAATTTTAAATCCTTTAAAATTTCAAAACTATGAAATTTTCCATAGAAAAAAGAGAAATTGAAAAAGTTATCCCTATTATAAATAAAATTTTACCAAAAGGGAAATCCTTGGATATTCTTAAATCAGTTCTTTTAGAAGTTTCTGGAAATAGTGTTTATATTACATCCTGTAACACTGATATTCAATATAATGTCTCAATAGATGTTTATGATAGTGAAGATGGTAAAGTTCTTGTAAATGGCTCAACACTTATTTCAATTTTAAAGAATATTCCTTCAGCGTCAATTATAAGTTTTGAAGAGGTTAATAATGCTCTAAAAATATCTTCTGATGAAACCTATTATAAAATTCCTACTTTAAATCCAGATGATTATATTGAAGTTAATGATTTGAGAGAAAATCTAAAAATGTTCAGAATTTCAAGAAAAAGACTTATAAATTGTTTATCAAAGGTTGAATTTTGTACTGGTGAAGATGAAAATAGATTATTTTTATCGGGGATTTTGTGGGATAATAAAGGGGAATTAGCAAATTTTGTGGCTTCCGATAGTTATAGATTAGGTTTATATACTGAAAATTTTGATGAAAATTTTGGAGAATTTCAAGCAATCATTCCAAAAGATGTTTATAAAATCCTTGATGAAATTGAATATGAAAATATTGAGGTTGGATTTAATGAGGACTATATGGTAATTGGATTTACTAATGGTTTTATGAATATAAGACTAATTTCTGGACCTTATCCTGACTATAATGCGATATTTCCTGAGGGAATTGCTAATGAATTATATGTTCATAAAAATGAAATTGAAACAAAGCTTAAAGCAATGTCACCTTTAAATCCAGAAACATTTGGAATAAAAATAGATAAATCTATAACAATTTTTGCTATGTCAGATGATGGAGAAGAATTTAAATCAAATTTACTTGGAAAGTATAATGGAGATAATGTTGAAATTTATTTTCATTATAAAAGATTTTATGAGATTGTAAAAGAAATGGAAGATGATATTTATATTTATATTTATTCAGAAAGTCAGCCTGTCTTGATAAAGTCAGAAGAAGATAATTTAAAGTACCTTATAATGCCTGTCAAATTATAGGAGGTTAAAAATGAAAAAGCACAAAATTGAGAAATATAAAAAAATTTATGACCAATACTACATTCCATATGTTATTGAGCAAACTGCAAGGGGTGAAAGAGCTTATGATATATATTCAAGATTACTTAAAGACAGAATTGTCTTTCTTGGGACAGCAATTGATGAATATGTAGGGAATTTAATCGTTGCCCAACTTTTATTTTTAGAAGCGGAGGATCCTGATAAAGACATAAACTTATATATTCATTCACCTGGGGGTTATGTAACGGCTGGACTTGCAATTTACGATACAATACAATATATAAAGCCTGATGTTGTAACAATATGTATAGGAATGGCTGCTTCTATGGCAGCTGTCTTATTGGCAGCAGGAGCAAAGGGCAAGAGGTTCTCATTACCGAACGCAAGGATAATGATTCATCAACCTTGGGGTGGTGTTCAAGGACAGGCAACTGATATTGAAATTGAAGCAAAGGAAATTTTAAAATTAAAAGATTTGCTTATAAAAATCCTTTCTGAACATACTGGACAATCCTATGAGAAAATTCAAAAAGACACAGAAAGAAATTATTATATGTCTGCTTTTGAGGCAAAAGAATATGGAATGATAGATGAAGTAATAAAGAAAAGAAAATGAAAATTTCCATAAAGTGGTTAATTTTTAGTTTAATAACGCTATTTGTATCATTTATATATTTTTTAACTACTGCTCCAACAGTCGTATTTTGGGATGTTGGAGAATTCCTTGCTTCAAGCTATAATCTGGGTATTCCCCATCCTCCTGGGACACCGTTATATGTTCTTCTTGCTAAATTCTTTTCACTATTGCCATTACCACTTAAAGAATTAAAAGAACTATTACAAGGTTATCCTGCAAATCAATTCGTTCTAAGAGTTACATTAATTCCAATTTTAAGTGGTGGTTTAATGGCAGGTTTCTTTTATTTAATTTTTGTAGAGGGAGTAAGTTTATTTAAAAATCAATATAATAATTATTGGGTTCATATAGCAGGGGCATTTGTAGGTTTAACGCAAGCATTTACCTATTCTCAATGGTTTAATTCAATTGAGGCAGAAACTTATACACCTGCTCTTGTTTCAAATATAATAGCTATATATTTTGTGATTTTATATATTAAAACGAATAAAGCTAAATGGTTATTGTTAGCAGCGTATATAATGGCAGTAGCAACTGGAATTCAAGCGATATCATTGTTTGGTTTTATAGGATTATTCTTATTTCTTGCTATATTTTATAGAAAGCAAATTTGGGACAATTACTTTTTAGGTGTTTTGTCAGTTGGAATAGCAATTTTAGCAATTTGGTTTAATTCTTATAATATCCTACAATATCATTACTATGAAACTGCTTTAATTAACTTTCAAAAATTTTCAAATTCTGCCAATGTAATATCAGTTAATCCTTATGCTATTTCTGATGAAATGTCAAAATTGAGTAGAAATATCTTTGTTTTTAACTTCATCTTAATTTTATGTTATTTTGGAATTATTTGGACACTTTATAGAATGAAAAAACTTAATTTTAATAACATTTTTTCAAATTTAATAATTATATCAATTTTAGGTAGTATTTTCTTTCATTTTACTTATAATGTTATTTTTGCAAGTATAAGTGGTTTTTTGGCTCTTATATTATTTTTTATTTATACAAAGCTTTACAAAAATTGGAAAGGTGTGGCATTATTGTTAGTTTTATTAGCTATTATATGTGAATTTTGGCTATTAGCAAGAGCATACTATTTAACTAATAATCCAATAGTTAGGATAAATGAAGGAGATCCATCAAATTGGTTAGCATTTATGGACATGCTAACAAGAAAACAATATGGACCTCCAAATCCTCTTGAAAGAAGAATTCCTTTAATTGAACAATTAGCAGTTTTATGGACATATACTTCTTGGCAGTTTATATCAATTCCATATATAACAAGAGAACAATTTCTTCCAATTTTATATATTTTATTAGGTTTAATGATTATTGGAATTTTTGTAAATTATAGTGAAAATAAGAAATTATTTTGGTTATATTTCTTTGGGTTAGTAGTTGCGGTAATTGGCTTATTTATTTACCAAAATCCAGCAGATGCTCCAAGTCTTCCAGTAAATCCAGCAAATGCTCAACCTGATATGATTACAGGTCAAGTTAGAATGGAAGTTAGAGATAGGGAGTACTTTTATGTTCTACTTTATGCTTCAATTATATTTTATAGTGGTTTTGGATTATTAGAAGTTTTAAGAATAATAAATAAATATATTAAATTTCAAATAATTTCAACAATTTTAGGCTTGCTATTTTCTTTTGGAGTTGTCTTTGCAATGATAAAACACAATTGGCAATATAACGATAGACATAAAAATTATATAGCTGAAGATTTTCCTTATAATATCCTTTCAAGTCCGATCGTTTCAAAAAATGGTGTTGTGCTATTTACAAATGGTGATAATGATACATTCCCTGTTTGGTTTGTTCAGGAAGTTTTAGGTTATAGAAGAGATATCTTTAATGCTAATTTATCATTATTGAATACAAATTGGTACATAAAACAATTGAAAGGTTGGGGTGCTCCTATAAGTTTCAGTTATGAAGATATTGATAAACTTCCTGTTTTTATTCCTATTTCTAATAATAGATTTTTATTATTAAGAGATTTAGCTATTAGGGACATGATTGCAACAAGTGTTGGTTATAAAACTAATGAATATGTTAATGTTTTAACAGAAAAGGGAATTGTTAAAATTCCAAAAATTTACCTTGAAGATGGTGAAAAATTTGTAAGAGAAGTTATAATTGGGAGGGAATTTAAAGTTCCTATTTATTTTTCAATTACTTGTGATCCTGAAGCTTATAGAGATTACAAAAAATTATTTATTCTTGAAGGATTAGCTTGGCGCATAAATAACGATTATGTATCGGATACAAATGAAGAATTTTCTTCAATTAACATTGAAAGAACAGCTTATTTATTAAGTGGAAATTTTGACCCAATTGATTATATTGAAAATTATGCTAAAAAATATAAAGTCTTAAAGGATACGATTTTCAGATATAGAAGTATATTTGATGAGAGTGTTTATAAAGATGAAAATCATCAAAGAATTTATAGAAATTATGCAACAGTGGCATTTTCATTAGCAAATGCTTTAAAAATAAGAGGTGATTATGAAAAATCTATTAAGTTTTTTGAATTTGGTAAAAAATTCCTTCAAGCCTTAACATTAAAAGATAATTTTGTTTATATTCAAATTTATCAAGTTGATTTGGAAATTGCAGATAATTTAATAAATTTAAAGAAATTTGATGAAGCTAAAAAACTACTAAATAATTTAAAATCTGAAATTGTTAAAGTAAATGACCAAGAATTTATTAACTATATGAATTTCAGAATAGAGGAAAAATTGAAAGCTATTGAACAAAGATAATTTTAATTTTCTGCTTATTTTTATAATTGACTTTTAGAATATAAATTCCATTATTTAGCTTAATTTTTTCATTTAAAACACCTTCAACATTTCTAAATTCATTCTTATAAATCACCTTACCATCTGAACTATAAATTACTAACCTTATATCCTGTTTGTCCTTTGACCTTATCGTTAAAAATGAACCATTTAATGCTCTTGTACATCAACAGGTGTAGCACAAGAGCCACCAACATCATTTTCAATAAGAGAAGGTGAATAAGGGTTTAAAGAAAAATTTAAAGCATTTGAGGAGATATTTGAAATTGACAAATTTATGCTTTGAGGTATATAGTTTAAATCATAAGTACTAAAATTATTCGTAATGTCTTTTATCACTTGCATCTGCACCACTTCCAATATAACCACTTAATAAATAAACATTTGGGTTTACACTTAAAATACCCATACCTTTATTACTTGAAAACCCAGCGGGTGCTAAAATCCAAGCTCTAACCCAAATCAAATTACCATTATTTTTATTAACTTTCATGGCGAAAGGCATTGAAGAATTTATACTTAATCTTATGAATCCCGCTATAAGGTAATTGCCATCAAAATCTAGCGAGATATTGTAAGCTCTTTCATCAGAATTTCCCAAATTTGAAGTATAACGTTTCTGATAGATTATTGTTCCATTTGGGTTTAACTTTACAAGCTGAATATCAGATGGACCAGCATCATTTCCTAAGTGACCTACAAAGATATAATTTCCTTCACCATCTACAATTATAGACTGAGGTTGCTCCTTTACATTTGATGGGTATCTATATGACCAAATAACATTTCCTAAGGTATCCAACTTTATAACATGGTTTCCTTGTCTTCCTAATAATACATAAGATTTTGTAAACCTGTTATAAGCTAAATCCATAGAAGACCTTGCTCCGTTAGAATAAGATTTGTGAAGAATAATATTTCCATTTGAACTGAGTTTGATTAAACGTTGAGCATTGCCATTTCTATCACCTTGCATACCCGTGATAATAATGTTATTACCATCATAATCAACACCTGTAAGTAAATTAATATTATTAATATATACTGACCAATCTATCTGACCATTAACTTTGAATTTAACAACTTGACCATAACTATTATTACTTAGTAAATTTGAAGCACCACCTACGGCAACAAATTCTGAATCTGATAGTTTAACCATGTCAGTAATAGCAAAGTTTGTTAAGTTTGTTATTGAAGGCCAAGTATATGCTCGATAGAATTTTGTCTGAAAAAAAGTATCAAAAGCAATAATGAAAGGTCTTCTATAATTACCATCCCAGTGAAAACCACCAACAACAATGGTAGTATCGTTAAGTTTTATTGAAGGAACTTTATGGCAGGTTACACAATCCTGCGATGGATAAAACATCCAAACAAGTCTATGTGTTGATTGAGTTAAAAGGATTAAAATCATAATTTAAATTATAAAGGTACATTTTTTAAAAGTCAACCCCCCTTTTAATGCTTCGCTCAATAAAAATCTATTTGAAACTATTGATTTTATGAGGGTAAAGACCACAAGACATAAAAATGGCTATTTTAAAGCGGTAGGCTTATTATTAGGGTGGGAAAAACATAGAAAAAAAGGACTTTTAGAATTACTAGACAAAGCAACTTTCTATCCTTTAAACTTTCAGAACTATGGAAAAAGAATATGTCATAAGAAAATTTGAAGATTTACTAAACTTATTAAGAGAAAGACCAGATTACTTTGAAAATTTAAGAATTTTACTTTTAACAAGAGAGTTATTGGAATTAATAGAAATGTTTGAAGAGTTTAGGAGTGAAATGAATAAAAGATTTGATGAAGTAAATAGTAGGCTTGAATCATTAGAAAAGGGGCAAAGTCAACATGAAGAAAACTGAGCTGAAGCCCATATTTTGATGATGAATGAGAAAATTAAGCAGGTGAAAAAAGACCTAGGAATATTTTTTACCCCAGAGTGGCTTGTTGATTTTATGGTTGATTTGATAGAGGATGAGAGATTAGGTAAAGCATCCGATATACACATTCTTGAACCAGCCTGCGGAATGTGTCAATTTTTATTAGGAGTAAAAAAGAACAAAAAGCACATTTTTGATAATGCAATTGTCAGGATTGGAGTAGAAATCAACAAAGAAATAGCAGAATATCTTCGCAAGAATGATCTTGCCCTAGCGATAGAGATTATCAATAAAGACTATCTTCTGTGGGAAACAGACAAACTCTTTGATATAATTTTAGGTAATCCACCATACGGCATACCAAGTCTATCAGAACATTACACCATAAAAGTTGATAATAAAACTAAGGAAAAATACAAGAAGATATATGAAACTTGGCATGGAAAATACAATGTTTATGGTGCGTTTATAGAGAAATCTATAAAATTACTAAACGAAAAAGGCCAACTTATATTTATTGTTCCTGCCACATTTATGATTTTAGATGAATTCAAAAAATTGCGTGAATTTTTAGCAAAGAATGGAAAAACAGAAATCATTTATATGGGATCTAGTGTTTTTAAGCCCGAGGCAGATGTTACTACGGTAGTGTTGAAATTTACAAAATCAGCAATTGAAAGGGGGAAGTTGCTTCTATATGATTATGATAATGGGAAACCGAAATTACTAACTCAAAATGATAGTTGGAATGGTGATATTATTTTATTTTTTACCGAATTTAGTAAAAAAGTAGATGAACTTTGTAGTTTTCGTCTCGGAGATATTTACGATATAAGAATTTCCCCCCGAACTCCAGAAATAAAGCATAACCCAAATGTCATAAAATCCAAAGATCATATAGAAGATAAAAATTTGCTCCCAATTTTAAACGGAAAAAATTTAAAAATTGGAGCAATTGTATATAAATCTACTACTGGATATTGGATTGAAGCTGATAAAAAGACAAAATTAAGAAAATTCTTTAATAAACCACATATTGTTGTTAGTTTAGGTTTCAGAGGAAATAGGCAAATTGGAGCAGCTTATGATTACAAAGCATATCCTTGGATGGGAGATGTATATCACCTTTTGAGGAAACATACGCTAACTAATACGAAGTTTGATCTTACTGACGAAGAAGTTGTCAAATTTCTTAACTCTGAGATTATCAAAAGATATGTAAATGATGTTTTCAGGGATATAACTTACCATTTTAGTATAACGCAGTTAAAGTTATTACCATTGCCCACAAAGGATGAATTAAAAAATTTGGAAAAAATGTCGCTATGTCAAGAAGTTGGAAAGAAGATTTAAATAAATTTGAAATATTTCTCGAGGGTATAAACATACAGAAATATGCACATCTAAGAGGTATTAAAACCATAGAACAAGATCTTCCAAAAGATTTATTACCCCTTGAAATATATTACAGGTATTATTGGAACACAACTGATTTTAAAGATTACGATGAGATCTTTAAAATTTATTGGAGTGAGAAGCTAAATCCATACATTTATGATTTTATAAAGAAGTATTTTTATGGCTGTTCATTACAATTTGTAGAGGAAGGATTCAAAGCAAGACTATATAGGATTTGGATGTCTATTTTAACTCAATTTCATTTTCAATATTTGTGGAATGCATTATTTGATGAGAAGTTAATATCCACATCAGAGTTAGATATGATGGGAATAGATGCAGTTTTAGACTTGAACAAAATAAAAATTGCGATTCAAGTTAAAAAAGTGTCATATAGAAGGGAAGCATCAGAGAGAAGATTTACAAAAAAACAACAAACCCATGTGGATATCGTTGTGGAAGTACCATATTTAGTTATTGATGTTGATGAGATAAAAAATAAAATTGCTAGTTCAAGAGTGAAAGAAAGTAAGAAGAACGAATATAAAAATCTTTTACACATTTTTGAAGAGAATTTCGGTAAACTAGAAAATGGATTTATAATTTTCAAAGAAAAATATCTAAACTATATACGAGGAGTAATACTTAAGAAGCTAAAAGTAACCAAAAAAGGACAAAAAATAACCTATGATGAGATCTTAAAAAAGATACAATTGTTTTTGCTGTAATAATTGATAATCAATAACTAATAAAATTTTAAGAAAATTATAGTTTTTGTGGGGGGCAAAAGATGGGGTTTTTTTTTAAGCCAAAGGCTTGATTTTAGGGCGGGTGGGAAAAATAAGAAATAATTATGCTTCCAGAATTACTAGACACAGCATTTTTTAAAAGTCAACCCCCCTTAAAATTTTAAAACTTTATGATAAAAGGATTATACCAAATTGGTAAAAATTATGATATAGAAGTAGTTAGTTCATTTGTTGAAGAAATTGATGGAAAAGAAAAATATATAATAGAAATAAACTTTGATACAAAAAATGAAAAAATTTCTTTATTATCAAAAGAGTACTCACAAGGTGATGAATATAAATATAACTTTGTAAAGATGAGCCTAACTGGTCGTCAAAAACAACCATTTGTCGTTTTTGGTGATAAAAAAAGGATTTATGGTGAAAAGAACAAAAGCTATTCACGTTGGACATCTCTTAAAGATGAGATAGAAGATATGGAATTAAAGCAGAAAATTTTAGAAGTTGAAAAAATTTTTTATGATGGAGATTTATTAAAAGATAATTATAAGGAAACTATTGAAAATTACTTAAAGCAAAATAACATTAAAGAGAAAGAGATTGCATTTTGGGCGGTAAAAATTGATGGTGAAGATATTCATAATAATGAAAGCTATTTGAAATTAATTGAAAGGAAAGTTTTGGAAGATAAATCTCAAAAGGGTAAAATTATTTGTCATTTTTGTTCAAAAGAAACAAAAAAATTTTTTACTGATTTTTCAAGATTAAAAATGAAAATCTATATAAATGATAAAGTGGGTTTTTCTCAAAACATTTCAAATGATTGGCAAGGAAATTTCGCTTTATGTGAAAATTGCTATAAAATTTTAATAAAGGGACAAAGTTTTATTTTAAACAAATTTAGTTCAAAAGTTGGAAGTATTAACTATTTAATAATTCCAGAATTTATAAAAGAACCTAAATTAAATAAGAATAAACTTGAAAAATGGTCAGAATATATAAAATTTTATAAAAATCCATTTGAATTTTTTAATATGGAATTTGAAAAAAAGATTGAAGAATATAGGGAATTTGAAGATTATGATAATTTTGTTTTACTAAATTATTTGTTCTATGAACAAAACAAACAACAATTTAAAGTTTTTGCTTTAATAAAGGATATTCCAAATGGTAGGATTGAAAAAATTAAACAAAAAATTATTGATATTAGAAGAAGTTTTGGGAATTTTATAAATGATGAAGGTTATCTTATAAAAAATTTAAGTGATTTCTATTATCTTGTTGAATTTGTTGATATTCAGAAAATCGTAAGTTTATTTTTGCTATATTATTTAATGAAAGTTTTATTGAAATTAGTAATTTAATTAAAGAATTTACAATTGGATTTCGGGCTATTTATTATGAAAATAATGCCTATCAGTTATCAAGAAAATTTGATGAGGTGGAGTACATCTTAAAGACGCATCAACTCTTAAAGTTTTTAAAAGGAGGTAGAAGTGATATGAATATAGATGTTTTAGAAAAGGATTATATAGAGTATATAAAAACTTGTTCTTTTGGCGAAATGGAAACTGCGCTCTTCCTTCTTGGAGTTGTTATTGGTAAAATAGGCTCAATTCAATATAATTCTTATAAATATAAGCCAATTCTTGAAAAAGTAAATTTCAATGGTATGGATAAAGAAAAGTTAATAAATTTATATAATGAAGTTCTTGAAAAAATGAAACAACTTGAAATATATGGAAATTATGAAGTAATTTATTCATTAAGTAAGCAGTTGTTTGACAAAAACTTTAAGAATTGGAATTTAAAAAGTTATGAAAATACATATTATATCCTTTCAGGTTATGCTTTTGAAACATATAAAATTCTAAAAGAAGGAGGTTCAAAAGATGATAAAGAATAGCGAGATTTTACTTTTATATGAGGCAAAACTTTGTAATCCGAATGGAGACCCTGATAACGAGAATAAGCCAAGAATAGATTATTCAACTATGACCAATCTTGTTAGTGATGTTAGACTAAAAAGATTCATAAGGGATTATTTATATCATCATAAAAATATGGATATTTTTATAAGGAAAGCAGATGATGGAAGTTATCTTGATGCTACTGAAAGATATGAACAAGTAGAAAAAAGCTTAGGTAAGAAACCTTCACCAGATGACCTTACAAAATTATTCATAGATATAAAATTCTTCGGAGCTACTATTCCAATTAGAGGTTCTGATAAGAAAAATAAAGGTAGATCAATTCAATTTACAGGACCTATTCAGTTTAGTTGGGGTTATTCATTAAATATGGTTGAGTTTGTAGATAGTCCTTCAATTACAAGTCATTTTGCAGGTGAGAAAAAGGAAGGTGGTTCTATTGGTAAGGATTGGAGGTTAAAGTACTCTTTAATAGCGTTTTATGGAAGAATAAATAAGTATTGGGCTTTAAAAACAAATTTAAATGAAGATGATGTTAAATTGTTTGATGAATCAATTTTTCCTGCTATTAACCTTGAAACAAGTACAAGAAGCAAAATTGGTCATATGCCAATTCTGTATATAAGGATTGAATATAATGATGATTATTTAATAGGCGATTTAAGAAGGTTTATAAGCATAGATAAGAAGGAAGCTATTGAAAGCATTAAAGATTATAAAATTAATATAAATGAACTTGTGAATGCCTTAGATAAGATAAAAGATAAAATATCAAAAGTTATTGTTAAGAGATGTGATGAAGTTTCGTATTTAGATGAAAATTTAAAGAAGTTCCCAAATGTTAATTTCATTTGAAATTAAGGGTAAATTTGCTCATTTTAGACCTTTCTATACAAATGCAAGTTCATTAAGTTATTACTTTCCACCAAGAACAACAATTATTGGTATTATTGCGGGAATTCTTGGAATGGAAAGAGATAGTTATTATGAAATTTTTTCAAGTGAAAATTTAGATATTTCAATTGAAATTCTAACTCCTATTAAGAAATCCATTTTTACGGTAAAGTATTACCGAACGGAGAAAGATGATTTAGGTATAACGAAGAAAGGTGATTTAAGTATTGAAAAATTTTTAAGAAAATTTTTAAGAGGTGTTGAAGATTATCCTACATCAATAGAAGTTTTAATGCCAATAAATCATGAATTTTTAAGTTATAGAATATATTTGAATTTTAAAAATAATTCTAAAATTGAAGAAGAGCTTTGGAAAATTTTAGAAAGTAATCAAATAAAGTACGCTCCATATCTTGGAATTAGTGAATTTTTAGCATTTATTGAAAATCCAAAAAAGTTTGAAGAAATTAAAGAAAAAACCGATATTATTCATTCAGTAATTCCATACGATTATTATGATTATATTGATATTTCTGAAAATGATTTTCTCATTTTAGACAAGATGCCAGTTGATTTTTTAATGGATGGAAACATAAGAAAAATTAAAAGAACAAATGATTTTATTGTTAATCCACTTGGAAAACCTATAAAATTGAAACAAGAGATTGAAGCAATAAAATGTGAAAATAAATTTATTTTATGGATGAAATGAAATTCTATTCTCATCCAAACAAAAAATTAATTGAACATTTGAATGAAGTAGGAAGTTGGATGAAGAAAATTTATAAAGAGCAAAAAGAATTCATAAAATTAGATTTAAATGAAAAATTTTTTGAAATTGTTGGAAAATCTCATGATTTTGGAAAATACACAACATTCTTTCAAAACTATTTAAAAAATGGGCAGAGAAGTAATTTAACAAAACATAGTTTAATTTCTGCTTTATTTTGTGCCTATTGGCTTATTAGGGAGAAATTGGAAAATCTATCACTTATCGGTTATTTGGCAATAAGGCATCATCATGGTGATTTAAGTAATTTTAATTATGAGGATACTGTTTTGAAGGAGCAAATTGAAGACTTAAAAAAGAATAAAGATGTTATTTCAGGCGAGTTAAATTTTGATATAACTGAATTTTTAAAATTAGATTTTTCAGATAAAAATAACATCGTTTTAAGGCAATTAAGAAAACTAAATTACGAATATGAAAATAATGAAAACATTGAAAATTACTTTAAGCTTACATACACATTTTCACTTTTGATAGATTGTGATAAGAAATCAGCTATTAATTTAGATTTCAGAAGAAGAAGACATATAAATTCAAATATTATTGATGAATATAGAAAAAAGCATTTTAAGGAAAATAATATAAGAAATGAACTTTATGAAGAAATTTTAAAAAATTTTGAAAATTTGAAAGAAATTCCAAAAATTATTTCTGTTAATGCTCCAACTGGTCTTGGAAAAACACTTATAAATTTATCCTTAGCACTAAAAATAAGAGAAAAATTAAATAGAAAATATAAACCCAGAATTATTTATTCTTTACCATTTTTAAGCATTATTGAGCAAACTTATGAAGTTTTTGAGAATGTCTTAAAAAGTGAAATTTCTGATTATGAAAAATATAAAAGTGAATATCTTTTAAAACATCATCATCTTTCTGAAATTGAATACAAAACAGATGAAGAAAAGAGTGTTGAAGAAAGTCTTATGCTTATTTCCTCTTGGAATAGTGAAATAATAATTACTACATTTGTTCAGCTTTTATATTCAATTATTGCTTATAAAAATAGCTTTATAAAAAAGTTTCATAATATAGCAGGCTCAATTATCATTCTTGATGAAGTTCAAAATATAGATGTTAAATATTGGGATTTGATTAAGAATGTTTTAAATGTTCTTGTTGAAAAAATGGGTTGTTATGTCATTATTTCAACTGCTACAAAACCTGTTATTTTTGACAATTGCTTTGAAATTTTAACAAATAAATCAAAGTACATTTTAAATAGAACAAGAATTGTTAATAAACTTGAAATTAATAGTTTGGAAAATTTAAGGGATTTTTTATTGGAGAATTTAGAAAAACATAATTCTCACCTTATTGTTTTGAATACTATTAGAAGTTCAGTTGAATTGTATAAAGAATTAAGAAAAGAAATAAAAAATTTTAAGATATTCTATTTATCTACAAACATCGTTCCAAAGCATAGGAAGGAAAGAATAGAAAAAATTAAAAATGATTTAAAAAATAATGAGAAGATAATTTTGGTTTCTACACAAGTTGTTGAAGCAGGTGTTGATTTGGATTTTGAAGTTGCTTATAGAGATTTAGGACCATTTGATAGTATTGTTCAAGTTTGTGGAAGATGTAATAGAAATTTTAAAAGGGAATTATCAGATGTTTATATATTCAAAATAATAAGAGAAAATAGAATTTTATCTTCAATAATTTATGGTTCTGTTTTAACGGAAATTAGTGAAAAATTACTAAAAGATATGAAGTTTATTGAGGAGAGAGAATTTTACAATATGATTGATGAATTTTATAAGGATGTAATAAAAAGAAAGAATTTAGATAGTGAAGTTTTGAAAGGTTTGAAGTGCTTTGATTTTAAAAAAATAAAAGAATTTAAAATTATTAAAGAAATTCCAAATTTTATTGATGTTTTTGTTGAAGTTGATGAGGAAGCAAAGAATGTTTATGAAGAATTTTTGGAAATTTTGAAAATTAAGGATTTTAGAGAAAGATATAAAAAATTTTTGGGATTAAGGCAAAGCTTTTACAATTATTTATTATCAATTCCAAAGGACTTTGTTTCATTTGATTTAGAACCATTTCCAAGGATTAGTTTTGAAAATTTGAATAATTTTTATGACCTAGATTATGGATTTAAGAGATTTGACAGGGAGGAATTTTTCGTTTGGTAGCGGAAGATTTATTTCTTAAACGAAAATAGCCCCCTAATGAAAATAGAGTGGGTGGAAAAAAATAATTTCAGAGTTATTAGACACAGCACATCTACTTACGAAAATTGAGGGGTTTAATTGGGGGGCTCTGCCCCCTGATGGCAAAAGATGGGGTACTTATAAGGCTCCGCCTTATTTTCGGGGTGGGTGGGAAAACATAGAAATAATTGTATTTTTAGAATTATTATACACAGCAGATACACTGAGCGTTGATACCTTAAAATTTCAATTAACTTGATTGAGTTATCTCTCTTGTTTAAACTTGAATTTTATCCATTTTTTTCTTTTGCTGAAGATGATAAAATCTATTTTGTAGGAAATAGAGTAGAAGCATATAACTTAAATATAAATAAAAGAATTTATAGTTATAAATTGAAGTCACAAGTTAGTAGTGCTTGTAAAATTTCAAAAAATTTATACATTCTTACAGATGAAGGAATTATTAAGTACGATTATTTGAAAAATAAAGTTGTTTTATTAGTTAAGGGGAATTTTAGTAATTTGGCTTGTAAGGATAGTAAAATAGTCGTTTCAAATTCGGGTAATTTAGATATTTTAGATACAAATCTAATTAAAGTTTTTGAAATTGATGGAAGGTATAATGTTATAAACGAGTTTATAACCAATAGCGACACTATTTCAAAGAAAGTTTTAATTATTTCAATAAAAAATATGGATAGCATAATAATAAGAAACTTTGAAGGATTTATTCCATATTTTGGAAAGTCTGATAGTTTTTACTATATAATAGCAGGTTTTTCAAAAAGGAATTTCTACATTTATTTCTTTGAAAATAAAAATTTAAGGTGGTACAATAAAATTTCTACGAAAATTATTATTTCGGATGTCATTTTAAACTTAAGTGATAGAACAATTTTAATTTATGGTCAGTCTCAAAGAACATTTTATGTTAATTTAAAAGATTTAATGGGAGAAGATATTTGGATTTATAATCCAAGAATTTTGGGTGTTTATTATCTTGACGAAACTATTAGATATGCCTTTATTGATGATGGAAAAATTTTCTCTTGTGGATATTCAGTGAGAGAAGGTGAAAAAAGAGGTGTTATTAAGGTTTTTAATTATAGTGATGGAAATTTAATTTATGATCATTCTGATAGTGAGGTTGAAGATTTTATAAAAATTTTTAAAATTGATGAAAATTACTATGCTATTGGAATTACAAAAAAATTTATAGGTTTTTACAAGTTGAATTTTAAATCAAAGTTGTCCGATAAATAGTATTAAGTAATTGATTATCAATCCAAGGTATAAGAATGGGCATTAAAGCAAATAGGCTTAATTATAGGGTGGTGGGAAAGGATTATTAGACAAGGTATAAATTCTTAATAAATAACCTTTAAAATTTTAAAACTTAACATGATTGAAATTATTAGAAATTTCCCAAAGCAAATAAAAGAAAGTTTTGAATTTCCAACTTATAAATTGGATATGGCTATTATTGATAGAATTGTAATTTGTGGAATGGGAGGTTCAGCTATTGCAGGAGATTTTTTAAAAAGTTATTTATATTACAGTTCATTACCCGTTGAAGTAATAAGAGATTATAAAGTTCCAGAATATGTTAATTCTACAAGTTTAGTTTTTGTTGTTAGTTATTCAGGAAATACGGAAGAAACAATATCAGCATTTGAAAATGCCTTTAAAAATGGTTCAAAAATTATTGTTATTACAAGTGGAGGAAAATTGAAAGAATTGGCTGAGAAGTATGAAGTTCCTGTTGTTTTAATACCAAAAGGTCTCCCTCCAAGAGGTGCTATTGGTTATATTTTTTCAAGTATATTATTAAATCTTGAAAGAAATGGTATTATTCAAGTTTCAAGGGAATTAAAAGAAAGTTTAGAGTTATTAGATAAATCTATAAAGGAATTTGATAGTACTTCATCCATAGCTTTTGAAATTGCAAATAAATTTTATTTAAGAATTCCTATAATTTATTCATCACAAAGATTATTTTCAGTAGCTTATAGGTGGCAAACTCAAATTAATGAGAATGCCAAAAGTTTTTGTCATATAAATGTTATCCCAGAGATGAATCATAATGAAATAAATGGCCTAAAAAATCCAAAAGATATAATTAGTAAATGTTGGATTGTTTTTATGTTTGATAATGAAGATAATGAAAGAATAAAAAAAAGAATTGAGATCGTTTCAGAAATAATAAAGGATAGTGTGCTTGGCATAACAATTTTACAAGGAAAAGGAGAGACGTTTTTACATAGGATGCTTTATTTAGTTTTACTTGGAGATTATGTTAGTTATTATCTTTCAAAGTTTTATAATGAAGACCCATATTCTATTCCGAGGATAGAAGAATTAAAGAAAAAATTAGAAATTAGTTAATTAAGTTTGTGTTCTAAAAATATAATTATTTCTTATTTTCCCCACCCACCCTTAATATAAGGCTTCGCCTTATAAATCCCCATCTTTTGCTATGGGAGAGGTTTTGTTTCTTGGATCCCCCCAATAAAATCCATAATCTAATAAAGTAGGTCTTAACACTAAAATTATAATTTCCTTATTTCGGCTATGGGAGGCTTTGCTCCCCTTAAATAAATAATTCTAATAAAATTTTTATAGGTCCTTGATAATCAATAACTTAACAATAATTTTTGGACAAAGCAATTTATTTTTGCTATGTCTAATAATTCTGAAAGTCTTTATTTATTTTCTTACCTACAAAGCTTTCCTTAATAATTTTGCAGTTAATTTATTCTGTATCCATTATGGTGAGTAAAGTTTCAGAAAATTTTTTTATATCTTTCTAAATAATCCGACTAAATAAAGGCCACTCTTATAACCAAGTTTAAACATTTGATAATCAGCAAACTGATAAAATTTCTTTAAAAATGGAAATTTTCCAATACCCTTTGGTTTTAAATTTAAAATTGTTCCAATTTTTATAACTTCTAAATGATTTTCTTTTGCTAGCTCTTCATAATCTTTAAAATCAAATGCCCATCTATGTAATGTTTTATCATCTTCTTTAATAGGCATATATTTTTCTTTTAGTCTTCCACCAAGTCTATAATTTATTGTTAAGAAATATCCTTTCTTTTTTAAAACTCTTGAAATTTCCTTAAATGATAAGCTGATATAATCCCAACTTGGGAGATGTTGGATAACTTGAAAAGAAAATACAAAATCAAATGTTTCATTTTTGAAGGGAATTTGGTGAATACTTGCTTGAACAACTTTGAATTTATCATTCTTACAGATTTTTACGGCTTCAAACGAATAATCAAATCCAATAACATTGTAATTTCTTAGATTTTCAAGTTTTAGACCAACTCCACATCCAGCATCAAGTATTAGTTTTGGTTTTATAGAGTTAATTATATTTATTAAATAAAAGTTTTCAATATAATTTTCATAAAGCCAAGTTTTAGGTAGATTTTTACCATTAAGCTTATATTGCTTATCAAATAAAATTTGTACTTCTTTCATAATTAATGAAAATTTTAAAGGAAAAAGTTTTGATGTGTTTTTACAACATCATTTATTAGACAAAGCATTAATTTATGAAACTTTATGGAAATTATTGATGTGTTCAGTAATTCTAAAAGTTTTTATTTTTCTTATTTTTCCCATTCACCCTAATAATAAGCTTTCGGCTTACAAATACTCACCTCTTTTGTTTTAAGGAGCTTCGCCCCCTTAAAATCCCCTTATAAATCAACAATTTTCTTAAAACTTCTATAAGTTTCTGTGTCTAATAATTCGGCATTGAGAACTTTGTTTCTTCAATTTTCCACCAATAAGCCTGCTGCTGTGTCCAATAATTCTGAAAGTATTTATTTTATTATGTTTTCCCCGCCCACCCTAAATATAAGCCTTCGGCTTAAAAATGCCCATATTTCGGTTATGGGGGGCGGAGCCCCCCATTAAAACCCCCCGTAAAATCTACAATTTTCTTAAAATTTTCATAGGTTATTGATTATCAGGGACTTAACATTATTTATTGGACAAAGCAAAGCAATCCTGCCTTGTCTAGTAATTCTGAAAATATCATTATTTCTTATTTTTCCCACCCACCCTATGAATAAGCCTTCGGCTTAAAAATGCCCAATCTTCGGTTATGGGGGGCTTCGCCC
>CBFGJN010000022.1:0-25870 GCA_965649115.1 Caldifarciminota bacterium | reverse complement strand
TGATAATGAATAGTTTTTATAGTTATAGTAATTTGGCTGATTGAGGGGTTGATATGGGAGGGGATGAGTTAAAATATAGTGGGGGTATCCATAGGGAAGGTAGAGGGGGAATTATTGGACAAGGCAAAAAAGCGAAGCCTTGATACTTTAAAATTTTCGGTATGCTTTTTAAAGGGAGTTGGGAAGTAAAAGTTGGATTAGCAAAAATGTTAAAGGGTGGGGTTATAATGGATGTTACAAGTCCTGAACAAGCAAAAATTGCTGAAAGAGCAGGTGCTGTTGCAGTTATGGCTCTTGAAAGAGTTCCAGCAGATATTAGAAAGGAGGGAGGGGTAGCAAGAATGGCTGATCCAGAAATTATTTTAAGAATTATGGATGCAGTAAGCATTCCAGTAATGGCAAAAGTTAGAATTGGACATTTTGTTGAAGCTGAAATACTTGAAGAGCTTGGTGTTGATTTTATTGATGAAAGTGAGGTTTTAACGCCTGCTGACGAAGAAAACCATATAAATAAACATCAATTTAAGGTTCCTTTTGTTTGCGGAGCAAGAGATTTAGGAGAAGCACTAAGAAGAATTAGTGAGGGGGCTGCACTAATTAGGACAAAAGGTGAAGCAGGAACAGGAAACGTTGTGGAAGCAGTAAAGCATATGAGATTAATTCAAAGACAAATATCAGAAGTAAGAGGATTAAGAGAGGAAGAACTTTTTTCAAAAGCAAAAGAATTGCGTGTTGATTATAATGTTTTAAGGTACGTTTGGGAATATGGAAAATTACCAGTTCCAAACTTTGCAGCAGGTGGCATAGCTACGCCTGCTGATGCAGCGCTTATGATGAGACTTGGAGCAGAAGCTGTATTTGTAGGAAGTGGTATTTTTAAATCATCAAATCCTGAAAGATATGCTAATGCAATTGTTGAAGCAGTTACCTATTATGATAATCCAAAAGTTTTAGCTAAAATTTCAAGAGGTCTTGGAGAACCTATGAGAGGCTTAGATATAAGAAAGTTAGAAGAGAAAGAGCTTTTGCAAACAAGAGGATGGTAAAAGGAGGTGAGAATTGGAAAAGCTCCATACAACGAGAGGGGAACATTACATTGTAGAAGCATCTGGTTGTGATCCTGAAATTATTGGAAATGTTAAACTTATGCAAGAGATTCTAGTTAATGCAGCAAGAGAGGCAAATGCTGAAATTTGGGCTGTTTCCTTTAATAGATTTCCACCTAATGGTGTAAGTGGAGTAATTGTAATTTCCGAGTCTCATTTGTCGGTTCATACTTGGCCAGAATTTGGATATGTTGCTATGGACATTTATACATGTGGTGAAAGCACCGAACCTGAAAAAGCGGTTAAGTACGCAGTTGAAAAATTCAAAGCAAAACATGTTCATATTACAGAAATAACAAGAGGGCTTGATGACGGCGATAAAATTTTTTACCATAGTATAATAAGTTGGGAAGAAGGTAAAGAATTATAATGATTTTAAGAGAAGATCTTCCTCAAAAATCAACAATGCCTATTTCTGAGATAAAGTACAAAGCTAAACTTGATCAAAATGAAAGTCCAATTGATATTCCAATAGAAATTAAAGAAAAATTATTTGAAGAATTCAAGAAAATTGAGTTTAATAGATACCCACAACCATATTTTTATTATGAAACAAAGGAAATTTTTTCAAGTTATTTAGGTGTGAGTCCAAAAAATTTCCTAATAACAGTTGGTGCTGATCAAGGTATCTGGTTGGCGTTTTTTTTAGCGGGAGGAAAGAACAGAAGTGCTATTATATATGAACCAACTTATCCAATTTTTAAACATGCTGGTATTATTACACAAACGAATTTAGAAATTTTAAATCTTGGTGTTAATTATAAAATTTCTCCTGAAACCTTCAAAAATCATAATATCATATGTATTGTAAATCCGAATAATCCGACAGGGAATCTACAAGATGATGAAGTTATATTAGAAGCTATTAAAAGAAATGCATTGATTGTAATAGATGAAGCATATTTCCCATTTTCAAACAAAACTTTTAAACACTTGATAAATGACTATAAAAATGTTTATATAATAAGAAGCTTATCAAAAAGCTTATTAGCAGGCATTAGGATAGGGATTGTAATTTCTGATAGTGATGTTGTAAGTATGGGAGAGGAAATCTTAACTTCTCCTTACCATTTAAGCACACTTCAACTTGTGATTTTAAGAAATTTTCACTTAATTGAAAGTTATTATCAAAATTCTATAAGAATTGTAAATGAAGAAAAAGAAAGAATTTACAAAGCATTTGATAATCTAAAAATTGAATATATTAAATCCTATGCTAATTTTATTTTATTTAAAGTTAAAGAGGCGAATTTTGTTTATAATGAACTTATTAAGAGAGGTATTAGGATTAGAAATGTATCTTATATGAAAGGTCTTGAAAACTACTTAAGAATAACAATTGGAAGACCTGATGAAAATGAATTATTTATATATGCCATAAAGGAAATTCTCTCTATGCTTTAAAATTTTCAGACCTTGCCAGCGTAGCTCAATTGGCAGAGCGGCTGATTTGTAATCAGCAGGTTGGCGGTTCGAGTCCGCCCGCTGGCTTTTGGGCGGGTACCCAAGCGGCCAACGGGGGCAGGCTGTAAACCTGCTGGGCTTACGCCCTACGTAGGTTCAAATCCTACCCCGCCCATCTGTGAAAATTGTTATTGCTTCAAATAATGAAGGAAAAATAAATGAGATAAAGGAATTTTTAAAAGACATTAAAAAAATTCAATTAGTTTCGCTTAAAGAATTAAATTTAAAATTAGAAATAGAAGAATTTGGCAAAACCTTGGAAGAAAATGCTCTAATTAAAGCAAGAACAGTTCATTACATTACAAAACTACCAGTGATTTCTGATGATTCAGGTTTATTTATAGAAGCTTTGAATGGATTTCCTGGAATAAAATCATCAGATTTTCAAAAAGAGAATAAAAATTACTTAGAAAAAATTTTAGAAATGATGAAAAATAAAGAAAATAGAAAAGCATATTTTAGATGTGTTATTGTATTTATTGACAATCAAAGTAATGAATATATTTTTTATGGTGAAGTCTTGGGTGAGATATCTTATGAAGTTTTAGGGGATAAAGGTTTTGGTTATGATCCAATTTTCTTTTACAAACCACTGAATAAAACATTTGCTCAAATTGATATTGATACCAAAAATCAAGTTAGTCATAGAGCCAAAGCTTTAAAAAAGCTTAAAGAGTTTTTAAAGGAAGGATATTGATGGCGCAATGGTATCGGGAGTTTTTTGACGACTTGTATCTGCGGGCGTATCGGCGCTATGAGGCACCAGAACAAGTGCGGCGGGAAGTGGATTTCATCGTCGTCGCCTTACAATTGCCAGCGGGAGCATCGGTGTTAGACCTTTGCTGCGGGCAAGGTCGGCACAGTTTGGAACTGGCGCGGCGGGGCTATCGGGTCGTCGGGGTGGATTTGTCGGAGGCTTTACTCTATCAGGCAAGGCAGCGGGCGGAGCGGGAAGGATTGCCCGTTACCTTCGTCCAATGCGACATGCGCGACATCGCCTTCACCGACGAATTTGACGCCTGCATCAACATGTTCACCTCCTTCGGCTACTTGGAGAGTGAGGCAGAGGACGAAAAAGTGCTGGCGAAGGTGGCGCAGGCGCTCAAGGAAGGCGGTAAGTTTTTGCTGGATGTGACCAACCGAGACCGATTGGTGGGGCAATTTCAGGCGCAGGCATGGCATGCCGCCGATGAAGGATGGCTGGTGCTGGAGGAGCGCACCTTTGACCCGCTGAGCGGTCGGGTGGAAACCCTTTGGGTTTGCGTCGCCCGCGATGGCGTCCGTTACGAGCGTCGCTCGTCCATTCGCCTCTACACAGCGGCGGAATTGCGATGGATGTTAGAGCGGGTCGGGTTGCGAGTGACAAGGCTGTTCGGTGACTATGACGGTTCTCCTTACGCAAGGGACAGCCGACGCTTAATCGTCGTGGCGGAGAAAGGGTGAAAGTTCTGGTTGTTTGGAGTGTGATGATAAAAAAGAGCTTATTAAGGATTAATTAAAATTCTTGAAATAATGAATTATTGGGGGCGTGACCCCCAAAGGCATAAGAATGGGCATTTATAAGGCGAAGCCTTAATTTCAGGGAAAAATAAATGCTTATAGAATTATTAAACACAGTAAAATCTTTATTTTAGAGAGAGCGAAAGTTTATAATCCGAAGGCTTAAAGATAGGTGGGAATGGTGTAAAGCTCCACATAGCCAAAATATGGGTGTTTAGATGGGCGAAAAAATAAGAAATAATCTATATTTTAGAATTTTTAGACATAATAGACAAAGCAATTTCCAATTACTTTTTCTTTTAATTTTTTAGCATTGTACTTAACTTCTTCAAAGTCAATAAACTTCAATTCCTTTTTTTCCATAAGAATTTTGCCGTTTATTAAAACACTTGAAACATCTAAACCATTAGCACTATAAACAATAGCAGAATATGGATCATAAATTGGCATTAAATGAAAACTATTTAAGGATATGGTTATTAAATCTGCTTTCTTATTAACCTCAATACTTCCAACTAAATTTTCTATTCCCAAAACTTTTGCTCCATAAATTGTAGCCATTTTCAAAACTTCCTTAGCACTAACAACTTTCGGGTCAAGAAGATAAACCTTATGAATTAATGAACAACTTCTCATTTCATCAATCATATCTAAATTATTATTTGAAGCTGTTCCATCAGTAGCAAGACCAACATTTATATTTTTATTTAACATTTTTACAATTGGAGCTATACCACTTGAAAGTTTCATATTACTTTGTGGATTATGAGCAACACCAACATTATAATTTTTATAAATCTCTACTTCTTCATCATCTAAGTAAACACTATGAGCAGAAATAAATTTATGATTTAAAATTCCAAGTGAATTTAAATATCTAACAGGTGTTAATCCATATTTATTTTTTATTATTTCAACTTCTGATTTTGTTTCAGAAACATGCATATGAATAGGAATGTTATATTTTTTAGCAATTTCATATCCCTTTAAAATTAAATCTTTTGAACAGGAATAAGGAGCATGTAAGCATAAGGTTGGATGAACATATTCATCACTTAAATAATTTTCAATAAAACTTTTAACAATTTTTAATCCTTCTTCGGGATTTTTAAAGGAAGGTGTGGGAAAATCTATTAATCCTTCTCCAAGAAATGCTCTAATTCCTATTTCTCTTGAAATTTCAGCAGTTATCTCTTCAAAAAAGTACATATCATTATAAGTCGTTGTTCCTGTTCTTATCATTTCGCAAATTGCTAATAAACTTGCCATTCTTATAAATTCTCTATCAACCGCTCTATTTTCAGCTGGCCAAATGTAATTATTAAGCCAATCCATTAAATCCTTATCATCTGCAAAACCTCTAAAACCAACCATTGCTATATGAGTATGAGTATTTATAAACCCTGGAAGTAGTATATTCGGTCTATCATCAATAATGTAATCAAATTCTTCATTTTCAATATCAGAAATTTTTGTTATTTTTGATATTTTTTCATTTTCAATAACAACAGCACCATTTTCTATAACTTCATCTTTTTCATTCATAGTTAAAATATAATTAGCTTTAATAAGGATTTTCATTATGAAAAAAATTTTAAAGTTAGTAATAATAAATCTTTGCTGTGTCTAGTAATTCTGAAAATATAATTATTTCTATACTTCTCCCACCCACCCTGAATATAAGCCTTCGGCTTTAAAATACCCATTCTTATGCTTTGGGGGGCTCCGCCCCCCTTAAATTCCCCCCATTATTTCAAGAATTTTAATGAATTTTTAATAAGTTATTGACTATCAAGCACTTAACATTATTTACTGGACAAAGCAATAAATCTTTGTCCGAAATTATTACTTTAAAATTTTCAAAATTTTTATGAATGTTGATATTATAACATCATTTTTGGCAGGTTTTTTATCGTTTTTGTCTCCTTGTGTTTTTCCCTTAATTCCTGCTTATATTTCTTATATTTCAGGAATCTCAATTAAGGATTTATCTCATTCAAAAGTTTCAATGAACACAATTTTTAACCTTTTGTCATTTATTTTTGGTTTTTCTTTAATTTTTATTTTATTTGGTGCAAGCGCAACTTTTATAGGTCAATTATTATCACAAAATAAAATTATTATTTCAAAGTTCTCAAGTCTTGTTGTTATTATTTTTGGTTTGAACTTTATAGGCATTTTCAAAATTAAGAAGGAATTTCAATTTCATAGGGTTATTAAATTTTTGAGCTTTATTTTTCTTATTCTGATTATTGTGTTTTTGTTTTTAGTTTTTAAAAATTGGCTTTTTTTGGTAATTTCAATAACTTTGATTATTATTTTTAATTATTTCAATTTGATTAACTTTGACTTTTTAAATTATGAGAAAAAATTTAACTATGAAATTAGAAAAACAAGTTTATTTTCTTCATTCATTTTAGGAAGTTCATTTGCTTTTGGATGGACACCTTGTATAGGACCAATTTTAGCAAGCATTTTGACCCTTGCTGCTGTTCAAGAAACAGTTTATCAAGGAATAATTTTATTAACATTTTATTCACTTGGGCTTGCAATTCCTTTTTTTATTTCAGGTGTATTGGTTGATTTTTTGTTAAAGAGCATTAAGAATTTTAGAAAATTCTTTGGAGTTATTGAATTTTTAAGTGGTTTATTATTAATTCTAATAGGGATTTTAATTTATAATAATGCTTTTACAATAATAGCAAGTTTATTTTCAGGATAATTTTGCCTTCTATATTTAAAGCTTCGCTTTCCTATTGCTCCCTTAGGCCCAGCCTTATTTTCAGGATAGAATTATTTATTTAAGGGTGGTTTAATGGGGGACTCTGCCCCACCACTGCCGAAATATGGGAATTTATTATTTGGACACAGCATATTTAAAAAACTTTAAAATTTTGGAATGAAAATTAAATTCCCAAATATAGGAAAAATAAGTCCTGAATTCTTTGAGAGTTATATATTTCCTAAACTTGGTGCTAAAAGAGAAGAAGTTATCGTTCCTCCTCAACATGGAGTAGATGTTGGAATAGTTAGAATTTGTGAAAATAAAGTAATGGCATTCACTACTGACCCAATATACATTGTTCCTCAATACGGATGGGAAAGAGCTGCTTGGTTTGCTTTCCACATTTTAGCAAGTGATATAACTACAACAGGGTTTCCTCCTACTTATGCAATTTTTGATTTTAATTTGCCTCTAAATATAGATGAAGAAAGTTTTGAGATTGTTTGGAACGTTATAAATGAAGAATGTAAAAAATATGGAACTGCAATAATTACTGGTCATACTGCAAGATATAGTGGCGTTGATTATCCTATGGTAGGTGGTGCAGTTTTTGTAGCAATAGGTGATTATGATAAATTTATAACACCTACAATGGCAATGGAAGGCGATAAGGTTGTTATAACAAAAGGGTGCGCTATTGAGACTGTTGGTATTTTGTCAAATACATTCCCAAATTATATAAAAAGTAAAGTTGGAGAAGAAATTTTATTAAAGGCTCAAAATTTATTTTATAAAATGAGCACAGTTGATGATGCTTTGACCGCTGTTAAAATTGGTGTTAGAGAGAATGGAATAACCTCTATGCATGATGCTACTGAATGCGGAGTTATAGGTGGTGTTTTTGAAGTGGCTCAAGCAAGCAATAAAGGGATAATTATTTATAAAGATGAAATTCCAGTTCTTGAAGAGGTAAAAATTGTATGCGATCTTTTTAATATAGACCCCTATATTTCAATAAGTGAAGGAACACTTATCATAACTGTAAGACCAAACAAAGTAAATGAATTAATTAAGCTTTTGAATGATAATAATATATTGGCAAAAGTTATTGGTGAAATTTTGCCTCTTAAAGAAGGTAGATGGATTGTTGAAAATGGCATTAAGAAACCACTTGAACATCCAAGAATAGACCCATTTTGGAAAGCTATCTCTGATGCTTTTGAAAACGGTTTAAGTTAATTTTTAATTGCTTATAAATAAGGGTCCCCTCTATGCCTAAAAGTGTTCATTGTAATACGTGGTTTATAAATTTTAACCACAAAAAATACAAGCATTAGCATTAAAATTCCAATTATTCCTGCCACTTTTGTAAAGTTAAATGCATATTGTCCTCCTTTTGGTTCATAATGAAAGCAAAATAATAATGCAGCTTTCGCTAAATCTGTTAAATTTTCTATTTTTTCAATTTGTGCGTTCCAAATAGCAAGTCTTAAATCCTTTCCAACAAAACTTAAACCATATAAATAGGAACTTATTTTACCACTTGGTGTTAAAATAATAACACTTACAGGATGAGCAATTTCACTTTTACTTATTTTCTTTACTTTAAATCCAATTATATTTAACATTTTTTTGATATTTGAACTATCAGATACAAGAAATTTACAATTTTCGTCATTTCCATTAACAATTTTACAATAACTTGATTTTATTTTTGCATCTTCAATCGTATTTTTATAATCAAATGAAAATGCTACAATTTTATAATCCTTACCAATTTTCAAATCATTCAAATTTTTAAGTTGCTCAAATGTCCAAAATAGTGTTGTATTACAGACAACATCGCATGTATAATAAACAGGTATTAAAACAATTGGCACTTTATAATCAATTAAACTACTAAAATTAACTTTTTTACCATTTTGATCATAAAAATAAACATCCTTGATTAAACTTCCATATTTTGGACTTAAATCAATATCATTTATTTCTTGTGGTTTAACATCACTTGGAAAATTATTTATTATTATTAATAACATTCTTTTGATATTCTATTAAATCCTTCTTATTGAAATGGCTATCCATAATATTTCCCATTATAAGCAGAAATATAAAGAATAAGGGCATAAGTGCAAATGCTATCGTTAATTTGTCTTCATATCTTAAATACATAAAGAATAATCCAAGAAGTAGGACCTGTATTGATGCTAATATAAGGATTATAGATGAGCCGAAACTTCCCCAATTTAAATAAAAAATTATTGTATTGATTATTGATATTCCAGCGAGAGCAAAAAACACAATAAAATAAGGTAAATAGCTTTTTGGAGGCTCTCTAAAATGTTGTTTCTTTTCAGTCATAGTTAAAATTTTAAAGGATAAAAATCGTGATGTGTTTATGCCTCGGGGGATAGTGCTCCCCAATAATTCCCCCCATAAAATCAATGGTTTTAGTGAATAGCTTAAAATGAAATAAGCCTTCCGCTTATAAAAACCCAAGTTTTTGCCTTGGGGGGCTTTTTTCAAAAAACTTTTATTCTAACATCTACAACAAAATAATTCTCTTCATTAGCAATAATAGGATTTATATCCATTTCCTTTATTTCTTGAATATCAACAATAAGTTGGGAAATTCTTTCTATGCTTTCCGCTAATTTCTCAATATTAATACCTTTTTGACCCCTTGCTCCTTTAAGAATTTCATAACCTTTAATTTCTTCAATCATTCTATAAGCACTAAATTCTCTAATAGGTGCTAATCTAAATGTTATGTCCTTAAAAACTTCAACATAAATACCACCAAGTCCAAACAATATAATTGGACCGAATTTTTCATCTCTTTTTGCTCCAAGTATAAGCTCATAACCTTTTACCATTTTTTGAACTATAAATCCATCAATTTTATCCTTTAAATTCTTTTCAATATCAAAATAATGCTCTTTAAGCTCATCTATATTTTTTATATTTATTCTTACACCTCCAACATCAAATTTATGAACAATTTGTTTTGATAAAATTTTTAAAACAATTGGAAATCCTATATTTTCAGCAATTCTGATAGCATCTTGTAGATTACTTGCTATTCCATAATCAGCAACATTAAATCCATAGATTTTTAGGATTTCAAATGCTTTATCCTCTAAAATAAACCCTTCTTTTGATACTTCGGAACTCCTTAAAATATCTAATGCTTTATTCTTATTAACATTAAATGTTTTAATGTTCGTTCTTGGTCTTTCAAGCCAAATTTTATACTCATATAGCTTTGCAAAACTTTTGATGGCATCTTCGGGAAAGCTATAAGTTGGAATTTTATAAGATTGTAATTTTTTAAGTCCTTCTTCAATTTCAACAATACCCATAAGACAAATAATTAAAGGTTTTTTAATTTCTTTATAGACATCAATAATTTCATTACAAAACTCATTTATATCCATTGTAAAGGCTCTAACAACAATTCCAATAATACCGTCAATATCATCATCTTCACTTAAAATTTTTAATGCTAACTTATAATGATTAGCGCTTATATTCGCTGTTGTGTCTATTGGATTTCTTAATGAAGCAAATTTTGGTAAAACATTACTTAATTTTTCTTTGGTTCTCTCTGATATTTCAGGAACTTTTAACTTATTTCTAATAGCACTATCAACAGCGATAATACCAGGACCACCAGCATTTGTTAAAATTGCTATTTTATTTGATTTTGGAATATCAATTAGTGAAAAAGCTAATGCATAATTAAATAATTCTTCAACACTTTCAACCCTTATAACACCACTTTGTTTAAATAGTGCTTCATATAATTCATCTGAACTTGTTAAAGAACCCGTATGAGAACGAACCGCCTTTGCTCCCTCAATTGTTCTACCTGATTTTATTGCTAAAATTGGCTTATAATTTTCAGTTATTTCTCTTGCTATTTCAAGAAATTCCCTACCTTTTGAAACATCTTCTAAATATAATAAAATAACTTTTGTTAATTCGTCTTCTTTTAAATAATTCAAAAAATCAATTTCATTTAAGTCCGCTTTATTTCCAAGTGTTATAACCTTACTAAAACCTATATTTTTATTCTTTGCATAATCTAAAACCCCAGCTGTTAAAGCACCACTTTGACTAATGAATGCTATATTACCTTCTCTTAACATTTGTTTAGAAAATGTTAAATTTAAAGAAATCGTTTTATCAGTGTTTATAATACCAAAACAATTTGGTCCAAGAATTCTTATATTGTGATTTTTTGCTATTTCAATTATTTCATTTTCTAATTTCAAGCCTTCTTCTCCTATTTCCTTAAATCCAGAACTTATAATAATAGCATAATTAATGTGTTTTTTAGCACAATCAATAAGAACATCTTTAACAATTTTTGAAGGAACTACAATAACAGCCAAATCTACTTCATCTTCAATTTCAAGAACACTTTTATAGCATTTAATACCCATTATAGATTTAGCATTTGGATTTACAGGATATACAACACCCTTATAACCATTAAAAATAACATTCTTTAAAATTCCAAAACCTACACTATTTTCATCTCTTGAAGCTCCAATAATTTTGCTAATCATAGAAAAACATTAATATTTGGATACCTTCTATCCCTATAAAACGCTCGCTTTGTTATTTTAGGACCAAGTGGGCTTAGTTTTCTTTTAAATTCATTTTTTCTTATCATTTCTAAAACCTTATTCAAATAATTTTCATCATCAACAAATTTCAAAATTTCTTCTTTTGATAAATCATCCTCAACAACCATCCTAATAATCTCATCCAAAATTTGATAAGAACCTATTTCATCTTCATCGTATTGATTTTCTCTTAATTCAGCAGAAGGTCGCTTTTGAAAAATCCTTTGAGGAATAACATGATTTTTTTCATTTCGCCACTTTGCAATTTTATAAATCCAAGTTTTATAAACATCCTTTAATGGTGCATAAGCACCAACCATGTCTCCATAAAGCGTAGCATAACCAACAGCATATTCACTCTTATTACCTGTTGATATAACAAGAGCATTAAATTTATTTGATAAACTCATAAGAATATTTCCTCTTATTCTTGATTGTAAATTCTCCTCCATTTTATCTTTGCTATAATTTTTAAAGCTTTTCTTCAATTCTAAAATATAACTTTCAAAAATTTTGTCTATATTGAATTCCAAAAATTCTATTTTTAAATTTTTTGAAAGGATTTTAGCATCTTCATAACTTTCAAGTTTATTATACTTACTACCCATCCAAACACCAATAACATTATCATTTCCAAATGCATCTACACACAAAACCGTAGTTAAGGCGGAATCTATTCCTCCTGATATTCCTACAATAACTTTATTAAAACCACTTTTTAAAACATAGTCTTTTAAACCTGTTAAAATTGCTTTATAAACTTCTTCTTCAAAATTAGGATTTTCGTTTAAAAATCCAAAAAATTCAAAATTATTTTTTAGCTCTTTTTTAATAAAAATTTCCTTAATCTCAACATCTAATTTATGTTCATTTAAACGATTTTGATGGATTTTACTTTTTAATGAATAACTTTTGGGAATATCTATAATCATTAAATCTTCCTCAAATGCTTTTGCTCTTGAAATAACTTTTCCATCATTTACTACAAAACTTCTACCATCAAAAACTAAATCATCTTCTCCACCAACAAGATTAACATAAACAATTGGTATTAAGTTATCTATATTTCTTGATATTATTAAATGCTCTCTTTCTTCTTGTTTTGAAACATGATATGGAGAGCCATTTATAACAATTCCTAAATCAATTCCATAAATACTATATTTTCTAAGTGGTCCATCAGGATGCCAAATATCTTGACAGATTACAATTCCAACCTTATATCCACCTATATTTAAAATTTTATATTCACTTCCTTCTTTAAAAATTCTTTTCTCATCAAATGTTAAATAGTTTGGAAGATGAAATTTTTCAATTGTTCCAATAATTTTTCCTTTATATAAAATTCCTGCAGAATTGTAAATAAAACCATCCTTCTCATTAACAAATCCAATTATTACAACTTCATTATTTACATATTCACTTATTCTTTTCAATGTTCTGATGCTTTCTTTAATAAAACTCGGTCTTAATGCTAAATCCTCAATTAAATATCCTGTTAGTGCTAACTCTGGAAAAACAATTAAATCAGCATTATATTTTCTTGATTTTTCAATAAATTCCAAAATTTTTTTCATATTATATTCAAAATCTCCTATTTTTGGATTAATTTGACAAATTGAAACTCTCAAATTCATCAATTAACACTCAAAACCTTTATGTTTAATTTACCAACAACACCCATAATTTCAGCTTGCTTATCAATTGAACCTCTTTGAAGCATTAAATGTCCAACATTTGCAGGAAACTGACCAAAAACTGGATCTATCCAAATCCATTTACCATTTATATATGACGCATTCCAAGCATGATAATAATATCTTCCATTTTCATATATTAGACCAACAACAATATCAGTTGGAATACCAGCAGCTCTCGCTAAGGCAGTATATAGAACAGAATGTTCATTACAATCACCATAACCCATATCTAAAACTTCAATTGCATTAGGAACACTTACAGTCGGTTTTTTTTCTAAATTAGTCCAAACCCAGTACATTATTGCCCTTGCTTTTTCTAAATTAGTCTTTTTATCTTTTGTAATTTCATAAGCAAGTTTTTTAATCCTAGGATGATCAGATTGGGCAAATTCATCAGCTTTAAGATAAATTTTTACACTATCAGGAATAATTGTATCTCTTTCATTCAAAAGCGATAAATTTTGTTTAATTATTTTTATTTTGGCAGATGAGCTATTTTTTTCTAATAAACTTTGAGCACCAAAATCTAGTACTAAATTTCCTCTTAAACTATCAAGTTGTAGAATTAAAATCGTATCTTTTTCAGGATTAAAAGAACCTTCTGGTTTTATAGCAAACATTAGAAGAACATCTAATTTTTCCTCACCTATTTTCGTAGCATTTTCCATAGGCTCACTAATTAGAGTTATATCAAATGGTGATTCAACTTTAATGATTCTTTTATTATAAATATAAATTGTTGTTTGAGCATCAAACATATCAGTCCTATAAGCTAATGCTTTAACTATTTTCCCATTATATTCAGTTTCAATAATTCCAAGTTTTTCACTTTTGGCACTTCCTAAAACAAAATTCGTAGGGTCATAAACATCCATTTCTTTTGGAGGTTCTTTTCCAAGTAAAATTACAGCCCACCAACTTTGCGGTAAATAAAAATCACTTTTCAATTCATATGTCCTTTTTGTTTTGGGCATGTTAGTCCCTTCTAATTGAACAATTAGCTTATTTTTTTCAACCTTTCCAAATGCTTTTACTTGAACATCTGTTTTAAGTTCAAAAGAAAATTCAACAGTTTTTAAATTTTTATCTAATTTCACACTGGTAAATGTTATTAATTCCTTATCCTGTCCAAGCATTTTAAGTTTTAAAACAGCCTTCTCCTTAACCTCATAATGATTTAAAACTTTTTTGATAGAATAATAGTTATAACCAACTTTTACACCCCTAATATAACTTGAAAACCATTCTTCATATTCAGTTTTTAATTTATTACCTTCTATAAATGAGCACGAAAGAATAAATAGAAAAATGAGATATTTTTTCACTTTGAAAATTTTAAAGTTCAATATGAAAAAATCTTTTCTGTATTGATAATCAATCACTTAACATAACTTTCAACAATTTTAATAATTTTTTCTACTTTTTCAAAACCATCATCTATTGCTTTCTTACTTTGTAATTCTCTATAATAACCACCAAGATGAAGAATATTATAAACATCATCAAATAGACTTAATAATAAGTCTCTATCTTTTCCCAAACCTTTAATGCTCCTCAACCCTTTATAAAATTCCTCAACTTTCTTAAACTTATCCTTTACCTCTTCATCAGAAACCAAATTTTTAGAAATAAATAATGCCTTTAAGGCTTCAAGTGCTGATAAATAAGCTGTTCCAGATGCCTTTGCTACATATTTTATATCAATATAACGCTTAGCTTTTTTATCAATTCCAGCTTTCTTTAAATCTTCTTTGGCATTTTCCAAATACCTCTTTGCTAAATTTAGCCTTTTTAATGCTATTTCATTTCTTCCATCTTTCATAAGTAAAATTTTAAAGGATAATAATAAAAATTAAAACTATTTATTTTACTATATTTTTCCCACCTTGAAATTAAGCCTTCCGCTTAAAGCTTCGCCCCCTTAAAATCCCCCAATAAAATTAATAATTTCCTTAAAATTTTTATAGGTCATTGATAATCAACAACTTAACAATGATTATTGGACAAAGCAGCTTTAATTTGCTTTGTCTAGTAAATGGTGTTAAATAATTGATAATCAATAACTTATCAAAAATTCACTAAAATGCCTGGAACAATGGGGGAACTTATGGGGGGCTTCGCCCCCCCATAACCGAAATATGGGCATTTTGAAGCCGAAGGCTTAAATTCAGGGCGGGTGGGAAAAATATAGAAATGATTATATTTTCAGAATTACTAGACAGAGCAGCTTTAAATTGATTTATTATAGCATATATAATAATTTTTATAGTTTGGGGGATAAATTTTTGAGCATTTTAAATTACAATCTCTTGTTGAAAAAATAACACTATCAACATTCAAATCAAAACTAAATTTCAAATATCTTTGTGAAAGCGCTATTAAAACCCAATCATTTATTAAACTTTTAGGACAAACACCAACAACCTTTTGACTTGAAGGCTTAAAATTTTTAAAATCAATATGAAATTCTTGATATTTTGAAATTTTACCATAATTTTTAATTGAAATTAGAAGACAAATAAGTAAAATAAGAGTTGTGATAACTTTTATAAAGTTAAATTTAAAAACGTTTTCAATTTCGTAAAATGTATCTCTAAAAATTAAAGAAATTGTTATAGAAAAGAATGGAAAGGAAGGATAAACGTACCAATCCATTTGCTTTGGACTAATTGTAAGCGGTAAAACTGCAATTACAGAAAGAATTAAAAATTTTTTCGTTAAACTATCAAAGTAAATTCTCAAACGTTTTGAGATAGAAATTATAAAAAGAAATAAAAAAGGAACAATAATTTCCTTAATTGTTTTTAAAATCGGGTCATATCTATTTCCAACAATTTCACGATGTCCAAGAACACTGTTCAAAACTTGATTTTTAAAATAGATTTTAAGATAATTAAAGATACTTTCATTAAAAAGGAATAATGAAAATCCAACTAAAAGAAAAAAAACGATAATAAGAATGTTCTTAAAGGATAATCTTCTCAAATAAAAGAATGGAAAAATTATAATAAATAAGCAAACAGGACCTTTTGAAAAGAATGAAAGAAACAAAAATAATCCCGAAATTGTTGAAAATAGGGGATTCTTGTAAATTGAAAGCAAGAGAAAGATAAAAGATAACAATAAAAACAGAACAAGTGTGTTTTCAAGCATATTATTTAAAATAATCCAAGATGTTAAAGGGATTGAAATAAGAACAAACGAAGCAGAAAAAAGAGGCAATTTTAAATTTTCATATTTATTAATTATTTTAATGATAATAGAACAAGAAATAAGACTTAAAAGCCCAACCATTGTTGAATAAAGTTTTTCCGTCCAAAAGTGATCTTTAAAAATTTTAAAAAACAAACTTTCTAAAATAAATTGAAGTGGAGGATGTTCATAAAACTCATTATAAATTGTAAGGGTATAAAGTGGTTTTAAGAATGAACCATACCCCTCTGCTAAATTTCTTGATATACTTGCATAAGTCATCCCATCAACAAAAACACCAATAGTGAATAACTTCGTTATAACTAAAATAAAAAATAATAAAAGAAATGGATAAATCAAGGAAGTCTTACAAAATTTTTAAATTTTTTAAGTTCATCATATAAAATGTTTTGATAATAATCTAATTTTTCCTTTGTTTTTGCCTCAAATCTTAAAACTAAAACGGGTTGAGTATTTGAAGCTCTAATTAATATAAAACCATCATCAAATTCTATTCTTGCTCCATCAATATCTATCACATTATAATTTTTTTCCTTAAAAATTTTTACCATTTCATTTACAATCTCAAACTTTTTACTTTCAGGTTCAACTTCAACTCTAATTTCTGGTGTTGAATAATAAAATGGAATTTCTTCAAAATTTTCATAAAAGCTTTTGTTTGATATTTCAATCTCCTTTAAAAATCTAAGAGAACTATAAATAGCATCATCATATCCAAAGAAATCGTCCTTAATAAATATATGACCACTCATTTCACCAGCAAGAGGGCTATCTAATTCTTTAAGTTTAGCTTTCATAAGTGAATGTCCAGTTTTATATAAAATCACTTCACCTCCTAACTTTTTAATATATTCAACAACACCTTTTGAACACTTAACATCAAGAATAATTTTAGGATTTTTATACTTTTTAATAATTCCTCTTGAAATTATAGCTGTTATTTTATCCCCAAAAACAAGGTTTCCTTTTTCATCAACAACACCAATTCTATCACCATCTCCATCATAACCAAAAGCTCCATCATAATTATTATTTTTTACTTCCTCAATTGCCCATTTCATATAATCTACAACTGTTGGGTCGGGAAGGTGGTTTGGAAAAGAACCATCAGGTTCAATAAAAAGTCCTTTAAATTTTATATTTAAAACTTCAAAAATATCTTTTATTATTGGTCCCACAACACCATTGCCTGTATCAACTACAATGTTAAAATTTTTTTGAAATTGAAATTTCTTTTTTATAAAATCTACATACATTTGAGTTATATTTAATGTTTGGTAATTTCCTCTCATTTTTGACTTAACTAAATGACTTTTCATAATTTCTTTTAGTTTTTGAATTTGCTCTCCATAAATTGTTTCTTTACCAATAGCAATTTTAAATCCGTTATATTCTTTTGGATTATGACTTGCTGTTACTTGAATTCCCCCTATAACATCTACACAAAATAATGAAAAGTACATAAGAGGTGTTGGAATTACTCCAATATCTATTACATTCAATCCACTATCTCTTAATCCATCAATTAAAGCCCTTTTATAATTTTCAGTAGTTAATCTAACATCTCCTCCAACACTAACATTTCCACTTCCACCAACATATAAACCATAAGCAAGTCCAAGCTTATAAGCAAATTCTTCATCTATATCAACCTCAGAAATTCCTCTTATATCGTACATTCTAAAAACTTCTTCATTCCATTTCATAGAGTGAAAATTTTAAAGTTCCAAATATTTAAGCCTTCGGCTTATAAATCCCAACTTTCTGTTAGGGGGCGAAGCCCCCTAATCAAAAACCCCCAAAAGAAAGATCAAAAAATTTCTAAAATTTTCATAAATTATTTAAATTACTTAATGTATTTTCATTCGGTAAGGGAGCCTTGCCTCCTCTCTTGGACAAAGCACTTTCCTTAAAATTTTTTAAATCATTTATATGAAGAATTAAAAACAGCTTCAAAAAATGCCCTTATTTGTCCAAAAATTGAACTATCACTCTTAATTATCTCAACTACGATAGCAGTTATATTATCTTCACCACCTCTATCATTTGCTAATTTTATTAGTATTTCAACAGCTTCTTTTGGTTTATATTTTTTTACTATTTCTTTCAATTCATCATTTGAAAAATAAATATATAGCCCATCAGAGCATAATAAAAATTTATCACCATTCATTACATTTCCTATGTACAATTTCGGTCTTATAAGTGGCTTATGACCAAGAGCCTTAGTAAGGACATGCTTTGAAGGATGAACTTCTGCCTCTTTTGGAGATAATGCTTTTTTCTTTACAAGAATTTGAGCTTGTGTATCATCTTCCGTTAATTGAATAAAAAATCTATTTGCCCTTAATAAATAAACTCTTGTATCACCAACATGAACAATATAAAACTTTGATTTATACAAAAATAAAGCTGTAAATGTTGTCATTGCCCCATAGTACTCATCAGAATTACTTATCTCATAAGCTCTTTTACTTGCTTCTTTAAATGCAGATTCAAGTATTAATTTTGGGTCATCATAATAACTCATTAAATTTTTTAATTTTTCAATAAATGTCTGAGTTGCTTCATAACTTGCTTTATCACCTGACATTCTTCCACCAAGTCCATCTGCAACAACAAATAATCCAATTGAAGGATCCATTGCAAAAAAATCTTCATTTTTTGGTCTTTTTCTACCCAAGTCAGTTATTCCATAAGCTCTCCCCCTCATAAAACCCAATCAGCAATAGCTTTGTTTAGAATTTGTTCATATCTTGATAGTAAAGCAATTATTATTCCAAGCGAGCTTTTTTCCCTATTTGTTATAATATGCAAATAGAAATTACTATTGTTTATAGGTTGCGTAATTATCAAATAATTATTGCTTATTGATAATATAAACTTTGGCTTATCAGAACTACTCAAAGAACTAACAATTCTTTCTTGGAATTTCAACGATTCAACACTATAAGCAGCACTTATTTGAACATCAATATCAGGAACTTTCCTCTCTTCAACAACTGTAAGTCCTTCTTCACCTTCTACAATTGCACCTGCAACATAACCAGGAAGTTCTTGGGAAAGATTTTTCAAGATTTGTTGTATCTTTTCCATATCACTTTCCTCCTTTTATAATTTCTTTTAAATTACTTATAGTTTTTGAGAATCTAACCTTTATAAGAGACAAGGATGTATTAGAAATTTCAATAACAAAGAAGTTATCAACTTCCTTTTTTATGTAGATAATTTTATTATTTTCTAGCTCAATTGAACACTCACTAAAACCTTTAATTTTTGAAATTTCCGAAATAAGCGAACTAAAATCTTCTCCTTTTAGGTATAAAACATTACCATCAGTATCGTATACTCCAAAACTTTTCAAATTACTATCAAAACTAAATAATGAAGATATTTCCTTATCAAGTTTTTGATAAATTTCATCAGGGATTTTTTTAACCTGGCTAATTATACTAAATTCTTCAACTTCAATTTCTGATGTTTCTTCATCAGTTTTAGCAAACAATTCAAGCATTAGATTATTAAATGATTTTCTAACAGTTATTTTTGGGGGTTTTATATTCCTTTCCACACTAAAAGAACCACCTTTTAAATTAAGTATTTCTTTTAAAGCATCAATTCCTTCAAGATTAACAAATTGGGCATGAACAATCTCACCATCTTGAAAATATATCCTCCCACTTCCAACAGCAGATGTAACATTCACAACAGCTAATGCTCTTTCCATATGTAATATATTAAGAAAATCAATAAGCCCAAGTTCTTTAACAACACCCTTAAATCCACCTGCTTCTATCCTTTTAAGAACTTCCAAAAGATACTCAACATCAAATGGTTTTTCAAGATATTCAAGAGCACCTCTTTCATAACTAATTCTTTCAATTTCCTCTGAACCTCTTGCAGTCATAATAATAACTTTTATATCTGGATTCTTCCTCCTTGCTTCATTTATAAGTTCCAATCCTGACATCTCATCCATCTTAACATCTGCTATTAGTATATCACTAGGTTCAGCAGATAGTAATTCTAAGGCTTTTTTAGGGCTCGTTTCATAAATAACATCATATCCGTTCTTCTTTAAAAATCGCGAAAGACCTAAAACAATATCTTCTTCATCATCTACTATCATTATTCTTCTCATTTTTCATCCTCCCTTTAAAGTACAAAGTAAATATCGTTCCACGATTTAACTCACTCTCCACCTCTATCATACCCCCATTATCTTTTACAAGTTTATGAACTACAAATAAACCAAGACCAGTTCCACCTTTCTTCGTTGTCCAAAATGGATAAAAAATTTCCTTCAATTTATCAGGGGGAATACCTATTCCATTATCAATAACTTTAATGTAAGCAAGTGGTTCTAAATCATCTGACACAATTCCTGACAAGCCAACCTCCACCTTTATATAACCACCTTCATCTACTGCATCTATTGAATTGAGAATTAAATTTAAAAGTATTTGTTGTAAATCCTTTGGATCTACAAAAATTTCAATATTTCTATTAACTTCTTTATAAAATTTAATTTTCTTATTTAAAATTTGTCCATATAGAATTCCTTCAACTTCTTCAATAACTTCAATCGGATTTATGTAAATTGGCTTTGATTTTGAAGGTTTGGTATATATAAGAAGTTTTGAGATTAATTCATTTACCCTATCTATCTGTCTTGATATTCTTAAAGCAATTTCCCTTTTGTCATTACTTAAATCATTAGCTAAGGTTTGAGCTAGAACCTTTATACTTGTAAGAGGGTTCTTAATTTCATGAGCAAGAGAGGCAGCAATCAATCCTACTGAACTTAACCTATCGACCAAAGACATTAAATCATGCATTCTCTTAATTTGCGTAATATCTCTAAATAATATAATTTTACCACTAATTTTTCTTTCAAAGTCTTTCTGAATAACTTCAAAAACTTTATCTTTAACACTTAATTCAAATGTTTTATCTTGATTTTTTAATGCGTTTTTTATGATTTCACTTTGATAATCCTCAAAATTTTTAGCATAACTATTAGAATAAATCAAGAAACCTTCTTTTGAAACCAAAATAATACCATAATCAATTGTGTTTATTATATCTTCAGTAATGCTTGAAACTTTTTGAGGTCTTATTGAAACAAGAATGCCTCTTTCAATAGGAAAAACTTTAAGATAAGCAACTTCTTGCTTTTCCTTCGTAACAACAGGTATTCTTATATTTAAAGGTGTTAGCGTCTTTTTAACATTTTCAATAAGCTTTAATACAGCATCTCTATAAGATTCAGGAAAAATTAAGAAGAAATTATTAATATCTCCAAAATAATCCCTAAATTTCCTATTTGAAACTTTAATGTTATAGTTGTTATCAAGTTCTAATAAAATGTCAGAACTTAAATCAATTAAGCTTCCAATTGAAGTAACGCTCATACAGGTGCTTTACTTGTTAGTTTCTTAATAACAAGTTTAACAATGGCATCAAGCGTTTCAAATACCCCTTTTTCTTGACTTGCCACTGCCAAAAAATAGGGGGCATTTAAATGGTTTAGGTCAGCTTGAAGTGTTTCAACATCAAGGGCATTAGGAACATCTCTCTTGTTATATTGTAAAACGATAGGAATTGTTCCAAGAGGTGTTCCTTGTTCTTCAAGTGTTTCGGAAAGCTCTTGCATAATTTGTATATTTGCTTCCCTTCTTTCTGGTGAAGAATCTGCAACAAAAACAATACCATCAGCACCTTTTAAAACAAGCTTCCTTGAAGCTCTATAAAATACTTGACCAGGAACAGTGTAAATATGAAATTTTACTTTAAAACCACCAGCAAGTGTAATTTCAACAGGAAGAAAATCAAAATATAATGTTCTTTCACCTTTTGTATCAACAGTCACAAGCTCACCTCTAAACTTAGGATTGAGTTTTGCATAAATAACTTTCAAATTTGTAGTTTTACCTGAAAGAGCAGGACCATAATAAACAATTTTTACATTGATTTCTTTTTTCTTAGTATCTATGAACATAATTTTTCCCTCCTCATTCCTCTAACAAATCTTTAAATGATAAACCTTCTATAATAGATGTATCACCTCCAAGTAAATCACTTATATCAACAGTAGGTTGAGATTTTTCTATTTCAGCTAAAACGGAACTTATAAGTTTAGCAGTTTTTCTAACTTCAACAAGTAAAAGTCCAAGTGGAGCATCAGAGCTTATTGATAGCGATAATAGATGATCTTTTGATATTTTTGAAAGAAGTATCATCTTATCAATTCCCTTTACATATATTTCAGATAATTTACCTCCTTTTACTTCTGATAAAACGCTATCACCAAGTCCTAAAAGTGCTGCTGACATTGCTCCAAAATTCTCTTCACTTATATCACCTTCAAGAACAGATGATATAACAATTCCCTCAGTATTAACAACAGCAGCAGCCCTTATTTGGGGCACCTTCCTTATAAGTTGATTTAAAAGCTCCTCTATCTTTTCCATCATTTACCTCCTTCATAAAAAATTCCTAAAATTGAACCACTATGACTTCCTCCATAAAGGTTTTCACTATATACGATTTCTTCAATTGTTTCAATAACCAAAAAAGGCGATTTTAAATTATCCCAAATAATTTTTTTCTCCTTTACATAATCATTTGTTCCAAGAAGAATTTTTCTTATTGTATTTTCAAAAATAATACCCCCTGAAATTGACTTTAAATTATTTAAAATTCTTCCAGACATTTTATCAACTCCTTCAAATATCTCCTCTTTACTAAACTCCATAAGCCACAATGTTGAATTCTCATTTATAAATGAATTAACTCTTATACCTCTTTCTGTGATTGCAAGTGGAACAATTGACCTAAATAAGCCAGGTCTTGACTTATCAGCAATAGCAAATTGAAATGAAGATAAAAGTTTTTGAGCCTTAACAGGATCTCTTATTTGTCCATCATCAATCCCCTTCTTTGATAAAACATTAATTAATGAGTAAAAAGCAGGTCCATCATCTAAACTTATTATCATATCACCTTTGACAGATGTCACAACAAATGGTCTTAAAGGATGAAAACCATAGCTTTGAGATACTGAAAAATTTTCATTTGTTTGAATTCTAATTATAATTGCGTGGTCAGTCCATGCTTTATCATCTACGATAAATGTCTGATATTCCACACTATTCAATTTTCCAACAACACCTCCAACTATACAATCAAAATGATCTTTTATTTCTTCTATTGTAATAATTGAATTTTGTCCTGCTAAGGGTATTGAGCCTGGAATAATAAATAATAGCAAATCATTCTTATAAGTTTTTGGACTATTTAAAATTTCAGAAAATGCATCTTTAAGAGCCTTTTTTGAACTTAAAGAAAAACCCTTTGCTAAGTAATAATCAATTTTAAATTCATCACTAAATAATCCAACTGCAACACCCTTTTCAGACCAACCTTCATATGTTGTAATATCATCACAAAACAAAGAAATAGTAGTTATATTAGGAAGAACTTGTTTTATTCCTTCAATAACTTTTTTATATTCATAATTTTTTGTAATAATTGATATTGCAAATGATGGATTTTTTTTGCTTAATGCTTCAAGGGCATCTTTTCCCGCTTCTACACCTGCTATAAATGGTTTATCACTAGATGAAAAACCAACCGAAAATGTCTTACAGCTACCTGGTAAAACCTTACCTTCACTTATTCTAATCATAATTAGTGCCAAAATTATAAAGCATCAGAATTAAAAAGTAGAGTTTTAGCATGCTCTAAACTTTCTTCTGAAACTATACCTGACAACATTCTTGCAATTTCAATAATTCTTTCATTATCTTTTATTTCTTTTATGTCCGTTATGCTATCCTTTTTCGTTATTAAGAAGTGTTTTTGAGCAAAGCTTGCAATTTGTGGAAGATGCGTAATCACAATAATTTGATAAAATTTTGATAACTCTTTAAGTTTTTGAGCAACCTTTAAAGCAACTTGCCCACCAATACCTGTATCAATTTCATCAAATATAAGTGTTGAAGGACTTTCCTTACCTGCTATAATAAGTTTTAATGCAAGTGCTAATCTTGAAAGTTCTCCTCCTGATGCAACCTTTTTTAAAGGTTTTACAGGAAATTCCTTATTTGAAGAAAATAAAAATTCAATTCTATCTTTTCCATTATAACCAATTGGAATTTCTTCAAAATTTATTACAAATTCTGAATCAGGCATACCAAGTTCCTTAAGATACTTTATCATTTCACTTCTAAATTTTCTGCTTGCACTTTTTCTTCTTTTACTAATTTCATCTGCTAATTTATTTAAATAATTTTCAACTTCGTATAGTTGTTTTGTCAGATTTTCAATTTCAAAAGGTAAATTTTCCATTTTTTTGATTTTTTCTTTAAGTTCTTCTTTATAATTTATCAATTCTTCAATACTTTTGCCATATTTCTTCTTTAATTTATTTAAAAAAAAGAGCCTTTCCTGAATTGCATTTATATTTTCGTAATCCTCAAACTCAAAGTTTCCTAAAATTTCTCTTAATTCTTTAACTTCATATATAACATTTTCAATTTTGTTTGAAATTTCATTAAATTCATCAATTTCTTTTAAGCTTTGAACTTTTCTTAAAATTAAAGATAACCTTGAAAGAACACTATCTTCGCTACTAAAAACTAAATCTTCAATTAGCATCTTAACCTCTTTAATTTGTTCAATTTTTTTTAAGTATTCAAGCTTTTTAAGAAGTTCTTCCTCCTCTTCAATTCTTAAATTAGCATTTTCAATCTCATCTAATTGATATTTTAAAAAATCAATCTCTTGATTATATCTTTCTTTTTTTTCCTGAATTTCCAAATATGAATTTTTAATTTCAATCCAACGCTTATATACATTCCTATATTCTTCTAATAAATCTTCGTTATTTGCATATTTATCAATAATTTTTGTTTGATAATCACTCTCAAAAACCCTTGATTTTGCATATCTATCAATAATTTCCATTTGATAGCTTTCATCAAATAACTTATAAGTTTCATATTGTCCATGAATTTCAATTAAGTTTCTTAAAATTTCATTTATAGTTTTTGAAAGGACAAGATTATCATTAGCATAAATCCTGCTTTTCTTTTTATCACCCTCTATAATTCTTCTCAAATTAAGGATATTATTCTCAATTTCAATACCATAATTCTCAAAAATTTTAACATATTCATCGGGAATTAAAATTTCAAGTTCAATTATTGACTTTTGATCAGAAAAAATTTCCCAATCAATTCTATCACCAAGGGCTAAACTTAAAGCTTTTAATAGTAAAGATTTACCAGCACCTGTTTCACCTGTTAAAACATTAAATCCACTACTAAATTCTAAATAAGCTTCCTTTAAAAGTAAGAAGTTTTTAATTCTTAAACTTAACAACATTATTTAAAATTTTAAAGGATAATTAGTAAGACAATTTGCTGTGTCCAGTAATTCCAAAATTATTTATTTTTCTTTATTTTCCCGCCCACCCTAAAAATAAGCCTTCGGCTTTTAAATACCCTTATTTCGGCAGTGGGG